>JBBAAM010000030.1:0-43442 GCA_041658245.1 Melioribacteraceae bacterium
GCTTTAGTTCAGCCATCTGGTATAAATAATAATCAAGCAGAGAGAGCAAAAATAGAAGAGCTTGAGAAAGTAATTGGCCGTCAAACTGTAGAGATACAAATCTTAAAAAAAAACTTGAATCTGAGTTGAACAGCACTGAAATAATAGACGAACTAAAAATGCAAGGACATACAGTAAAAAATATTTGCCAAGTTCTCGAGATCAATCGGTCTAGCTATTACAGGGAAAGAATACCGCAAGAGAAACTTTCCGGTGATCAAAAGATGAAGAAATATGAGCTGGTCATCGGAATTATAAAGCAGATTAAATCAGAGCATCCATATTGGGGTTATCGAAGAGTGAGAGCTTATTTACGCTATAGAATGGGTATCTGGATAAGCTATAAGCTGGCTTATCGATTAATGAAAGAAAACGGATTGTTGGTTGATGTAAAGCGGTATAAAGCCACGAGAGTTGCTCAAAGAGAAAAAATACGAGCCGAAAAAGTAAATCAAGTTTGGGGAACCGATATGACGAAGTTCTACGTCGATACGGTAGGTTGGCTTTATCTTGTTGTAGTTCTTGATTGGTTTACCAAAAAAATAGTTGGATGGAATTTATCATTGAGATCTAAAGCTGAGCAATGGATTGATTCACTAAATCAAGCCGTAGAAAAAGAACTTACTCTTGGAAGTAGAGAATATGAATTAATGCTGATTAGTGATAACGGCTCGCAGCCGACAAGCACCAAATACGAAAACTTCTGCAACACATTGGGCATTAACCACATTACGACATCATACTCCAACCCCAAAGGAAACGCTGATACCGAAAGATTTTTTAGAACGTTCAAAGAAGAAATTATTTGGACCAGAGATTATGATAAGTATGATGAAGCCAAAAAATCAGTTGAAGATTTTATTGAGTTTTATAATAACGACTATCCTCATTCAGCTCTTGGATACATCAGTCCTGAAGATTTTGTAAAACAAAATATTTATTCGAAGGTAGCTTAAAATGTCTCTACAGTTTTTTAATAAAATGTGTCTTGATTTTGGGAGTGGATTACAACAAAGGAAAAACAATTGGGTTTTGCTGCCTTGGATGCGATAAAAAGTTCAAAAAAGATCCAGAAAAGTTTATAAAGAATTTAAGTGAGGATGGTACCAAATTTCTTGGAAAATGATTCTTATTTATTAAAAATAGAGCTAAAGAATAAATTCTTAGGCACTGTTATTATCTTAATATTCCCTGTTTTAATTGAACTTTCATTAGAATTTTTAGGTTAATTCAGTATTGCCTATTAAATATTCAAGATTGGCATTAAAAAACTTAAGAATCTTGAATATCAAAGCCAATTTTGAAGGTGTTTGGTATCTATTATTCAAACTTTGATGATCATTATAAAGTTAAGTTCTGCTTATAGTTAGGATAAGATTTTAATAGACAATCAGCCATTTTTTCTTTATTTTTGATTAGTGATTTTTATTAGCACATATCAAATAACTACTTATAAAAATAAGTTTTGTACTCTCTTTTCAAATTCACATCAGAGACAAATTAAGTAAGGAGAGAATATTCATAAGAAGAATATTCCCTCTCTTTAGGAACTTTATTGCATAATAAGAGTCAAAAGTAAGTTTCAATTTAAGAAGTTATATAAATATTCAATGGAAACAATATTTTAAGGAGAGATTAAGAATTGAAAATTACGAAGCAATTTACAAACCGAGAAAGTAAATCATTAGATCAGTACCTACAAGAGATCGGGAAAGTAGATCTTCTAACGCCCAATGAAGAAATTGAATTGGCAATTCGTATAAAAAAGGGAGATCAATTAGCTCTTGAGAAACTTACCAAAGCTAATTTAAGGTTTGTCGTAAGTGTTGCCAAACAATATCAGAATCAAGGTCTTCCTCTTGGTGATTTAATTAATGAGGGTAACTTAGGTTTGATAAAAGCCGGAAGAAGATTTGATGAAACACGCGGCTTCAAATTTATTTCTTATGCTGTTTGGTGGATTAGACAATCAATTATGCAGGCAATTGCTGAACAATCCAGAATGGTTCGTCTTCCGCTGAATCGTGTTGGTGCTTTGAATAAAATGGGAAAAGCGCTCAGTCAACTCGAACAAGAATATGAACGAAGACCAAGCCCCGAAGAAATTGCTACTCAACTTGATATGGATGTTGCTGATGTTACCTATGCCATGCAGATTGCAGGCCGTCACGTTTCAATGGATGCCCCGTTTGCTCATAGTGAAGACAATAATAACAGTTTGTTAGATGTTATGCCGAATGATGATCAACCGGCTCCCGATTTTACACTTATGAAGGAATCTCTTAAAGCCGAAATTGAAAGATCACTTTCGACGTTAACAGAAAGAGAAGCTGAAGTCATTCGTCTCTACTTTGGATTAGGTAAAGAACACTCACTTACTTTAGAAGAGATCGGCGAGAAGCTGAATCTAACCCGTGAACGTGTTCGTCAGATTAAAGAAAAAGCATTAATAAGATTGCGCCATTCTACACGAAGTAAAAATCTGAAAGCATATCTTGGTTAGTAAATTATGATTTTATTTTGAAGCCGTCTTGATTTAATCTAGACGGCTTTTTTGTTTTAAACTAGTTATTTTTTATATGTATAGATAAACAATTATTACATTTGATTATATTCATTAAACATTATTCTGGAAATGATATGTCAGATAATCAAAACAGAGTTGCCGGACTATCAAGTTTAATGGGCAATACTCCCCTATTAGAAATTAAATTTTTATTTAACGGAGAGAAGAGAAAAATTTTTGCTAAGGCAGAAAATTTAAACATGACAGGAAGTATCAAGGATAGAATGGCATTTCATATTTTAAAACAAGGATACGCAAGAAATAAACTAAAACAAGGTGCACTAATCATTGAAGCAACCAGCGGTAATACCGGAATAGCTTTTTCATCAATTGGAAAAATTTTGGGTCACCCGGTTACCATCTTTATGCCGGATTGGATGAGTCAGGAAAGAATTAATCTTATTAGAAGTTTTGGAGCAAACATAGTTTTGGTTTCTAAAGAAGAAAGCGGTTTTCTTGGCAGTATAGATCGAGCGGAAGAATTAGCTGCAAAAACGGAAGGAGCTTTTTTACCGCGGCAATTTTCAAACACAGATAATAGTGATGCTCATTATCAAACAACGGGACCTGAAATCTATTGGCAAATGATCTTTCATGAACTAACACCCGATGCTTTTATTGCAGGTGTTGGCACCGGCGGTACTATAATGGGCACAGGCAAATATTTAAAAGAAAAATTCCCGAACATAAAACTCTATCCTCTTGAACCTGCTAACTCACCTACTCTTTCGACAGGTTGTAAAGTAGGCAAACACAGAATACAAGGCATCTCCGATGAATTTATTCCTGAAATAGTGGATTTGAAATTATTAGATCATGTAATTAAAGTTGATGATGGGGATTCAATAATCATGGCTCAAGAACTTGCTCAAGAACTCGGCGTAGGAGTTGATATTTCTTCGGGCGCTAATTTTTTAGGTGCGTTAAAAATTCAGAATGAACTATCTAACGATGCAATTGTAGTTACTGTCTTTCCAGATGATAATAAGAAATATCTAAGTACAGATTTATTTAGAGAAGAATAGATTAAAAAAGATTTTCTTGCGCCGCATATTAAATTATTAGAAATGCGGGCATACAAAAGAGTTTGCCAAACATGCTGTAATCCTGACGAATGTCTTGTAACTGAACTAACAAACATTCCAGATAGGTTATGTTCAAAAACATTAGTAAGTAAATGTAAGTTGGAAACGAATAATTTCTAATTTAGACTTTTTACCACAGTCATTTGTATTTTCAGAAAAAACTATTTTCAATCAAAGAAAGTTTTTAATATGTCGTTAGAAAATTATTTTTCAATATTCAGAAAAAATATAATTGGTTTAGACCAAGTATTTGGATCTCCTTACGGCGAGAAAAAAATAATCTATGCGGATTGGATTGCTAGCGGTCGTCTTTACTCACCAATTGAAAAAATTTTAGAAAAAAAATTCTCTCCATTTGTCGGTAATACACATTCTGAATCATCTGTTACCGGAACAACCATGACTAGAGCATATTCAGAAGCAAAAAATATTATAAAGAATCATGTGAATGCCTCAAATGATGATGTAATTATTTTTGCAGGATATGGAATGACAGCGGTTGTAAATAAGTTCCAACGTTTACTCGGTTTACGTGTATGCGAGCAGCTTCAAAATTATACTCATATTCCAGAAGAAGAAAAGCCGGTTGTTTTTCTCACGCACATGGAACATCATTCTAATCAAACATCCTGGTTGGAAACAATTTGCGATGTTGTAATTATTGAACCGGATGAGCAGGGCTTAGTGAATCTCGATCACTTTAGGTATCTTATTGAACTTTATAATCACCGCAAAATAAAAATAGGTTCATTCACTGCATCATCAAATGTAACCGGTGTTAAACCGCCTTATCATTTGATGGCAAAAATAATGCACGAATACGGAGGAATTTGTTTTATCGATTTCGCAGCGGCAGCGCCTTACCTCAATATTAATATGCATCCGGAAGATCCTTTGGAAAAACTTGATGCAATATTTTTCTCTCCCCATAAATTCTTAGGCGGACCCGGTACTTCAGGCGTATTAATTTTTGATTCTAAACTTTACAATAGAAAAATTCCCGATAATCCCGGCGGTGGTACAGTTGATTGGACTAATCCCTGGGGACAACATAAATATATTGCAGATATTGAACTTCGTGAAGATGGCGGTACACCTGGTTTTCTTCAAGCAATTAAAACTGCACTTGTAATTAAATTAAAAGAAGAAATGGGTGTTCAGAATATCTTAAAACGTGAACATGAGCTTCTGAAGATCGCATTCAATTATCTGGAACAAATTCCTTCACTTCATATCCTTGCTCAAGAAATAAAAGACCGACTTGGCATTATCTCTTTTTATGTCGAAGATATTCATTACAATTTGATGGTGAGATTGTTAAATGATCGTTATGGTATTCAAGTTCGTGGTGGATGTTCTTGCGCAGGAACATACGGACATTATTTACTACACGTTGATCCAACTCGTTCAAAACGAATAACTGATAAAATTAATCATGGTGACCTTTCGGAAAAACCGGGTTGGGTGCGTTTGTCCTTACATCCGACAATGACGAATGAAGAATTATCTTACATCCTTAATGCTATAGAAGAGATTATATTCAATATCAATAAATGGTCGAAAGATTATACTTATTCATCGAAAACCAACGAGTATAATCACATTTCATATAGCGGGAAGGAATATGAGATAATTAAAGATTGGTTTGAGATAGATCTTGATTAAGCTTTTTACGTATTGTTATTTTTATTATGATTTCTCTCTATACCGCTCAATTAATTTTTGTACAACATCTTCAAACTCAATTTCTTGTTCGGTTAACATGACTAAAAGATGGTAGATTAAATCGGCAGTTTCATTTACTATTTCATTCTTATCGCGGTTCTTTGCCGCAATCACAGTTTCAATTGCTTCTTCACCAACTTTCTGAATTATTCTATTCGCACCTTCCTTAAATAATTTAGTAGTGTAGGAATTTTCCGGAAGATTTATCTTTCTTTCTTTTATCAACTCACTCAACTGATTTAGAAAATAAATATTTGTTTTCTCAACACCGAAACATGAGTAATCACCCGTATGGCATGTAGGACCGGCAGGTTGTGCATAGATTAATAACGAATCATTATCGCAGTCGGTTTTAATATCAACTAGATTCAAAATATTTCCCGACGTTTCACCTTTTATCCAGAGTGTATTCTTCGATCTGCTGAAGAATGTAACCCGCTTCGACTCAATTGTCTTTTCAAGAGCTTCCTTATTCATAAATCCAAGCATCAACACTTGATTAGTTAATTCATCAATCACAATTGCCGGGATTAACCCTCCGAGTTTTTCAAAATTTAATTCTTCAGCTTTAATCATAAACGCACTCTTATTCCGTTTGATTTCAAATATTGTTTTAACTCTTTAATTCCAAGTTCGCTATAGTGGAAAAGACTTGCGGCAAGACAAGCATCAACGCCAATATTAAATGCATCAAGAAAATGTTCTTTTGTTCCAGCGCCGCCGGATGCAATCACGGGAATTGTAACACTCTCTACAACTTGTTTCAAAAAATCCAGATCGTAACCTTCTTTGGTGCCGTCATGATCCATTGACGTCAGCAGAATTTCTCCGGCGCCCAGCTCATTAACTTTTTTGCACCAGGTTAATCCTTCCAACTCTGTTTCTTCTTTTCCGCCTTTAATAAATATTTTTTTAATTCCGTTCATCACCTTCACATCAATCGCGGCTACTACAGCTTGACTGCCGAACCGTTTAGCGGCATCGGAAATTAAAGAAGGATTTTTTACAATAGATGAATTGAGAGAAACTTTATCAGCACCGGAACGAAGCAGCGCTTCAATATCGCTTAACTCGGATATTCCCCCGCCTACAGTAAAAGGCATTCTGATAACACTTGCAACATTTTTCACCAACTCAACAAGCGTCTTCCGTTTTTCTAATGATGCGGTGATATCAAGAAATACAAGTTCGTCGGCTCCTTCGTGATAATATCTTTCCGCAAGTTCAACTGCAGAACCGGCATCACGCAGATCAACAAAGTTTGTACCCTTTACAACTCTGCCGTCTTTTACATCAAGACAAGGAATAATTCTTTTACTTACCAAATTCTGCCAGCTCCTTCAAAGAAATTTTATTTTCATAAATAGCTTTACCTACAACCGCCGCACTGCATTTTAATTTATCCAGCCGGATTAGATCATCCATATTACTCATTCCCCCGGATGCTATGATAAATATATCCGGGAAAATATCTTTAAGATTCTGATACAGACGGAAGTTAGGTCCTTCAAGCATGCCGTCTTTATCAACATCCGTGATGAGAAAATTATTTAAACCGTATCCTTTACACTGGGTAATGTAAACGCTGATCTCCAGAGCGGAGTTCTCGCTCCATCCTTTCATTACAATTTTACCGCGTATTGTATCGGCGGCAATAATTATTTTATCCGGTGGAATTATTTTTATAATTTTTTCGAATTCTAATCTGTCAACAAACGGAAGCGAGCCGATCACAATTTGATTGACACCGACCGATAATAAATTAGAAGCATCATCTAAACTTCTTATTCCGCCGCCGAATTCAATTTTCAATTTTGTATTCCGCTTGATCTCATCAATAATTTTTATTGTTGATATTTTCCCATCCTTCGAACCGGACAAATCTACAATGTGCACTTGCTCAAAACCAAAGTCATCATAAACTTTAGCTTGATCGAAAGGATGTTCCGAATAACTTTTAGCTGTGGCGAAATCTCCTTTTGTTAAGCGGACAACTTTTCCGTCCAGGATATCTATTGCCGGTATGATTAACATTTTTCTATAAAGTTTTTAATTAATTGAATTCCGGCCGGACCGGATTTTTCCGGATGAAACTGAACGCCGTAATAATTATCCTTTTCCATCGATGCGCAGAAATCCACATCGTAGCTACAAACAGAAGTTGAAAGCTCATTCATTGGTATATAAAAAGAATGCGCGAAATAAAAAAACTCGCCTTCATTTATATTATCAAATAGTTTGGATGGCTTCGCATATCTTACTTGATTCCATCCCATATGAGGAACTTTTATTTTGCTTTCATCAAACTTCTCGGTTGAATATGGAAATATTCCTAAACCGCAAACATTCCCTTCTTTAGATTTATCGGAAAGCAACTGCATGCCAAGACAGATTCCTAGAAGCGGTTTTTTTACAACGCGAAGCATTGTAAACAAGTTCGTCATGTGCAGATGCCGCATTGCAAATGATGCTTCACCGACGCCGGGGAAAATTACTTTTTCGGAATTGCAAATATCAAATTCATTATTCGTGATCTGAAATTCACAGTTCAAATCATTTAATACGTTTGCTACTGAAGCAGTATTACCGGCTCCATAATCAATCAACGAAATCATATAAATCCTTTTGTTGATGGCAGACTGCCTTTATTTCTTGAATCATATTTTAATGCATTGTTCAACGCTCGTGCAAATGCTTTGAATATTGCCTCGGCTTTGTGATGATCATTTTCACCGGTTGCTTTTATATGAATATTCGCACGCAATCCCATAGAAAGTCCTCGGAAAAATTCTTTAAATAATTCAGTCGGAAACTCGCCTACCTTTTCACGATTAAATTTACAGTTGAATGATAGATATGCTCTTCCACCAAGATCAATTGCACACTGTGCAAGTGCATCATCCATCGGAAGCATAAATCCATACCGTTCAATACCTTTCCGGTCTCCCAAAGCAATACTCATCGCCTCACCTAAAGCAATCCCAACATCTTCAACAGTATGATGCTCGTCAATGTGTAAATCGCCTTTGGCGTTAATTTCCATATTGATATTCGAATGCTTCGCCAATTGTTCAAGCATATGATCGAAAAAACCTATACCGGTCTTGATCTTTGACACTCCGGAACCATCTAGATCTAATATTATTTTTATATCGGTTTCTTTAGTCTTGCGTTGATGAACTGCTTTACGAACAATTTTCTTATTTTGTTTTTGTCCTTTCATAAAACATTCCGTAGTTCATTTAAAAATTTTAGATTTTGTTCCCGTGTACCAACAGAGACTCTCAAACAATTTTTCACCTGGTTGCTTCTATCACGTATCACTATTCCCTTCTCAATTAATTTGTGATAAATCTCAGAAGGATTTTCACATTCAAACAAAACATAATTACTATCAGAAGGAAATACTTTTTTTATTTTCGAACTTGAATTTAATTCATTTGTAATAAACTGCCGTTCACATTTTATTGCCTCTACAAATTTATCTTTTTGCAGATTATTTTTTAATGCGTTAAGTATAACTTGTGATGTCAGCTTATTAAGATTATAAGGCATTTTAATTTTATAAAGAAGATTAATTACTGGAGACGAAGCGACACAATAACCGCACCTTACTCCGGCTAAACCCCAAGCTTTGGAAAATGTTCTTGTAACAACTAAGTTCGGGTAATCTTGAATGGAATTTATCAATGAAGGTTGATCTGCAAATTCAATATATGCTTCATCCACTAAAACAATCCCGTTAAAGTTTTTTGCTAATTCATAAATGAGTTTCGAATCGATTAGATTCCCTGTTGGATTATTAGGGGAACATATAAAAATCATCTTTGTGTTTTTTGTGATTGAACTAAATATTTTTTCAAGATTAGGCTGATATGTTTTTTCTAACTGAATTGGAATAGTAGAAACTTCATTAACATCACAGACAACTTTATACATTCCGTATGTTGGTTCAAGAATAATAGCATTATCAATTTTCGGTTCGCAGAAGATTCTAACTACCAAATCAATAATTTCATCGGATCCTACTCCAATAAACAAATTATCTTTCGATACATTCAGATAAGAAGATAGCTCTTCACGCAGCTTATGATGAAACGGATCGGGATAACGATTCAATCCAACATTCCATTCATCTTCAACAACGGAGCCAAAACTATTTTCATTCGCATCCAACAAGATCCCCGTCATATGATCCCCACGCGCAGAAGTGTACGGTTTCAACTTTAAAATATTCTTCCTTGCTAATAATTCAATTTCCATTCTTCATCCTTACTTTAATTGCGTTTGCATGTGCATCTAATTTTTCGAGCAATGCCATCTTGATTACCGTTGAAGCAATATTTTCAAAACCGATTTTATTCACATTTTGAAATGTAATTGTTTTCATAAATGATTCTACCGAGATTCCGCCAAATGTTTTTGCATAACCATAAGTAGGAAGAGAATGGTTAGTGCCGGACGCATAATCGCCAATGCTTTCGGCAGAGTAACTTCCTAAAAATACCGAGCCGGCATTCACAATTTTCCTTTTAAACTTTTCGGCATTGCTGATATTTAAAATCAAATGTTCCGGTGCGTACCGGTTGCTTAATTCAATAGCTTCTTCAATCGAATCAATAAGAAGAACAAACGAATTCTTCAATGCACCTTCTATAATATTTCTTCTCACCAAATAATTTTTTTGTTTCTTAATCTCCGCTTGCACTTGAGTGATTAATTTCTCGCTATTAGTCAAAAGGATTACCTGGCTGTCAACGCCATGCTCAGCTTGAGAAAGAAGATCGGATGCAACATAAGAAGGATTAGCTTTTGCATCTGCGATAACCAAAACTTCACTTGGTCCGGCGGGCATATCAATCGCACATCCTTGTGGATCAATACTAACTAAAGATTTTGCCGCTGTTACATATTGATTGCCTGGTCCAAATATTTTATCGACTTTTTGAATTGTCTTATCACCATACGCCATTAACGCAACTCCTTGCGCTCCGCCGATTTTATAGAACTCATCTACTTCACAAATCTTTGCAGCAAATAAAACTGCCGGATTAATTTCTTTTTTTGTTGGAGAAAGAGCTGCAACTCTTTTACATCCAGCAATTCGAGCCGGTATTCCTAACATCAGCATAGTTGATGGAAGGACTGCTGTTCCGCCGGGAATATATAAACCGACATTTTCGATTGCACGGAATTCTCTTGAGCATTTTACCCCTGGCATTGTTTCTATTTCATATCCGGACGGAATCTGTTTGCAATGAAATTTTTCAATATTCTTAAACGCAGTCAGCATTGCTCTCTTTGATTCACGATCTAATAATTTCTCAGCTTGTTCAATTTCTTTTTTCGAAACGGTTATATCAGCCCCATCGAAGCCATCATATTTCTTTGCATACTTGAGAGCAGTTTTAAGACCGTTTTTCTTCACATCGGCAATAATCGGTTCAACAATTTCAAAAACCTTTTCAGATTCAATTGCCGGCCGGGAAAATAGTCTGTGTAATTTACTTTGAGAAATATTTTTTAATGAAAAGATTTTCATAGTATCATATTCTCAATTGGTATCAACAACAATCCGGATGCGCCTGCTTCATGCAGATCATTCTGAATATCCCAGAATGTATCGGAAGGAATTACAGCATGAACTGCAAGCATTGATTCATCCGCAAGCGGAAGTATAGTTGGACTTTTTAACGAAGGCAAGATTTCTCTAATTCTCGGGAGAGCAGCTTTTGGAACATTCATCATCAAGTACTTAGATGTTTTTGCGTTCAGCGCCGATTCAATTCGCACAATTAAATTTTTCAGTATTGCATACTTCTCGGAATCCTTATCAATATTTTTATTCCCTATTAAAATAGCTTCGGAATCGAAAACGTTTGTAAACTTTTTAAGTTTGTTTAGCTTCAGAGTATTTCCGGTTGAAACTATATCGCAAATGCAATCGGCAATACCAAGAGAGGGTGCAATTTCAACCGAGCCGCTGATCTGGATAATCTTTGCATCAATTTTATTATTACGGAAAAAGTTTGCCAATATTGTGGGATATGAAGTTGCAACACGTTTGCCGTTCAGTTCATCGAGACTGAGCATGTTTTTATCTTCTGGTATTGCAATCATCAACGTGCATTTTCCGTATCCAAGTTTTTGGATCGTATCAACGTCTGCTTCTTTTTCGATAACAACATTTTCACCAACGATTCCGATATCCGCAACTCCGTCCTGAACATATTCCGGTATATCGTCATCCCGAAGAAAAAGCAAGTCTAAATCGAAATTTCGTGACGAGACTAATAATCGATCTGAATAATTTTCAATATCCAATCCGCAAGTCCGTAAAAGCTGTAAAGATTTTTCAGTAAGTCTTCCGCTCTTTTGAATTGCAAGTTTTAAATTTCCGTTTAACATAATTTCTCCTTTAAAACAAAAAATCCGGCTTTGCCGGATGTAAGTTCAATCAATTTATCAAAAAATTAATTATAGATCTCCAGCTTCCTCAATAAGGAATAAGTGATGGTGATTATGATGGATCGTTAATAACATAGTTCTGTTAATTTTTTTCTAATGCAAATATAAATTATCCTGCAGAATTATCAAATTAATTTTCTTTAATAAACTTAAAATGAATAAGATCAGATCATCTTTTAGATCGTATTCATATATTGAGTTAAGAATTATTCAATAAATGTAAAATGCAAAATTGTTTTTTTGTTTCCGATATTCACGGAAGAACTGAATTATATAAGAAATTGTTCGATGAGATACTCGCAGAAAAACCTCAAGCAGTTTTCCTAGGAGGAGATCTTCTGCCGCATCACTATAACAATAAAAACTTTATCTTCGATTTTCTTCAACCAAATCTTCATTCATTAAAAACTAAACTTGAAATTCATTATCCCAAGATTTTCTTAATCTTGGGTAATGACGATGCTAGGATTGAAGAACCATTAATTCTTGAACTTGAAAAACAATCATTGATAGAATATATCCACTTTCGCAAAACAAAATTTTTAGAGTTTGATGTTTACGGTTATTCTTTTACTCCTCCTTCTCCTTTCTTATTAAAAGATTGGGAAAAAAATGATGTTTCAAGATTTGTTGATCCAGGATCTATTTCACCCGAAGAAGGAAAAAGAACGGTTGAAGTTTCGATCCACGAGAAAAAATATTCCACAATAAAAGATGATCTGGATATACTTACTAAAGATGAAGATCTTTCCAAATCTATTTTTCTTTTCCATGGCCCTCCGTATCAAACTAATTTAGATCGAGCAGCATTAGACGGAAAATTGATTGAACATGTCCCGGTTGATACTCATGTTGGCAGTGTTGCAATAAAAAGATTTATCGAAAAGAAACAACCGCTGATCACCTTACACGGTCACATCCATGAATCCACTCGAATTTCTGGAAGTTGGAGAGATAAAATAGGTAGAACATATTGTTTCAGTGCTGCTCATGACGGAAACGAACTGGCAATTGTAAAATTTGAATTTAGTAATCCGGAAACTGCAGAACGAATTCTTCTTTAAGTATCTTTAGTTTTAACCTTTAATGGACGTGCTGCATCGGTGATAGCACCGATCTTTGAAGCATAACTTGATTTATTTTTAATATCTTCATCTGTAACGTAATGAACATCTAACAACCCTGAGGATTTGTAACCGGTGCGCAAATAATTCATTTCACTTAGTGCTAAACTCCATCCTTCGAACCATAATGAAAGTTCTTTCATATTACATTTTTCTTTTTCAATATGAACAATAAGATCTATATCACTACCCGGACCGGAAACAGCGTTCTTTGTACTTCCGAAAACATAAATTCCTTTTACACCAAATCGGTCGGAGTCTAATTCGGAAGCAATTTTTTCAGCCATTTTCATCCGCCATCTCCAGTAATCGCTCGGATGATATTCAACGATCTCTTTATACTCTTTTTCTAAACTTGTTTCTGTAGAAGGTTGAGCAAACATTCCAATTGCTTCATCAATCTCTGCATTCATTAATATTTTCAATATTGATCCCCCGGTCGAACTAATTACATCAATTACTTTAATCGTATCTTCTAAATAATTATACTCTTGTACTAATTCACAAAAAATATTCGGCGAAGAATTTAGAAACTTCTCATTAAATACAACTCCCGCATCATCTGGATACAATGGCAGATAACGAATACCGGCTTCAACAAGGTCTTGAAAAAAATGTGTTCCGAAAGAAAGATCCGGAACGTAATTCCCCTTTTTCCTTGCAACTTCGATCAGAATTGCTGTGTTATTAATATCTGAATATGTAACACTTACTCCAAGTTTTATATCGCCTCTGCTGCCCCATCTTCCAGGACCAATTAAGATGAATTTTCTTTTGGGAAGAGTCTTGTTCAGCTTACTTATTGCACGTCCAACATTAAGCATCTTATTCCGATCGGAAATCTCAGAATATTTTTGCGGATCCACATAAACAATATGTGTTATATCAGGCACTCTCCCGTTTGAAATAAACTTATGAGCAGTAAAAACTATTTTCTCCTCCGGTACTTCTTTAGGAATTGAATCAGAATTTGATTCTCGATAGAAACTTTGCGGACGGCACTGCAGCATATAAAAATCTTTACCGTTATAGGCAAATTCAATATCTACCGGAGTTTTAATTTTCTCTTGCAAGGTTTTTAATATTACGTCAATGCGTTTTAAGAAATTAGTCTTTGAGATTAATCCGTCAAACGTTACTAAAAATTCCTTAGAGTGATCAAATACATCTAACGGTCCGGGTTGTCTAATCATTGTTCCATCAAGAACTGAAAATATTTCGGTGAACAAAGGATAATCTGAACTACATTCATCTAAAAGATTATTGATCTGTATTGATTCAAAATCATTTGTTTCTAAATTTATAACATCTATTTTTTTGGGCGAATATCTTCGCAATTCTTCAGGAGAAATATTTATTTTCAGATTAGGCTGACCGGGGGAAACAAGAACCGGATAATCATCGCTCAATCTATCCACAGCTCGCGTACCTAAACCGGGAACCATTCGTACAAGTCCATCTTCCCTTTTAATACGCGGAGACCAGCGGAATTCATTATTGCTAAATGCAACACCGGCGAAAGCAGGAAAATAATATTTGCCAACTTTCGTTCCGACTACTTCCTGGATCATAACTCCCATCTCTTCGTGGAAATCGAGCAAACCACGTTCTGCACGATATTCTATCGGGTCAGGGCTGAATGTTGATGCATAGACTTCAGCGATTGCATCCATCAATGCAACTAATCTTTGCTGTTTAGTTCCTTGATTGGCAAGAAATAAACTTTTGTATTTTCCGGAGAATGTAGCTCCCATTTGGTCTTCAAGAAGACTTGAGCTTCTTACGACTAATGGTTTGTCACCAAGATCATCTAAGGCAACTGATAAACCCTTAATTATATCGGGCGGAAATTCCGAATTCTTAAATAATTGAACAACATGCGGATATTCGATTCGGATTTCATCAATCTCTTTATATTTTTGTTCTAGAACCTCTTCCAAATTGTTGTGCTGCATGAAATGAAGAACACCATCCGAGGTTATGTACCAAGTCTTCGGAGTTTTTATATCACTTAAGAGTTCAACACTTTCACCTTCCTTTTGAAGAATGTGAACTGCCAAAAACAATCCTGCACTTTTACCGCCCAATTTACCGTGACTTCCTGAAGGGAATATCATCTTATCAATAAGTTTATAAAAGTCGGTAAGCTTAACATATTCTTTTGCAACGCTTATGTACTCCAGTTGTTCGGTAAAAAATCTTCTTAAT
Organism: Melioribacteraceae bacterium; assembly: GCA_041658245.1. Classification (GTDB taxonomy): domain Bacteria; phylum Bacteroidota; class Ignavibacteria; order Ignavibacteriales; family Melioribacteraceae; genus Fen-1258. Next base: position 15,216 of record JBBAAM010000030.1, read on the forward strand.
AGCGATACACGTAAACCTTTTATTGTTGAAGGAGGCAGTTCAAATTTTTCCGGTGCCATGTGATAATATCTGCGGATAGCATCGGCAATGTCTGTTAGTGATGTATCTTGCGTTTCAACTACTTTTACAAGCGCGCTTGATTTATCTTCTTGAATCCACTTCTGTATCCGGGAAAGAATTATATCATCCGGTAAATTATCGTCAGCTAATTTTAAAATTGTTTCAACATACTGATCATAGTTGACCATCTTAGTAACTTTTAATGGTTTATTATCATCATATTGAAGTTCTTCCTCTGTTGTCCCACCTCTCCAAGAGAGACTTGTATGCTTCATCAACATTTCTGCTTCTTCAACACCTTTCCAACATAAAAGATGAAGTGTTTTTCTTAATAAACTCATGAACAAATTAGGATCTGTTTTGCGGATCATATCTAAAACGATTCGCCATTCTCCTTTTGTATGCCCGTCAACTTTTTGACGTACTGACTGATATTCATTAAAAACATTTTTTAGTTTTTGATGAAGAATAAAGTGACCAAGTCGCTCTGCAATTGTATCTAATAATTTTTTTTCTTCCTTTAGGAACGGACCGGTACCGGAAGAAGGAACATTCTCTGTGTAATAAACTGCTATATATCCAACCACTTGTTCTTGTACAACAATATTTGAATTGATCATCCACTTTGTTTCTTCAAAATCACTCGTTTGATAAACTATATCGCCGTAAACCAATTTTGCTTTACAAACATTTTGAAATTGCCAACCGGGAGGGATTGCATTAATAACTGTGTGAAAAGCCTGGCGCAGTGAAATATCCGATCTATTTAAACTATCTTCTATTGTGTAAAGACAGTTCAATTCTTTTGCACGTTCTTGAAGTTCAAATACTAAATTATCTATCGGTTTTTGTTCGTTTACCATTTTTTAATTACTCCGCGGCTCTTTCTTCCGTCAACTTTTATTTTCAAAGATTTTGAAAGTTTTACATGTTTAACAAAATTTTTTTCAGTAACTACCGTCTGTTTATTCAGCCAATCCCAATCAATCTTAAAGTCTCCATCAAAAGTTATTGAAAAATAGCTTATGCTGAAACTGGTAAGATTATGAAAGAAATGTGAACCCTGACTCAATTCAACATTTATTCCGAATAAAGTGGATTCAACAATTGCCTTAACGCCGGCAATTTGCCCCCAGTCTATCGGTATGCCTAGCCAAGGATCGGAACTTCCCCATCTTCCGAAACCAATTAGAAGATATTTTGTATTTCCATTAACCAATTCTTTATTGATCGAGTCAATTTCAGCAGCAATTTTTAAAGTATCTTTTTTATCAAATGTTTCCGGCTTTACAAAGACAATATCCAAAATATTATCTACCAATCCATTTCCCATTACACGGTCTGAGGCAACTAAAACGTCATCGCCAAGCATTTCTGATTCATCAAGATCAATCGTTTCATCAGATACTACCATTGGCCGAACTTGAAGAAATCCTAATCGCAATTTTTTAGGTTCGTTCGAAATTGTAACTGCAAATTCAATTTCAACCGGAGTTCCAAGAGCTTGTTCGTAAACCTCTAATAATTTTTTGATAAGAACGTTGAATTTAAATTCATTCATTGAGAGCAATTGTAAAAAATTTATTACACGCGGTCCGCTATTACCGGTGCCCATTACAATTCGTTGAGATGATGCATCATAAGTTGATGCAATATATTTAAGAGTATCATCATAATCGGCTTCACTCAAATCCGGTAGAGTTAAATACTCAGCTTCTTTAGTCGGATCATATTCAATTACCGAATTCATATTAACTGCCCAGAATTTCGTTTGAGTATTCTTTAATATATCTGAAGGATCTGCAAACGGTGTTACGGCTTTTGGAAATGCCGGAGAGTAACTCCATACAATTCCACCATCAACAATTGTTTTGCCAAGACCAAGTGCAAGATTTACTACACCATTCTCAGGTTTTGCTCTTCCTGTCGGATAAAAATTATACGACCTCGCAACTCCAGAAAAGTTCGGATAAAATCTAACGTCATACTTATGACCAACGACTTCTTGAATAATGACCGCCATCTTTTCATCTTGTATTTTGTGTGATGATGCCTTGAAATAATCTTTAGACGCTTTGAAATATGTTGATGCAAATACAAATTTAATTGCTTCTGTAAGTTTCAAAAATCTAGTATCTGTGCTCGGTTGATGATTCGAAATCATTTTGGTTGCATAGATTCCGGCAAATGGTTCATACTTCGCATCTTCCAACATACTTGATGATCGAACAGCCAATGGTGCATGTACATTTTCGATTAGAGAGCGTAAATCTCCAAGTATCTCGGTCGGAAGATCGGTTTGGAGAAATGCAAGTAAAATAATGTCATCGGACTTATCGGAATAAGCAATTTCGTAAAGATTATTCCGTTCCATGAACCAATCGAATACTTCAGTACGAAGAACTATCATTCGTGGTATACTCAGTTCAACTTCGGGGAAAAGGTCATGATCAAATTTTTCACGGATGATTTTATTAGCTAAAGCAAGGCCGCTTGCTTTACCGCCAAATGATCCTTCACCAATCCATGTAAAATTTTCACTTGATTCAAAAAAATTACGATCGAATCGGGGCAAAAATTTGTTATCGTTATTTGTTTTTGATTGCATTCAAAACTCAATGAAATTAAAAAGCCGGAAACTGATTTAATGATTCTCACAATTCCCGGCAAGATGCTTATGGCTAATCGCTAAAAGCTAATCGCTTTTCAAACCCAACCACGATCCTTACATGCTTGCGCTACACGATTTACAGAAATAACATAAGCAGCATCTCTCATATAAAGTTTTCTATTCTTTGCCAGATCACTTACAGCATGGAAAGCAGCCGTCATCTTAACATCTAACTTACCAAGTACCTCATCTTTTTCCCAATAATAATTCATATTAGATTGAACTTGTTCAAAGTAACTACAAGTAACTCCGCCGGCATTTGCAAGAAAATCCGGAATAACAAAAATCCCTCTTTCTTGAATGACTTTATCAGCTTCGGGAGTTGTAGGACCGTTAGCACCTTCAGCAATAATTTTTACTTTCTTGCTGATCTTATTCACATTGTCATGACGAATCTGGTTTTCCAATGCAGCAGGAATAAGTATATCAACTTCTTGTTCTATCCATGCATCTCCATCTAGAATTTCATAACCAAGTTTTTTTGCTTCTGCTTTATCAATTCCGCCGAACTTGTCTGTAATTTTCAAAAGCTCTTGCAGATTGACTCCACTTGTGCGCTTAATTGTATAAGAACATTGATCATTTTGATCCCAACTTGAAACGCAAATAACTTTTCCACCCATTTGATTATAAAGCTCAATAGCAAATTGTGCAACGTTACCAAAACCTTGAACTGCAGCAATTGTATCTTGCGGACGAATGCCAAGTTCTTTTAAAGCTTCACGTAATGTAAAAATAACTCCGTACCCTGTGGCTTCAGATCTTCCAAGAGAGCCGCCCATTCCAACAGGTTTTCCTGTAATGAATCCGGGAAATTTTGCACCGTGAATTACTTCAAATTCATCAAGCATCCATAACATGTGCTGTGCATTTGTCATCACATCTGGTGCTGGAACATCATTAAGCGGACCTACATTTTTTGCCATCTGACGAACCCAACCACGGCAAATTTGTTCTTGTTCTTTCATACTAAGATGATGAGGATCGCAAATAACTCCTCCCTTTCCACCACCTAATGGAATATTGACTACAGCACATTTCCACGTCATCCACATCGAAAGTGCTCTAACTGTATCAACAGTTTCTTGAGGGTGAAAACGAATTCCGCCTTTACTTGGACCGCGTGCATCATTATGCTGAACTCTAAATCCTCTAAATATTTTTGTTGTTCCGTCATCCATCCTTACAGGAATACTAAAATGAAATTCTCTTAATGGATTTCTTAATAATTGTCTGGTTGCTTCATCGAGATTTAATATCTCTGCAACCTTGTCAAATTGTGTCTGTGCCATCTCGAAAGGATTAAAAGCTTTGTCGCTACTCATAAAATAACCTCTATTAGAATTTTGTTATTAATATTGATGAGTTACCGAATTGAAATTCAATGCTGAAAAGAATTTTTTGGATTTATCAATCTACTATAAAATCATATTTCAAATCGCTAACTCAACTTCCATATTCTGGAAAATTGACATAAGAAAAATAGACACGATTGACTTCTGAAGCAACTTTAACAATTTGATTGAAAATCATTATCGAAATCAACTGTAATCAAAATATTTGATTTTTGGTTGAATAGATTAATATTTTCACTGTGTATAAAATGAAAATGAATTTATTTAACAAGAGGAGCAAAGAAATGAAGTCTCATATCAAGCTATTAATTCTGATAGTTTTTATTTTTTCTTCGTTATCTGCACAAAACCAACAAATTAAATATCCATCAACTAAAAAAATTGATCATGTTGATGATTATCATGGGACAAAAATTGCTGATCCGTACCGTTGGCTTGAAGACAACAATTCAAAAGAAACAGCTGAATGGGTTGAAGCAGAAAACAAGGTAACGCATGATTATCTTTCGAAGATTCCTTTCCGTGATGAATTAAGAAAAAGACTTACCGATTTGTGGAATTATGAAAAGTATTCAGCACCATCTAAACACGGTGATTATTATACTTTTTCTAAAAACGACGGTTTACAAGAACAAAATGTAATCTATATTCAAAAAAGTTTGGATGGAACTCCTGAAGTCTTACTTGATCCTAATAAACTCTCAACGGACGGTTCTATTAGTCTTGGAAGTTTAACTTTCTCTAAAGATGATAAATATTTGTGTTACGGAATTTCCCGCGGCGGTTCCGATTGGCGTGAATTTTATGTCATGGATGTTCAGACAAAAAAATTAACAACCGATTATATAAAATGGTCCAAATTCAGCGGCACTTCCTGGTACAAAGATGGTTTTTATTACAGCCGTTATGATGAACCTAAAGCCGGAGAAGAATTAAAACAAAAAGTAGAATTTCAAAAACTTTATTATCACAAACTTGGAACACCACAGACCGAAGATAAATTAGTAATTGAAGACAAACAAAATCCCAAATACGGATTTGGTGCTGGTGTTACCGATGACGAAAAGTTCTTGATAATTTCTGTTTCTCAAGGCACTGCACCGGAAAATCTTCTCTACTTCAAAGATTTGTCAACTGATATGCCGATTAAACCAATATTCACAAAATTCGAAGCTGATTACAGTGTTGTTGATAACATCGGTGATAAATTTTTACTTTCAACAAACTATCAAGCGCCAAATAACAAACTAATCTTAATTGATCCTAACAAACCGGAAAAGGAAAATTGGAAAACAATAATTCCTGAAGCTAAAGAAGTTATGCAAAATGTTTCCCTTGTTGGCGGTAAATTATTTGTTACTTATTTAAAAGATGCAACAAGTAATGTCTCGGTTTTCGAAACAAATGGAAAATATTTATATGATGTAAAACTTCCTGCGCTTGGAACGGTTGACGGTTTTGGCGGAAAGAAAGATGAGAACGAAACATTCTACACTTTCACTTCCTTTACTTATCCCCCTACAATTTATAAGTACGATGTAAAGAATAATAAATCAGAATTATTTAGAAAAGCCGAAGTTAATTTTGAGCCATCGGCTTATGAAACAAAAGAAGTTTTTTATGAAAGTAAAGACGGCACAAAAATTCCAATGTTTATAGTTTACAAAAAAGGAATAAAACTTGACGGCAGTAATCCAACTTTGCTTTATGCTTATGGCGGATTTAATATATCAACATTACCCAGGTTCAGTGTTGCAAGAATTCCATTACTGGAAAATGGAGTTGTTTATGCTTCGGCATGTTTACGCGGTGGAAGTGAATATGGGGAAGAATGGCATAAAGCAGGAATGTTTGAGAAAAAACAAAATGTCTTCAATGATTTCATTGCTGCTGCAGAATATTTAATCAAGAATAAATATACAAATCCAAATAAACTTGCAGTCCAGGGCGGTTCTAATGGCGGGTTGTTGGTGGGTGCGGTCATAAACCAAAGACCAGATTTATTTAAAGTAGCTTTTCCTCAAGTTGGAGTAATGGATATGCTGCGCTTTCATAAATTTACTATCGGCTGGGCTTGGGTTTCCGAATACGGTTCAAGCGATACTCCGGATCAATTCAAATACTTAATTAAATATTCTCCCCTTCACAATATTAAGAAAGATGTAGATTACCCGGCAACGATGATCACTACTGCTGATCATGATGATCGAGTTTTCCCTGCTCATTCATTTAAGTATGCTGCAACTCTTCAAGAAATGAATAGTGGAAAGAATCCTACTTTAATTCGCATTGAGACAAAAGTAGGACATGGTGCCGGAACAAGTACATCAAAATCTATTGAGTTAAGCACTGATCTTTTTTCATTCATGTTTTACAATATGGGAATTACACCGAAGTTTTAATTGCAGTAAGCAACCTTCGAGATGAATACCAAAATCTTTTTGATACTTGTGAGATCAAAACTGAAAAACTTAATGAGATTGAAAATATCATAACAAGAATTTTAAATAATCAAAATAGATATGAAGCAGTTAGTGATGGATTAAACATTCCGTGGTTCTTTATTGCTGCAATTCACAATATGGAATCGTCGTTAAATTTTAATTGCCATTTACATAATGGTGATCCTTTATCCGCTCGTACCACACACGTTCCAGCAGGAAGACCACTAACAGGAAATCCACCTTTCACTTGGGAACAAAGTGCTGAAGATTCTTTAACTCTGCAAAAGCTTAATCAATGGAATGATTGGAGCCTGCCTGGCATTCTTTACAAGATCGAAGAATATAATGGCTGGGGTTACCGTAGAAGCCATCCTGAAGTTCTTTCTCCTTACTTATGGAGCGGTTCGAATAAATACACAAGCGGAAAATATGTTGCTGATGGAAGATGGAGTGATACTGCTGTATCAAATCAAATTGGCGCTGCAGTAATTTTAAGAAGAATGGCAGAAAAGCAATTGATTAGTTTTGATGGCGATACTGTTCCGAAAAAACCATTTGTATATTACTCATCAAGACGAATTGAGTACGGAGAACAGCTTCAACAATTTCTAAATCAATTTCCGGGTGTTTATTTATCTGTAGATGGAGCTACCGGACAAAAAACATCAGATGCATTCAAACTTGTTACCGGAAATTATTTGAGCGGTGATCCACGTGCCTAATTGCCAATACTCTATTGAGTGAGTATAGTTATTTCATTAAGAATGGAGAATAATATATTATATGATCTTCAAATCACTAAAACAACTTAAGCGCGTGGTAATCGGTATTATCGGTACCAGCATTTTAATTATCGGTATTGCTATGATTGTTCTGCCGGGTCCGGCATTCATTGTAATTCCACTTGGATTATCAATACTTGCTACGGAATTTTTTTGGGCAAGAAAAATTATGGATAAATTCAAAGACAAGTTAAAGCAACTTAATAAGAAGAAATAATTTCATAAATATTAAAACTATTCTTTTCTAAATATTCTAGGAATAATTTTTAATAGATTAATAAAACCTTTCCTTCTTAAGGATAATTTTTTGCCGTAAAGTAAATTTATTAACCCCTTCAAACCATTGTAAAGATTTTTGTTGAACGGATGCCACCACAAATTCTTTTTTACAAATGGTAGAATATCTTTTACAATTGTTAATGGCTGTGTCATTTCATCGAATCCCATTTCACCATGAGTTCTGCCGATACCGGATTCCTTAAATCCTCCCCATGGAGTTTCAGCTAAACCATGACTCATTAAATGATCATTGATAGTAACTACACCCGCTTTAATTTGTTTTGCAATTCTTTCGCCTCTATTTTGATTTTTCGTCCACACAGATCCGGTAAGTCCTAAATAAGAATCATTAGCTAATTTAATTGCTTCCTCATAATCATTGAATTTCATTACCCCAACAACCGGTCCGAATGTTTCATCGCGCATGACGATCATATCGTGATTAACATTTGTCAGAACTACTGCCGGATGAAAATTTTTCAATTGATTATTCTTTGGAGTTTTTGATTGAGCAAAAACATTAGCACCTTTATTAAGTGCATCTTCTATATGATTTCTTACTGTTTCTAATTGCTTCTCGGTAGTCATACATCCCATATCCGAATTAAAATCGGTATCATAATTAACATGGAAGTTTTCAACCTTTTCTTTTAGAATCTCCATAAACTTGTCATAAATTTTTTCATGCACATAAATTCTTTCAACACCGCCGCATGATTGTCCTGCATTCTGGAACCCAGCCCATAAAGCTCCCATCGCTGCACGATATGGATCTGCATCTTCACAAACAATCATTGCATCATTGCCGCCGAGTTCTAAACAAATTGGAGTTAAAGTTTTTGCCGCCTGTCCCATCAAATATTTTCCAACAATTACAGAACCTGTAAAAAATAATTTATTAATCCCGCTATCAAGAAAAGCATCACCGGCAATTTTACCGGGCAGATTAATAAAATTAAAAATCCCATTCGGAAGATTTGCAGATTCAATAGCATCTTTTAATGTTAGCCCAACCATTTGTGTTTCAGTTGCTGTTTTAAGTATAACCGCATTACCGGCAAGCAAACCCATAATAGCTTCTGCTAAAGGAATTGAGAACGGATAATTCCACGGAGAAATTATTCCTACTACCCCGTAAGGCACTTTTACTATTTTACTCCTTTTATTGATCAGAAATATATTTCCGCTCCCTATTTTTTTATCACGTAAAAATCTTTTTGCATTTTTACAGTAGAATGAAACTCCCATCGCAGCCGGTAATACTTCAGTTGCTAATGCATCAATCCTGGTTTTCCCATTATCACGAGAAATTGTCTCTGCAATGGAATCAGCATTATTAACTAAATAATCTCTAATCTTTAATATTGATCTTATTCTTTCATCAACAGAATATTCTTGCCATAATTTTTGCGATTCACGGGCATGACTTACAATCTCTATTAATTCTTCAATGGTATTTAGTTTAGAAAATCCCAAACTTTCCCCGGTTGCAGGATTAAATGATTCGGTTTGATTGATCATGAATTCTCCTAATTGCTTCTAAGGGATCTGCATAAGTATGAAATTAATTCTTGCTTGTGGCTATGAATGGAATTTTATCCATCATTATATCAATACCATTTGAGATTGCAATATCTAACGGAACATATTTACTTTCATCCGAATAAAGATAGTAACCATCTTCTCCTAAAACGTGAGCTTTCCAAAGTACTCTTCCGTCACTCAAAGAAACTAAGTAATAAGTAAAATCACACGAGGTCAGAGTAGCTTTAACTCGCCGGTATATTCTACCCGGACTAAATCCGGTTTTATTAATTACTTTGTTTATTTTTCCTATCAACATTGCATCCGGTGCATATTCGTCAACTGAATAACCGAAATCGGTATTAGAAAAAATACGAATATCAAGCCGTTTTAATTTTTCAACTGAATCAATAATTTTATTAACTGCCAAAGAATCTGCATGCATTAATGAATCTACTTTAGGCATTGTAAATAAAATATTAGGAAATTTTTCTTTGAGTCTGTTTAGAAAATGATTAGTCGCGTAAAATGTGCCCTGATCTGTAGTGTCATCGGGCCAAATTGGAATCAAAGCAACAGTTTTAAATTTGTAATCATCAAACTTCGGGGATTTATAAATGGAAATCACAGCACTTCTAGGAATAATTATTTTATCAAGAAGTTCATTACACCCGGATAGTGAAATAATTATGATTAAACAATTAAGGAAAGATATCGGTCCGATTTTTTTGAAATTAATCATTTCACTCGCTAATTAATGGGAAATTGACTTACATGCTCATTGAAAAATTGCATTAATTTTAGAATGATGTCAATTTAATTCTAATAATTATCAATAATATTTTCTTTGTTTGTACATTATTTTAAGGACGATTTATTAAATTTGTCCCGTCATAAATTAATTATAGTTAAGGGAATAGATTCATGGGAAGAATATTTGAGACAAGAAAACATGTAATGTTTGCGCGTTATGCGCGTATGTCCAAAGCATTTAACAGAATAAGAAAAGATATTGAAATTGCAGTTAAAGCCGGCGGCTCTGATCCGAAAGCAAATTCCAAATTGAGAATTGCAATACAGAATGCAAAAAGTTTTAACATGCCAAAAGATAAAGTTGAAGCTGCAATTAAAAGAGCATCATCAAAAGATACATCCGGTTATCAAGAGATTATTTATGAAGGATATGCCCCGCACGGAATTGGTGTAGTTGTTGAATGTGCGACAGATAATCCAACAAGAACTGTTGCAAATGTTCGCCATCATTTTAGAAAACACGAAGGTTCCTTAGCGACAACAGGTTCAATTTCTTTTATGTTCGAAAGAAAAGGTTTGTTCAAAGTTCCAAAAAATTCAGTTACTGATCTTGATAATTTGGAATTAGAGCTTATTGATTTTGGTCTTGATGAATTTTCCTACGACGATGAATTCGTTTATATCTATACTCCTTTCCAGGAATACGGTACAATGCAGAAAGCGCTCGAAGAAAAAAATATTGAAATCAAAGCAACGGAACTTCAGTACATACCTACGAATTACAAAGATGTTACTGAAGAACAGCGCAAAGAAGTAAATGCGCTTATTGAAGCTCTCGAAGAAGATGACGACGTTCAATCAGTTTATAACAATATGCAGTAATATTTTTTTTGCTCACTTCTTATTCATAATTAGAAGATAAACAACAAACGAAACTGCAAAACCTACGAACCATGCATAATCGTATAAGAATTTAATTTCCGGGACTAAAAGTCCAATAAGTGCAACAAACACTCCGGCAATTAATGCATAAATTGCTTTTAGATTAAAACCTTTTGTGAATTCATACTCACCATTTCTTCTATAGAGATCAACTACAATTAATTTCTTTTTCTTAATCAAAAAATAATCGCAAATTAATATTCCGGCAATTGGTCCTAAGAATCCTGAATAACCAACTAACCACCCAAAGATATAAGAACTATAATCGGATAATAATTTCCACGGCATTATCATAATGCCAAGAACAGCAGTCATTAATCCACCACGTACAAAATTAATTTTACTCGGATAAAGATTTGCAAAATCGTTAGCTGGAGAAACAACATTTGCTGCAATGTTTGTAGTTAATGTTGCAACCATTAATGCAAGTAATGAGATAATAACAATTATTGGATTTTGAAATTTTGTAAGAAGAACAACCGGATCCCAGATCGCTTCACCAAAAATTACAACTGTTGCGGATGTGACTGCAACACCGATAAACGAGTACAGCGCCATTGTCGGAGGTAATCCAATTGCTTGTCCTAACATTTGTGCTTTTTGGCTCTTAGCAAAGCGTGAAAAATCCGGTATGTTTAATGAAAGTGTTGCCCAATAACCGACCATTCCGGTAAGAGCAGGAATAAAAAATTTCCAAAATTCTCCAACAGTTTGAAATTTACTCGGTTGACTTAAGATTGGTCCCCAACCTCCGCCTTGAACATAAGCCCAGATGAGAAGTGCTATTCCAACAAGAAGAAGAAATGGCGCGCCAAGAGCTTCAAGCCATTTTATTGATTCCATTCCGTTTATTATGAAATAAACATTCATCGCCCAGAAAATGAGAAACCCTGCTGCCGGTCCCCAATTCCATACAGCCCACTGCGGAATGAGAACGCTTATGAGTGAATTCAAAGCTTGTCCGCCAATCCATGTTTGTATTCCAAACCAGCCACAAGCAACCACAGCGCGGAGAAGTGCGGGAATATTTGAACCAAGTGTACCGAATGCCGCGCGTGCAAGTACCGGAAATGGAATTCCGTATTTTGTACCGGCATGTGCATTAAGTATCATTGGTATTAAAACAATAACATTACCCAATGAGATTGTCATTAAGGCTTGCCACCAATTCATTCCGCCGGCAATCAATCCGCTGGCAAGCATATATGTAGTAATGCATACACTCATCCCAATCCAGAGCGATGCAATATTATATGTTCCCCAGGTTCGTTGATTTATTTTTGTAGGTGCGAGATCTTTATTGAATAGTTTAGTGTCTATAAGACCGGAAAGATCTGTTTCAATCAAGCCATCGGAAAAGAGTTTTTCCATGCTATCCTTTCATTGATGATTAAATTAATTCTTAGTGATTTACAGAATCCAATCTGTTAATTCCATGCAGTACCGTGTGTATCTCTCTTTACAAAATTTCCTCTTCCTGGTTTACCGAAGAACTTTTCTTTCTCCACAATAACTTCCCCACGAGAGATCACAACATCAGTATTACCTTTAACTTTTTTCCCTTCATACATGGAATAATCAACTGCCATGTGATGAGTCTTAACTGAAATAGTATATTCTTTTTCGGGATCCCAAATGACTATATCAGCATCGCTGCTGGGTGCAATAGTACCTTTACGCGGAAACATTCCAAACATTTTAGCAGGGGCTGTAGATGTAATTTCAACCCAACGGTTTAGTGTAATTCTTCCAGCACGAACCCCGCCATCAAAGAGTAACTGCATGCGGTGTTCAATTCCCGGTCCGCCGTTTGGAATTTTTGTGAAATCACCTTTTCCTAATTCTTTTTGTTCGTTAAAACAGAATGGACAATGATCGGTAGAAACTATTTGAAGTGTATTTTTCTTAATACCAGCCCAAAGCTTTTCCTGATGCCATTTCTCTCTAAGAGGAGGAGTGAAAACTAATTTTGCATCTTCGAAGCCGGGTTTGTTCATATCATCAAGTGATAGAAATAAATATTGAGGACAAGTTTCAGCAAATGCCGGCAATCCGCGGTCTCGAGCTTCAGCAACTTTTTCTAGTGCATCATTAGAAGAAAGATGAACAATATAAACCGGAGCGCCAGCCATTTGCGAAAGTGCAATTGATCTATTTACAGCTTCCCCTTCTGCAGTTGTTGGACGTGTTAATGCGTGGTAGATTGGTGCAGTCTTCCCTTCAGCCAAAGCTTTCTGAACAATAAGATCAATCACTCCTCCGTTCTCTGCATGCATACAAACTAAAGCACCTGTATCGGCAGTATGTCTCATGGCACGAAAAATTGTTGCATCATCCACCAAAAGAACATTTGGATAAGCCATGAATAATTTAAAACTTGTTACGCCTTCCTTCACCATATCTCCCATATCGCCAAGATCAGCATCAGGCAAATCAGTAACAATCATGTGAAATCCGTAATCTATTGTCGCTTTCCCTTCTGCTTTCTTCCACCATGTATCGAGAGCAGCCCGCATTTTTGTTCCCTTTGCTTGAATAGCGAAATCAATGATAGATGTTGTTCCGCCAAATGCAGCAGCTCGCGTTCCCGTTTCAAAATTATCGACAGATGTAGTTCCTCCGAAAGGCATATCTAGATGTGTATGAACATCAATCCCACCAGGAATTACATACTTTCCTTTTGCATCAATGATTTTATCCGCTTGAATGTTGAGTGATAAACCGATTGTTTGGATCTTATCTTTCTCGATATAAATATCAGCAATGTAATCCTGCTCTGATGTAATGATGCGACCGTTTTTAATTAGTAGAGACATATTATACCTCAATTCAAAAATAAATTAGTATTCCTTAATTATTTTTTTTCCCCTTTGTAGAATATTTCACTTTTGGTTCTTCAATAGTAAAACCATAACGTTGCTTTGATTTTTCAGGTGGAGCCATTAATTGACGTATGGCTTCCACTATCTCCTGAATATTACTATCGTGATTAATAACTTTCTGCTCAAGTTCATCTAATTTTTTGGTTAATTCATGATGGACCACAATATTTTTTCGGATCTGTACAAAAGCACGAACTACAAGCACACTCATTTGCACAGCTTTATAACTATTTAAAACATTTGCCGCCATTATCGCACCATGTTCAGTAAATGCCATCGGAAGTTTTCTTCGTCCTCCTCTTGAGGGGTTTGATGTTGCAATTTGCAACATCAAACTATTGAACTCTTTTTTGGTAAGTTGAAAAATAAAATCAGATGGAAATCTATCAACATTTCTTTTTACTTGTTGATTAAGCCGGGCTGTAGTCACTCCATAGATTGCTGCGAGATCGCTATCAAGAATTACTTTTTCTCTACGTAGTGAAAAAATTATTCCCTCAATACGTTTATATAAAGTTAATTGTGTTTTTGATATTTTTTTATAAACCATGATTTAAACAATGATTAGCTGTTAATGTATATCAATTCCATGTTTATGCTGAAACTCAGCAAGATTTTCCCACGTCATTTGCTTTCCGCTTTTCCTAAATTCCTCTGTTAACTGATTCCAAGTTTTTGATGCTGAGCCGTCATCTATTCTAACCATAGAGATACAATTTTCAACCGGACAAACTAATGAACACAATGCACAGCCGACACAATCTTTTTCCCGTACTTCGGTTTTGTTATGTCCGTTAACCGGAGTTAGATCAATACACTGATGAGCCGCATCCTCGCAAGCAATGTAACATAAATTACAGTGAATACATTTTTGCTGGTCTATCCTTGCAATTGTTTTATTCAGCAGATCAAAATTCCCAAAATCATTCACTCGCGGAAGAGATTTACCTCTGATTTGATCGAGAGAAGAAATATTTTTTGATTCCATCCAGTTCGACATTCCTTCAATCATGTCTTCTACAATTCTAAATCCGTAATGCATTACAGCAGTACAAACTTGAACACTCGATGCACCGAGTAAAATAAATTCAAGTGCATCACGCCAATTGCTAATTCCACCGATTCCTGATATTGGCAAATTAACCTCAGGATCTATTGCCACTTGTGAGAGCAAATGAAGTGCTATTGGTTTTACAGCGGGTCCTGCATAACCACCATGCCCGCCCAAGCCACCAACATTCGGTTTCAATTCAAATGTATCAAGATTGATTCCGATAATACTATTAATAGTATTGATAAGAGAAATTCCATGAGCACCTGCTGCTTTAGCTGCTCGTGCAGGCAACTGAATGTTGCTCACATTAGGAGTTAGTTTAACAAGAACAGGTATAGTAGAAACTTCTGTTACCCATTCAGTTATCATCTTACAATATTCTGGGACTTGACCCACAGCGGCACCCATACCGCGTTCATTCATTCCGTGAGGACAACCGTAATTTAATTCTATTCCGTCACAGCCGGTGTCAATTGTGCGTTTAACTATCTCATGCCAGGTTTCTCTTTTCGATTCGACCATTAAAGAAACAACAACAGCACGATCCGGCCAAAGTTTTTTTGTCTCCGCAATTTCCTTGAGATTAACTTCAATCGGCCTGTCACTGATTAATTCTATATTGTTCAATCCAAAAATCTTTTGTCCGTTATAATCTAATCCACCGTAACGGTTGAATACATTCATAACTGGTTCACCGATTGTTTTCCAAACAGTACCGCCCCAGCCCTGTTCGAATGCTTTACAATTTTGATAAGCGGAATTAGAAGGAGGTGCAGATGCAAGCCAAAACGGATTTGGAGATTTTATCCCGCCGCAATTTATTGAAAGATCAACCATAAATTATTTTCCTCCTTTCGGAATTGATAAAAATTTATCAATACCATGAGCAGCTCGCTTGCCATCGTATGCAGCGTTAACAACTTCTTTACCGCCGTTAATACAATCACCGCCGGCAAAGATTTTTGGATTAGTCGTTTGATACGTAGTCTGATCAACAATTACACAGCCTTCATCATCAAGTGTCACTTTTGGAATTGAACTTAAGAAACTGGATTTAGTTTCTTGTCCGATAGCTTTAATTATCATATCAACCGGAATTGTGAATTCCGATCCGGGAATTGAAACCGGTTTTCTTTTGCCTCTGTTATCCGGTTCACCGAGTTTCATTTTTAAGCACTCAATCCCTTCAACAAAACCTTTACCGATAATTTGTTTGGGAGAAGTAAGAAAATGAAAAACAATTCCGTCCTTCTTAGCAAGTTCATATTCAAAATCATATGCAGACATTTCAACATCGCTTCTTCTATAGATGATAAATACCTGCTCAGCTCCGAGACGTTTAGCTTCGGTTGCCGCATCTATTGATGTATTACCCGCACCAATTACAGCAACTCTTTTTCCAACATGAACATCTTTCCAATTTTCTGTTTTTACTTTTTCAATGAAATCAAGTGCACCTACAACTCCGGATAATTCTTCGCCGGGTATTGAGAGCTGAGGGCTTTCACCCAAACCAACTCCGAGGAAAATCGCATCATGTTTTTTTAAGAGATCGTCAACTTTTACAGTTTTACCAATCATGACTTCCGTTTTAAGATCAACACCGAAACTTTTTACCAATTCAACTTCTTTCAAACTATCTTCTCTTCTCATTTTATATGGTGCTATGCCCCAAGTATTTAATCCACCGGGAATTTTGTTAGCTTCATAAATAGTTACTTCATAACCCATGAGTGCAAGTTCAGCACTACAAGCTAATCCAGCCGGACCAGAACCAACCACGCCGACTGATTTTCCATTCTTAGGTGATCTATGAAAAAGTGCGGGCATACCTTTTTCAAAATAATTATCGATTACGTAACGCTGAAGCCGTCCTATCTCAATCGGTTTTTCTCCTTTAGCATTATAAACACAAGCTCCTTCACATAGGACAGAAACAGGACATGCTTTTGCACAAGTAAGAGGAACCCAATTAGATTCATAAATCGTTTTTGCTGAGCCAAGAAGATTTCCGGTTGAAATCTTTTTTATAAAAGTTGATATATCAATATGAGTTGGACAGGCCTTCATACACGGAGAATCATAACAATAGAGACAACGGTTTGCTTCTGCTACAGCAGAGTTTTGTGTAAACGGCGGATGAAGATCTGAAAAATTTTTCTCGTACTGCTCACTCTGAAGTTTTGGAGCGATATTCTTCATAGATTTATTCCAGTCTGAACTGTGAAAATGAACGACTAAGTATTTAATGCATCATCAGCTATTGAAAGACACTCATCAAATTTCTCAACGGCAAAATCAATTTCTTCTTTTGTGATGATCAACGGCGGTGCAATAACAAAATGACTTACCCACGCTTGAACATAAACTCCGCGTTTCATCATCTCTGCGGAAATCTTATCAACAAGCAATGGTTTTCCGCTTACTTTATCTTCTTTGGAGTTGAATGGTTCTTTGGTAATTCGATTTTTGACTAACTCGACAGCATAGAAAAGTCCGATCCCACGAACATCGCCGACTGAAAGATGTTTCGGTTTCAGAGCGTTCAATTTTTTATTTAGATGATCACCCATTTCCACAGCACGCTCAATTAATTTTTTATTTCTCAATTCATTAATCGCTGCAATTGCCGGAGCTAAAGTTAATGGATGAGCCTCGTATGTGTGCCCGTGTGCAAAATAATGATCGTTAAAATAGTCTGCAATTTTCATAGTGGTTGCAGTTAGTCCGAGCGGAACGTAAGCAGAAGTAATTCCTTTAGCAGTAGTAAGAATGTCCGGTTGCACATTCCAATGATCGACAGCAAACCATTTTCCGGTTCTTCCCCATCCGCTCATTACTTCATCAGCTATAAGTAGAACATTATTGTCATCACAAATTTTTCGTAATCTTGGTAAATATTCTTTTGGCGGGATTAAAATTCCGTTTGTTCCGACAACAGGTTCAAGAATAATTGCGGCTACGTTACTTTCATTCTTAATCATATGTTCGATGTAATTTACGCATGCAATTTCGCAATCGGGATACGAATGATTAAGCGGACAACGATAACAATTACATTCGGGTGCAAAAATTACTCCATCAATTTTCCCTGAAGGTTCAACTGCCCACCGTCTTGGATCTCCTGTCGCTGCAATCGATGCCGCAGTTGATCCATGATATGAATTGTACCGCGAAATAATTTTATACTTACCTGTGTACATCCTTGCAATTTTTATTGCGGCTTCGTTTGCTTCTGTTCCAGAAGTTGAGAAATAGAATTTCTCTAATCCCTTTGGTAAGACTTCTAATAATAATTTACTCAACTCAGCGCGTACCTCTGTAGCAAACCCCGGTGCTGCATAAGCAAGCTTATTTGCTTGCATTTCTATTGATTTGATTACAGCTTGATTCTTATGCCCTAATGTAACACACATAAGTTGCGATGAAAGATCGAGATATTTCTTACCTGTTGAATCGGTGAAATAACAACCTTCGGCATCTACAACATGAAGTGGAGTCCAGTTTTTCTGAAATCGCCATGTTCCGTAAGTATGTTTAGCGGTTATTGCAACTACTTCTTCGGGTGTCAATTTTATACCTCTTTTTTTAGAAATAAGAATTCAGAAATAAGAAATCAGAATTATTTAAAAATAAGTAATCAAATAACTCATATTGAAATTCTAATTTTTTCCATATAAGAATTTAGAATTTTACTCACTTCTTCGAGCGATAATAATAAAGGTGAAGTATCGGCATATCCTAAATCCTTCAGCAATGTTAGCTGCGATTGAAACAGCGGCTCTCCGAAACTGATTACTCAATCCATATAATTCTTCTTTCGGAAATAATTTTGTAATCCTATAAATACTTAAAACAAATTGATGAGCTTTTTGCCATACAATTAAATCCTTAAAACTCTTTGATTTCGAATCCACCATTCCCTCCTTATAGTTTATTCTTACTTCCTATTTCTGACTTCTGATTTCTAATTTTTCATTTCTGAAGATCAGTGATAGCTCCGTATGATTCAGGTCTCCGATCTCTGTAGAATTGCCAAACATTTCTGACTTCAAGAATTTCATCCAGATTAAGATCAGCTACAACTAATTCATCTTTATCTCTACTGGCTTGAGCAATTATTTTACCACGCGGATTGCAGAAATAACTTTTACCGTAAAATTCTCCGATGTTCCATGGTGCTTCTGTTCCAACACGATTAATTGCACCAACGAAATATCCATTTGCAACTGCATGAGCAGGCTGTTCCAATTCCCATAAATATTCCGAAAGTCCTGCAACAGTAGCAGAAGGATTAAAAACAATCTCTGCCCCGTTCAATCCCAGAATACGCGCTCCTTCGGGAAAGTGGCGATCGTAACAGATGTAAACACCAATATCTGCAAATGCAGTTTTGAAAACGGGGAATCCAAGATTACCGGGTTTGAAATAAAATTTCTCCCAAAATCCGGGATCGCAATGAGGAATATGATGCTTCCGGTATTTACCAAGATATTTCCCGTCCGCATCAATAACCGCAGCGGTGTTATAATAGACACCTTTAATTTCTTCTTCATAAATAGGAACAACAATTACCATTGAATATTTCTTTGCTACTTCTTGCATCAGTTTAATTGTTGGTCCATCAGGAATATTTTCAACAAGCGAATACCATTTTGTTTTTTGTTCTGCGCAAAAATATGGACCGTAAAAAAGCTCCTGCATGCAAAGGATTTGTACTCCCTTCTTTGCAGCTTGTTCGATCATTAATAAATGTTTTTCGATCATTGATTGTTTAACCTCTTCAATCGGTTGTTCAGCTGACATTGAAAGAGTTGCCTGGATCAAACCACCGCGGACAGTTTTGCTCATAATTACACCTTTTTTCTAATTGAAAAAGTAAGAAGTAAGTAGAATGTAGTATGTAAAATTCAATAACAAAATTTTTCCGGTTGCCGAATCATACTGTTTAACATTTTACCGACTTCAGTATATCTTTCCGATAGTTTATTTTTTTGTTCCTCGTTTAAGTAATGATGTTCAAAAGCAAAATCAATCCACACTACAGTTTCTCCAGCCTCACCTGCAGAGTCAACAAGCTTGCTTATGAAAAATTTCGGATATCTTCTTTTATACCAAGCTTCAGCAATGTTTGTACATACAGATCTAGATGAACGTCGAACTTGGTCAACCAAAGAATATTTTTCCTCTTTAGGAAAATTCTTAGTCAGTTCAAATAATTCTAAAGAAAGTTGAAAAGATAATTGATATACTTTCAAATCTTTGAAGCCCCGGTACTCTCTATCTTTTCTGATATTCACTACTTCCATTACTTCTTCCTTCTTTCTACTTACTACATACTTCTTACTACCTACTGATTACTACCTTTAGCTCATCCAATTAATTTGTGATTCCGGATTCCATTTCACAGTTATCTTTTTCAGCTTCGTCCAAAATTCTATTGAGCTTTTGCCGGTTATATCACAAGTCCCGAATTTCGATTCGTTCCATCCGCCAAAAGAAAAAGGTTCTCTTGGGACAGGAACGCCAATATTAACACCGATCATTCCGGCGCTAGCCCGTTCACTGATATATTTTGCCATTCCGCCGCTTTGTGTAAAAACAGATGCTGCATTCCCATACAATGAACTTTGTTGAATTGAGAGAGCTGTATCAACGTTATCCGTTCTTATGATTGCGAGAACCGGACCAAAAACTTCTTCTTTAGCAATTCGCATTTCCGGTTTAACGTGATCAATTACGGTAGGTCCAACATAAAAACCGTTTTCTTTACCGGGCACTTTACAATTCCTTCCATCCAATAAGATTTTTGCACCTTCTTTCTCAGCTTCAGTAATATAATTTTCTATTCTTTCTTTTGCTTGTTGAGAGATAACCGCGCCAAGATTTTTCCCGGGAATAATCTTCTTTGCTTCTTCTACAAGTTGATTAATAATATTATCAACAGATCCGACTGCAATCATAGCAGATGCAGCCATACATCGCTGCCCTGCACATCCTGACATTGATGCCGCAACATTTGATGCTGTCATAGCAACATTCGCATCTGGCAAAACTAATAAATGATTTTTGGCACCGCCGAGTGTTAAAGCTCTTTTTAGATTTGATGTAGAACGAGTATAAACGATCTTAGCAACTTTTGTAGATCCAACAAATGAAACAGCTTGAATACCGGGATGATCACATATTGCTTCAACAACATCTTTTGCTCCATGGACAACATTGAAAACACCATCAGGTAAACCGGCTTCTTTTAAGAGATCCGCAATTCTGTTTGCACTCATCGGAACAAGCTCGGATGGTTTAAGAATCATACAATTACCTAAAACAAGTGCATTCGGAATTGTCCAATTTGGAACCATATTAGGAAAATTGAATGGCGTAATACAAGCAACAACTCCAACAGGAAAACGTTCAACCCTGCACTCAACTCCTCTGCTCACTTCCATTACTTCACCGGCTGCGAGTTGCTCAAGTGAACAAGCAAACTCAGTAACTTCTATACTCTTCTCTATTTCAGCAATACTTTCTAAGATTGTCTTACCGTTTTCTTCTTGAACCAATTCAGCAAGTTCATTCATATTTTTTTCGAGAAGAGTTTTGTACTTGTAAAAAATTTGTGAACGTTCTTTTATTGGCGTTGCAGCCCAAGTAGGAAATACTTTTTGAGCAGCAGTTACAGCCCGATTTACAGCATCAATTCCGGAGATCGGAACAGTCGAAATTATAGACCCATCAATTGGTGAAATAACGTCAATTCTTTTTTCTCCGCCATCAATGGATTTACCGTCAATATAATTGTTCAAAGAAGGGTACTTCATTATTTCCTCATATGTTTTTTTTATGTAGAATTCTTCCCTCTAACATTAAGAAAATAAATATTATTAATGAAGAAAGAAAGATTTTTTTAAAAGTTATGTTAGAATTGTAGTAACTCATAAGAAATGTCAGTAGTAAAGGTAATCACACATTGATAAACCGTCTATACAGAATATCATTCCAAATAAATATTTTTTTTATAGAAGAACTTTGGATAAGAAAAATCATCTGATCAGTTTTGGAATTTCCTGGCATCCGATCGGATAGTTTTCCAGTCAGATTCTGAAAAAGGCGGTGGCTCAATAATTTCCGATTCTTTTTGCTTCAGAGTTATTGCTCCTTCAGTACAGGTAGTTACACATAGTCCACAACCCAAACATAAAAATTTGTTAACACTGATTATATCATCAATCATATTTAATGCTTTGAATTGACATCGGTCAATACATATGGCGCATCCGCTGCATAAATCCTCATCCACAACAGCAAAGAAATCTGAACCGGCAACAGAATTCATATTACCGTATTCAACAATACTCCTTAGAATTCCGCATGAGCATGTACAGCAGTTACAAATATAAGTCACATCCAATTGAACATTGCTTGTAGAGTGTACAAGTCCCTCTTCATTAGATTTGGCAAGAATATCCAAAGCTTCTTGTTTGGTTATTGTGCGGATTGAATCTGTCTTATCATACGCACCCTCTCTTGGTGAGATCACCAAACAGTTTTCAATAGAGTGATTGCATCCTTTGCCGATTAAGTTTTGCTGAACACGGCAAATACAATTGAGAACACCCCATGATTTTGCACTTTCTATATAAGTTGATGCCTTTTGATATGACATTACATCTATTCCGACAGGAATTGTTTTTTCAACGGGTATGATTCTATGAACAGAGGGTTTAATCATTGTCATTTTGTGGAAAGCTTCTTTATAATATTGCTCGAATAATTCTGCAAATTCTTTATCAATTTTAGCATTCTGCAACTCATAAAATCCTACAACAAATGGAATAAGATAAAACGACATTCCTCCTTTTTCACGATTCATTCCAATCAATCCTCTCTTAATCATTCCTATTAATGCTGAAAGAATTTCCTTTTCATTTTGTTCAAGGCGATGAGCTATTGATTTTGAAGATTCCGGTTCACTGGTTAAATGACTTGCCAATTCTGCTTCTTCCGGCATGAAAAGTTTTGCAAGGATTTTTAATTCTACTCCACTTTCTGTTGGTGGAAATCCATTTGGAATTTTATCTAAAAGAACTGCCAATTTTTTATAGTATAAAGACATTGCTCAATTTCCCAATAGCTATGGATAGAAGTAACATTTTTAAACAAATTAATGGACTAAGAAATTTATAAACTAAATATTTGTATAGATATGCCGCTTATTAGAATTACAACTCCGGCAATTGCGTCCATATACTTTTCTAACTTTCCGAACGGTAACATATCTATACCTTTTAATGAGAGAATAACAATAGTCAGCATCGTTCCAATAGTTACAATTCCAAAAACTGCTGTAACTAATATCATTCCCAAGATGCTGGATTTAGCCGCCGGATACATTATAATTGGTATTAGCGGTTCGCATGGACCGAAAGCAAATATCGCGAAGATTGTCCAAAATTTTATCTTGCTGGTATCTCTCTCTTCATGAGGATGGAAATGTTCATGAGTGTTGTGTGAATGATCATGAGTATGTAGATTTCCATCATAATGAATGTGTGAATGTGTGTGAGGTTTATTGCGAATCGCTTTTCGTATTCCATAAAGAGTGTAGATCAAACCGAAAGCAATCAACATATATCCGGCAATATTACCACGAAAAGATTCAAATATTTCCAACTTGCTTAAAGCGATACCAAAAGCGATTCCGATCAAGCCGATAACTACTGAACTTAATACATGTCCCATTCCCGAGATGACAGTTATGAAGATTGTTTTTGATCTTGACCATTTACTTGCTTTTGCAAGCATGATGAATGGTATATAATGATCCGGACCAATAATTGTATGGATGAATCCGATTGACGCAGCTGTAACCAGAAGTATTCCAAGTTCACTATTCATATTTCACACCCACTGCCGGACAAAATTTGAGAATGAGAAATCTTGAATTCTTGTGCAAATTATACTATTTAGAATAAAGTGGCAATATGTTTTTCATAAGTACGATTTTAAATAATCAATTGAAACCGAGAAATTCTTATTTTGTAGAGGCATTAATCTTATTTCATAAATCATTATTGACTAAACAAATTTTAAACAAAAATATTTTGCTTAACTTATGCACGAAATGTCAATTGCCTTGAGTATTATAGATATTGCAAATGTAGAAGCGTTGCGCGCAAACGCCAAACGAATTAACGAGATAGAAATCGAAATCGGCTCAATCTCCGGCGTTGAGATATCAGCTTTAGAATTTTCACTTGAGCTTGCGGTAAAGAATACACTCCTCGAAAATGCTCAACGAAAAATTATCTCGATTCCGGCAAAAGCAGAATGTCTTGAATGTAATTCAACATTTGCACTAACAACATTTTATGATCCTTGTCCAAATTGCGAATCGCTTACAATAAATATTCTTCAAGGCAAGGAACTTAGAATAAAATCAATCAATATTGATTAATCAGGAGGAACGATGTGTGATACATGCGGCTGCGGCCAACCAAATGATGAAGTGATAATTAGAAAACCGGGAGAGGAAAACAATAAACATTCAGAGCACATTCATGAACATGAACATGACGGACACACACATTTACATAAACACGAGCAAGATCATGAGCATGAGCACGATCATTATAATCATACTCATAAAAAAACTATAGAGTTGCAGACAGACATTCTCCAAAAAAATAATTTACTTGCGGAACGCAATCGTGGTTACTTTCAAGCAAAAAATATTTTTTCGGTAAATCTTGTTAGCTCCCCGGGTTCTGGAAAAACAAGTTTGCTTGAGAGATCTATTAGAGAATTAAAAAATGAAATGAAATTCTTTGTTATAGAAGGTGATCAACAAACGATGAATGATGCCAATCGTATTGAAGCTGTCGGCGCACCGGTAATTCAGATCAATACGGGTAACGGCTGCCATCTTGATGCGGATATGATCAACAAAGCGATCAATAAACTTGATGCAGAAAATAATTCTGTAGTGATGATTGAAAATGTAGGCAACCTTGTCTGCCCGGCACTTTTTGATCTTGGAGAAACTAAACGTGTCGTCATAATAAGCGTTACCGAAGGTGAAGACAAACCAATTAAGTATCCTAATATGTTTGCTTCATCCCATCTTTGCATCATCAACAAAACAGATCTTCTTCCGTATGTTGATTTTGATATTGAGAAAACAAAACAATATGCGCATCAGGTAAATCATCATCTTGAATTCATCGAGTTATCAGTTAAAACCGGTGAAGGAATGAAAGAATGGTATGAGTGGATAAAAACTTCTTCCAAGAGAAAATAATTATTTTGCGGATTGATTCTTGAACTCAGATGATATTAAACGATTGCAAATCAATGTAAACGGCATCGTTCAAGGTGTTGGATTTAGACCGTTTGTTTTGAGATTAGCAACCGAAAATAATTTAAGCGGCTTCGTAAGAAATTCACAAGCCGGTGTTGAGATTGAGGTTGAAGGCAATTCAAAAGATATAAATAGATTTGTGACTGAACTCCGTGAGAAAGCTCCTCCTCTATCAGAGATAACTAACTTAGAAACATTTTTTGTACCGGTTCAGCGTTCAAATCAATTTGAAATCATCGCATCAACAGAGGAGATTGGTAATCAAACACTAATTTCACCTGACGTTTGTATCTGTGATGATTGCTTAAGCGAATTATTCGATCCAAGAAACCGACGTTATCTTTACCCATTTATCAATTGTACAAATTGCGGACCGCGGTTAACGATTATCGAAAATATTCCTTACGACCGCAAGTATACAACAATGAACAAGTTTGAAATGTGTGAGGAGTGTTCAAAAGAATATCATGATCCGCATGACCGCCGATTTCATGCTCAGCCGAATGCATGTCCAAAGTGCGGACCAAATATTTGGCTTGAACAAGCCGGAGATGATGTAATACTCGAAAAAGATAAAGCGATTACAAAAGCAGCAAGGGATTTGGCAAATGGGAAAATTGTTGCAGTAAAAGGTCTTGGCGGATTTCACCTTGCAGTTGATGCATACAACGATGAAGCTATAAAAAAATTACGCGAGCGAAAACGGCGCGAGGAAAAACCATTTGCCGTGATGGTACCTAATATTAATTCACTAGACGATCTAGTCTGGTTGAGCGATGATGAGAAGATTTTGTTATCAAGTTTTGCGCGACCAATTCTATTATTAAAGAAGAAGAATTGCATAATAAGTGAATCTGTTGCTCCAAATAATAAAAGATTAGGAGTGGTGATTGCTTATACTCCGCTTCATCATATTCTATTGAAAGAGTTTGAGAAAATTTCAATCAATCATCCTTCTGTTCTTGTAATGACGAGTGCAAACTTTTCGGAAGAACCGATTGAGATAACAAACGATAGCGCAAAGAATAATTTATCGGAAGTGGCAGACTCTTTTCTTTTCCACAACCGTAATATTCTGATACGCGCAGATGATTCCGTTGGAATGTTCATTAACAATAAACAAAGAATGATACGGCGCAGCAGAGGTTTTGTACCAAAACCATTTTTTATTAAGAAATCCGGCATTGCCGTTCTTGGTGTAGGTGCTGAGCTGAAAAACACAATCTGCTTATTAAAAAACGACAAAGCATTTTTGAGTCAGTACATTGGTGATTTAACAAATTTTTCTGCTCATCAATTTTTCAAAGAAACAATTAACTACCAGCAAAAAATTATTGACTGCAAAGCTGAGTATGTTGGTTATGATTTGCATCCCGATTATTTATCAACACGTTGGGCAAAAGAAGAAAGCGGGCTTCCATCATTTGGTGTTCAGCATCATCATGCACACATGGCATCGTGTATGGGTGAACATGATTTTAAGAAAGATGTTATCGGAATTATTCTTGATGGAACCGGCTTTGGAATTGACAATACAATTTGGGGCGGTGAAGTTTTGATCGGTAATTACACAAAAGTAAAACGTTTTGCCCATCTTGAAACTATTCCACTTCCCGGCGGTGATGCAGCAATCAAAGAACCGTGGCGGATTGCAGTAAGTTATTTGTATCATGCTTTTGATGGAAAACTTCCGCCAATGGATTTTTTGGAAAAAAGAAATACGGACATAGTCCTTCAAATGCTCGCAAAAAAAATCAACTCACCTTTAACCAGCAGCGCCGGAAGATTATTCGACGCTGTTTCAGTTATTTGCGGTGGACCCGAAACAATTCGTTACGAAGCTCAAGCCGCAATTGAGTTGATGCAGAAAATTAACACGATAGATGTTGAGGCATATTTAATAAATGAGGAAGAGATCAAACTAAAATCTATCTCCTTAAAAACTTTAATCAGAAATGTTGTTGAAGATGTAGAGAAAAATGTTCCTTCCTCAATCATCAGCGCAAGATTTCACAAAACATTAGCACATCTCTTAATAAATAAAACTGAACAAGCCCGGGCTGAAACTAACATTAATGATGTTGTTTTAAGCGGTGGGGTTTTCCAAAATGAAATTCTTCTTGAGTTGATGGAAAATGAATTAGCGCAACTCAACTTTAATATTTACTCACATTCAAAAATTCCAACGAATGACGGCGGAATTTCATTTGGACAAGTGATGGTGGTAAATGAATTAATTGCAAAAGGAATGCGGCAAGTAGAGTTTGTTTTATAAATTAATGAGTTTCTCAAATGTTGAATTGGTTATAACAACTGTCATTCCAATTCCAAATACAATCGAAGTTCGTAATGTTCTAAATTATTTCTTTGAGTATCATTTCACATGCGGCAGGAATTGAATCTCTCATCACACTTGATAAGCCGGGAGAAACTTCCTCGGGAATATATTGAACTTGTGAAGCGATGATCTTCACATCAACTCCACAAAAATTTTTTAACTCTTTTAATAAGTTTGAAGTAGGTACCTGATGCATAGAGAAGTCATCACATTTGATTTCAGGCATTTCGTCAACATCAAGTTGAAAAGTTGAACCGGCAGGTTTTCCTAAATCTACAGCATCTACAATAATTATTTTTTTGGGTTTTATTTCGCTTAGGACAATATTAAATAATATTTTTCTTACGCTTAAACCGGCATCGCCAACATACACGTGAGATGGAATATCGTAGTTCTTTTGTAAATACTGAACAACTTCGGGACCAAATCCATCATCACCGAAAAGAATATTTCCGCACCCCAAAACAAGTATTTCTTTATCTAAGTAATCCATATTTTATATTGTAGATAAACAAAAAGGTGCAGCAAAGTAAGCATGCACCTTTTTAATTTTTGCAATCCAAAAAAGAAAAAATTGCATCTCAATTTTGAATTGAATTTATCAGAATGCCTTCACTATCCACAATATCGATCCGTACCGGAAGACGGCCGTCAAGGTTATGAGTTGCACAGGATAAGCACGGATCATATGCCCGAATTGCCATCTCTACTTGATTCAAAATGCCTTGATCATATTTACCATCTTTAATTAGCATTTTGGCAGCTTGGTTTACCGACATATTG
>JBBAAM010000031.1:0-42250 GCA_041658245.1 Melioribacteraceae bacterium
ATATTAAAAACATTTACGAGCTTGCAGAAATCAGAAAAGAACTGAAGCTGCAAAACAAAATGGTTGTATTTACAAACGGCGTATTCGATATTTTACACGCCGGACATGTAGATTATTTAACCAGAGCAAAATCCAAAGGCGATATTCTAATCGTTGCTGTTAATTCCGATTCGTCTGTTAAAAGAATTAAAGGGGAACTTCGACCTATTGTTCCTCAGAATGAACGGGCTTTTATTATTTCTTCGCTTAAACCGGTTGATTATGTTATCATCTTCGATGAAGAGACTCCATATGAGATTATAAAAAATATTATGCCGGATGTTTTAGTAAAAGGATCTGATTGGTCTGTAGAAAACATTGTAGGACGTGATATTGTAGAAGCAACCGGAGGGAAAGTAGAAACAATTGAATTTACAAATGATAGTTCTACAACCAACATAATTAAAACTGTTTTGGAAAGATTTAAGAAGTAATGGCTGATCAAGAATTAAATAGTAAAGAGCAAGATCTAGAGCATGAGCAAGATCATGAAAATGATCAGGTGAGTGATCAAGCTGATGGGAAACAAAAGCAATCGAAAGTTAAACGAAGTTTATTCCGCAAAATTGTTAATGTTTTCATCGGTACATTTTTAGGTTTGATTTTATTTACTCTGATAGTTCTAGGATACACACAAACTAAAACATTTCGAGAAACGTTACGCGAAAAAGTTATTACTTTAGTAAACGAAGAGATCAACGGTAAACTAAATATTAAAAAATTAGACGGCACAATTTTTACATCACTTTTTCTGCAAAACACATCTGTTGTTGTTGATAATGATACTCTCTTCTTTGCCCGGAATGTAGAAGTTAAGATCAGTCCTCTACAGATATTATTAAAAAAGATTTTCGTAAGAAAAATTCTTATGGAAGATGTTAAGATTGCGATGCTTCAAGATTCTAACGGTGAATGGAATTTTTCTAAATTAGTTAAACCAAAACCCGAAGACACTACAAAATCATCATTCCCATTTTTTGTGCAGGTAAATGATATACAATTGCATAACATTCAATTTACACGGCAATCTTATGCAAACTATAAATCGCAGCAAAGTTATCCAATGATGAATATGGACGATCTTCGAATTAATAATTTGCACTTTGCAGCCCAAGCGTTTGTTGATGTTGATAATTCCAACTATTTACTGATCTTAAAAGAACTATCATTCAAGCCGAACCTCACTCGTTTTAGTTTAAGAAATATTTCCGGCGAGTTTGCAATAACAAAAAATTTTGTAAGCATAAATAATTTGTATTTTTTATCGGATAATAGTGAAGTTAAATTAAATGCGCGGATAGATAGTCTAAATCTATTTGGCAATGTTAACTTGGATGATTTTAAGAATTATCCCGTTACGATAAATGCAGATGCCAAATCATTCAACTTTGATGATCTCTCATCTTTTATTGGAAGTACAGAACTTTTAAAGGGTAATCCTTCAATGGAATTAAAAGTCAACGGAAAGTTCGGTGATTTTAGGATTGAAAAACTCGCAGTAGATTACCGCAATACTCATTTCCGGATTGACGGAAAAGTATTGAATCTCAATTTTCCGGAAAATATTTTTATTCAAGCTAAGATCCACGATACTGATTTTAATTATGAAGATGTTAATGCATTGTTACCAACTTTGAAATTGCCTGAGTATGCTTTGCTTCATATGAAAGGCATTAATATTGAGTTTGAAGGACAGCCGACAAATTTCAAAACAAAGTTTCTTGGAAATATCGAGAAAGGTAAAGTTTCATTTGATGCTTCAATAAACGTTAGTGCAAATCCGATAACCTATGATATCAAATTTGAAACGAATGAATTAAATCTTGCACCTGTTATAAATATGAACACTCTATTAAATTCTAAAGGAAGTTTAATTGGAAAAGGAGTCTCCCCTGCTGACATCAATGCTGATTTTAAATTCAACGCTAACGGATCTTCGTTCAACGATTATCCGCTTGATAGATTTATTCTAAATTTTAATGCAGCAAATAGAGTAATAAACCTAAACATAGATGGACTTAGCGGCAATACCGGCGCGCTTGTGAAAGGCAACCTGTCCTTCGATAAGGATACAATACCTTCATACAATTTAGTTGGACAGTTAAAAAAATTAAATCTTGCCACTTTCTTAAAAGATCAAAAATATGAAAGCAATTTGAATTTTTATTTTTCAGCAGATGGTAAAAATTTTGATCCAGATAAAGTTACTGGTTCATTTTCTTTTGGAGTAGATTCTTCGCGCTTTCGAGATAAAAAAATTGATTATTCGAATATTCAGTGTACTTTCAAAAATGATATGTCCAATCGTGAGATTTTACTAACTTCAGATTTTGTAGATTTCAAAATTGATGGAGATTTTTCACTAAAAAAAGCTATCGCTCTTATTTCGTACGAATCGAAAACCATTACGGATATAATCACAAAAAAAGTTAACGAATTAAATCCTATTTCGATTGTCAGTAATGAACAGAGTAAAATTGAAATTGATACTACTGTGCCGGATATAATTAATGAGAATCTAAAATTTAATTACGATTTCAAATTTAAGGATTTCGAATTAATTGCTATGCTTCTTGAAAATGATCAACTTGATATTTCCGGTAACGGCAAAGGAATAGTAAAAAATGAAAACGGAAATTTCTCGATCTCAAACGAAATGAAATTAGATTATCTTGTAATGATGCAAGACAAAACAACAATTTATATATCCGATCTTGATTCAGATATTAATTTCACACGCGATAACAGTTCTCTATCATTTGATAAATTATTCGGGACAGCCTCACTAACAGGAAAACGATTTTATTCCGGCAGTAATGTAAAATCAATTTCTGCGGATGTTGCATTCAATCAGAGCAAGTTATTTTTCAGCGGTTCAGCAAATATTGAGGATATGATTTATGCTGAAGCCGATGGAATTATTAACATGACCCCGAATGAACAATTACTTTCTGTTAATAAATTATCAGTAACATATGATGAATTAGAATGGTTGAACAAAGACACAGTAAAAATTCTTTTTAATCCGGATTTCTTCAAAATACTTCAATGCACAGTTCAGCACGATACATCAACAATCAGTCTAAGCGGAATAATTGAAAGATCTGGAAATCAAAATTTGAATATTAATGCAAGCCGCATTTCCGGCTATCTATTAGAAAGATATTCATTGGGGTATAAAGATAACCAGTTAATAGCAAACGGATCATTGAACGGAAAGATAGAAGGTAAGTTTGAAAACCCCGTGATGAATATTTTATTCGATCTGAAAGATTTACAGATTTCTTCAACCAAGCTCGGCAGTATTAAAGGATCGTTAAATTATTCAGATAAAAAGCTTATAACTGATTTTGTGTTTCTTGATATGAATTCAAATGAACAAAATCCTCTACTTTCTCTTAAAAGCAGTCTGCCTATAGATCTAAGCTTATCAACTGTTAGTAAACGATTTCTTGAGAATGAACCTTTAAGTATAAAATTAAAATCTACAAATTTTGATCTGAGTTCGCTCGGAAGAATAATCCCGGGAATAGCAGATCAAAAAGGAATTCTTTCTGCCGATGTTGATCTCAACGGATCATTTAATAATCCAATTTATAAAGGGTATATTAATTTAACTGATGGACGCTTTAAATCTATTTACAATAATTTAGATTACAACTGTTCTGCAAAAATTCATTTCGAAAATCAAGAAATGAAATTAGATAATTTTATTTTATCCAACGCAGGCGGTTCAAAATATTCCGGAACGGTATACGGAGCCGGTGGAATTTCATTTAACGGATTTAGTTTGAAAGATATGGATCTTCATTTCAATGGAGACCTTGCCGTACTCGGTCAACAATCGCAATCTGTAAGTCCTAATTTTTACGGTGACCTTTTAATAGGAAGCGATGGCGACTGGGTTTTGAGTAAGCCGGGTGACCGGATATTTTTCAAAGGGAATTTTTTAATGAAGAATACCGATCTAATTTATACAACCGGACAGGCAAACGGCGAGTCTCAAAATAAAAATTTCAATTTTATTTTTATTCAAGACTCTACAAAAATTGATCGTGAGTTAGCCCTTTTCCAAAAAGTTTTATTAAAAGAGAAAGCATTACAAGAACAATCATCTCAAAAGACAGAAAAACCTCTCAACTTTGATTATGAAATCGGAATCAGCGCTGAGAATAGTGCAAAGCTTGTTTTCATACTTTCGCAGGCTGTTAATCAAAAATTATTTGTTGAGATGCGGGGCGATATGAAATATTCAAGTTTCGGTGGAGAGTCAAGAGCACAAGGAGCGTTCGAACTTTTACAAGGTTCAAAATTAGAATTCTTTAAAACGTTTGATGCAGTTGGGTTTATCCGCTTTGAAAGCGATGTTACAAATCCTTATTTAGATATTGTTGCAACTTATACAAGTGATTATATAGATCCCCGCGGCGATGGAAAACCACAGGATGTTGCGGTTAAAATTAAAATTAAAAGTGCTTTATCCGATCTTGGAAAAAATCTAACAAACAATCAGGAAAGTCTCAGTATTTATATCGGTGCAAGAAACATTCAGAACAATATCAGCGATTCAAGATATGACTACGCTGATGCACTAGCATTTATAATTTCAGGAAAGTTTAAGAATGATCTAACCGCTCAGGATAAAACTCAGGTAGCCGGGCAAACAAATCTTGTCGGCAATGTTTCGTCATCATTTCTTGGCTCAGTACTTACAAGTTTTGTGAATTCGGCAGTTGGTGATTTGGTTAACAATATCCAGATTAATCAATCCGGCGAGAAGTCTAAATTTTCACTTTCAGGGAGAGTTCAAAACTTACGCTATACATTCGGCGGCACTACAGAAGTTTTCCAGAATATCGGAAAAGCAAATATTAAATTAGAGTATCCTTTTACTTCTTCTTTTTTCATGCGTGTTGAAAGAAGAGATCCGATCAGTTCATTCTTTAATATAGATGATAAGGTAACCGAAGCTGCATTAAAATATAAATTCGAATTTTAATGAAAAAAGAAATCAAAGCATTTTTTAAGAATCATCCTTCAATTGCTCTCAAGTCGAAAGAACTTGCAAAGAAATTAAATGCAACCGATGAATTCGCTTACTCTGAATTGAAACATTTCCTTCATGCACTTACAGATGAAGGATTCCTTCAAAAAGAAGGTAAACGTTATCAAATAAATAAGTTCGATACGGGAAAATTGATCGGTACGCTTCAGATAATTAACGGAGGCGAATACGGATTTGTTTTGCTTAAAGATAAACAGATAAAAGACGTTTTTGTGGCCGGGAAAAATTTAAATACTTCTTTCAACGGAGATATAGTTGAAGTTGTTTTAATAGCATCACGGCGCGGTAAAAGTTTGGAGGGAGAAATTGTTCGTGTTGTTGAAAGAAAACGGAAAGAAATAGTTGGAACTTTACATAAAAGTAAATCATTTTATTTTATAGCCCCGGATGACGACAAAATCCATCGTGATATATACATCCCTTCAGATAAGTTAAGCGGTGCAAAAGAGGGAGAAAAAGTTGTTGTTGGTGATATCGAGTGGAAAACTCCTCTTCTAAATCCTGAAGGCAGAGTTATCGAAATTTTAGGAAAAGCAGGTAGCTACGATGCTGAGATAGCATCTATTGCACGCGAATTTGGTTTGACCTATAAATTCCCTAAAGCGGTTCAAAGCGAAGCAGAATCATTTACAGATATAATTCCTCAAACAGAAATAAACAATCGTCTCGATTTTCGTAATAAAACAGTTATCACTATTGATCCTGAAGATGCAAAAGATTTTGATGATGCTGTCTCTATAGAAGTTCTTCCTAACGGGAATAATTTAATCGGCATTCATATTGCAGATGTCAGTCACTATGTTCAACGAGGAACGGCGCTTTATGATGAAGCTTTAGAACGGGGAACCAGCGTTTACATTGTCGGCAAAGTTATTCCGATGCTGCCTGAAAAATTATCTAATAATATCTGTTCCTTAGTCCCTTACAAAGATCGTCTTACTTTTTCTGTTATTGTTGAAATGACGCCGCGCTGTAAAATAGTTTCTTATGAAATTCAAAAAACAATTATTAACAGCAAGAGAAGATTTACATACGATGAAGTTCAGAAAATAATTGAGGGCGGTACTGGTGATTTTAATGACGAGATCTTACAGTTAAATCAAATCTCAAAAACTCTCCGCGAAAAAAGAATGAAGAAAGGAAGCATAAATTTCTTTTCTCCCGAAGTTAATTTTAAGTTAGATGAGAACGGTATTCCTATTGAAATAAAGATTAAAGAAGTCCGTGAAAGTCATAATCTTATTGAAGAACTGATGTTATTGGCAAATCAAATAATTGCAGAACATGTAAAAGCTAAAGCGAACAAAAAAGCGATTCCATTTGTTTATAGAATACATGATTTACCCGATAAAGAAAAGATAGTTGAGTTTTCAAGATTTGTAAAATCACTCGGTTACCATTTCGACCCTAATTCGGCAAACAAATCTGCTCAGTTTCAGTTGTTACTGGAAGAAGTAAAAGGGAAAGAAGAAGAAGCGGTTGTAAATGAGATAGCTATTCGCTCTATGGCTAAGGCAGTTTATTCAACAAAAAACATAGGACATTATGGACTGGGTTTTAGATATTACACGCATTTCACTTCACCTATACGGCGCTTCCCGGATCTTATAGTCCATCGCTTGATATTTGACTACAATCAGGAGAAGCTAGAGAAAAATTTATCGCTGGAAGAATTAGAAAAAATTTGTGATCATACATCTGCTCAAGAAAGAAATGCTGTAAATGCTGAACGTCTTTCTGTAAAATTGAAACAAATTGAGTATTTGAAAAGTAAAGTAGGTGAGGATTTTCACGGAGTTGTTTCAGGTATTACACATTTTGGAATTTTTATTGAACTAAGCCATACGCTTGCAGAAGGATTGATACGACTAAGAGATATGAATGATGACTATTTTGTATTTGACGAGAAAAATTATTCAATCTTAGGAAAAAGAACGGGAAGGAAAATCCGTTTGGGTGATAAAGTAAATGTTAAACTTATCCGTGTAGATCAGGAAAAACGCGAAATTGATTTTGTTTTACTTTCAGAATAAAAGTTTTAAAAGGTGGAACTATGAAAAAAATATTTAAGACAATTTTAATATATACACTCTTTTCAACTGCTCTCTTCGCACAGTTTGGCCAAAATAAAGTTAATTACAAAGATACCGAGTGGTTCTACATTCAGACTAAACATTTTGATGTTTATTTTACAGTTGGCGGAGAAAAGATTGCAGAGTTTACAGCTTCTGCTTCCGAAGATGCTCTTTCAGGTATTCAGAAAGATTTAAATTATCAACTAAATAATAGAATCTCGCTTATAGTATATAACAGCCATAATGATTTTCAAGAAACCAATGTTACTGATGAATACACAGGAAGAGGTATAGGGGGTTTTACGGAGCCATTTAAGAATCGTGTCGTATTTCCTTTCGAAGGTTCATACAAAAAATTTCAGCATGTTATTGCACATGAGTTAGTACATGCAGTAATGCGCGATATGTATTTCGGCGGAACTATTCAAAACATAATTGCAAAAGGTATAACTCTTCAGATTCCAACTTGGTTCATGGAAGGAAGTGCAGAATATCTTGCACAAGGCTGGGAAACCAATACCGATATGTTCATACGCAATTCTATTATTAGCGAAATACTTCCGGACATAAATCAGCTTGACGGATATTTGGCATACCGTGGCGGTCAATCAGTATTCAGATATATTGCCGATACTTACGGCCGTCAAAAAGTTGGTGAGATAATTAATAAAATTCAAAATTATGGTAATCTTGAACAAACATTAAAAGCAACCATCGGAATCGGTTTAGAAGATTTGAGCGAACGTTGGAAAAAAAGTTTGAAAAAACAATTCTGGCCCGATATTGCCGTCAAACAAGATCCTGATGAACTTTCAAAAAGATTAACTAATAATAAAAAGATCGGCGGATTTTATAATACTAGCCCTGTCCTTTCACCTCAAGGAGATAAGATTGCATTTATTTCTGATCGTGATATTTATTTAGACGTTTACATTATGGATGCACAAGATGGTAAAGTTCTAAAAAAAATTGTTGAAAGCGGAAAGACTACCGATTTTGAAGAGTTAACAGTTCTACATCCGTCGTTAACCTGGGCACCGGATAATAAACGTGTTGCTCTCTCTTCTAAATCGGGAGGATATGATGTCATTACAATTATTGACGCAGAGACGGAAATTAGTTACGAACTTCCGTTCAAACTACCCGGTATTGAAACAATAAATTGGTCCAGAGACGGAAATAAATTAACTTTTATTGCATACAACTCTCAACAATCAGATGTTTACATTTATGATTTTTCAACTAAAAACCTTACAAACCTAACTAACGATCTCTTTAGTGAAACTGATCCGATCTGGACACCGGACGGCAAAAAAATTATTTTTTCATCCGACCGCGGTAATGATCTAAAGCAGACAATACCCACAGAAGATTTTCAAATGTTTAATCATCCATTTAAGCAGCTCGATCTTTACTCAATTGATGTAGAGACAAAAAATGTTGAACGAATTACAGATTGGCAGTACAGCAATGAAAGATCGCCTGCTGTATCTTCTGATGGTAAAGAACTATTATTTGTTTCGGATAAAAATGGTATCAATAATATTTACAGAATAAAAATTGATTCAATTGAAGATCATTCATCATCATTTCCAAAAGCTCTTCCAATAACAAATTCTCTTAGCGATCTTGGTCAATTATCACTTTCATATGACGGTAAAAAATTAGTATTTGCTGCTCTTTATAATTTGGGTTATAACATTTTTATGTTGAACAATCCGTTTGAAATAAAACTTGAAACCGATTCCTTAAAATATACCGATTATATGAAATCTATAGTTTCTGCCAAAAGTAGTAATGAAGAAAAAGCTGCAGTTAAAACAATTTCCTTAAGAGACACCACAGACAAACATGATGTAGCAATAACTGATTCAACAAATCAAAAAATAAAAATATTTGTAGGACAATTTGAGAAGGATAAAAAATCTGTTAGCGATTCGACTAAAACCGATTACAGTAAATATGTTTTCGTAAATGACCCATCCGAAAGCGACAGTGCAAGAGTTGAAAAGAGAAATCAAATTTTCCGTGAGACTCTGGATAAGAACGGTAACTTTCTAGTCAACAGATACAAAGTTAATTTTTCACCGGATCTAATTTATGCCAATGCGGGTTACAGCACGCTTTATGGATTATTGGGTACAACTGTACTTTCATTCAGCGATGTTCTTGGCAATCATCGTTTGATCGGTCAAACAAGTTTACAGGTTGATATTAAGAACAGTGATTACGGTTTAGCTTATTATTATTTAAAAGAGAGAGTAGATTTTGGAATCCAGGCATTTCATACTGCAAGATTCCTTTACAGGAATTCATACTTAGGTTCAAAATTGTACCGATTCAGAAATTTCGGTTTAATCGGTATGGCAAGCTATCCATTGGATCGCTTTCATAGGATGGATTTCGGGTTAAGTGTATTAAGTGTTAGTGCGGAAAACTTGGATGACCCATCAGTTCCTACTGATCATAACACATATATATTACCTTCATTTAGTTTCGTCCAAGATAATGTATTATGGGGTTATACTTCCCCGATAGAAGGGACGCGCTATTCACTCACTTTATTTGGTGATCCCGGTTTTACCCGAAGTACACAAAGTTTTTATTCTGTAGTGTTTGATTATAGAAACTATTTCCGTTTTGGGTTTGATAATGGATTTGTATTCAGACTTTCAGGCGGACTTTCCGGCGGTGCTAATGCTCAGAGATTTTTTATTGGAGGAACCGAGAATTGGATTAATAGAAGTTTCGCAACAGGCGGTATTCCAATATCCAGTGCGAATGATTATGCATTTTTGACCCCGGCTCTTCCGTTACGCGGTTACGATTATGCCGAACAATTAGGTACAAAATACGGCTTGCTAAATCTCGAATTTCGTTT
Source organism: Melioribacteraceae bacterium (assembly GCA_041658245.1). GTDB lineage: Bacteria > Bacteroidota > Ignavibacteria > Ignavibacteriales > Melioribacteraceae > Fen-1258. The sequence goes on from JBBAAM010000031.1 coordinate 10,061, forward strand.
ACCGATAATTCGATATCTTTTAACAGGCGTATTACCACTCTTTTTCCAAAATATTTTGGGTGTTGCATTTATTGATGCCGGTTCGGCTTGGGATAACACAAGCAAATTACAATTCGTTGGTAAAGATGACAATGGAACAACTGTCACTAAAGATCTTTTAATAGGAACCGGAGTTGGATTTAGATTATATATGTTATTCTTATGGAGATTGGATATTGCATGGAAATATAATTTAGATAAATTCTCTGAACCGCGTTATTATTTATCAATTGGATTAGATTTTTAGAAGAAGTAAATAATAGAGTGATTTACTTCTTTTCAATACTTGTAGGATCTGATTTTTTTTCTACTGGTTTATTTTCTATTGGTTTATTTTCTGATTTATTTACAGACTTCTTATAATCGGTTTGATAGAAACCGCTTCCCTTAAATATCGGTATTGAACCTGCGCCAATTAGTCTTTTAATATGCCCATTACACTTAGGACAATTTGTCAAATGTTCTTCAGAAATCCTCTGAAAATGCTCAAACGTATAACCGCAGTCTAAACATTTATAATCGTATGTGGGCATTTTCTTCCTTAAATAATTTTCAAAACAGTGAATGAAAAAATAAACAGTGAGATTAACAAATCAAACTTCTATTTAGTTAACCCTTTTTTTCGCATATTTGTTCAAAATAATTTTGAATTATGAAATATAGAATCTTATTCCTGTTCGTAATTTCTGTTTTACTTAACGGATGCCTCAATTACACTCAAATTACAACTATCAAAACGGATGGTTCTGGAAATATGTTTATCCATTATTGGATGAAGTGGGCTACCCCAAAAGATTCATCCATTATTGAACAGTTAGGGATTTTTAGCAAAGACTCTGTCTTTAAGGAATTCTCATCCGAATATAGTGCTATTAAAAATGTGGAAGTTTATAAAGATCCTTCAGATAGCAGTATGCATGCAAAAGTTGAACTCAACTTTAACAGCTTAGATTCCTTAAACCTCACACCAGCTTTCCGCAAATCTGAATTATCTATTAAAGATGCATCAAAAAACATAAAGATATTTTCTCAGTTTATTCCGGCAATTGCTACAGGTTTTGGTTTTGAAAGCAAAAATTTTTCGATCACTTATATTTATTATTTACCTGGTGAAATATTAAGTCATAATGCTACTGAAATTGTCAGAAATAAAATTACATGGAAATACTCTTTAGATGAAATCGGCACAGGTAAATATATAACTGCAACCTACCGCGCATTCAAACTAAAAGAAACTCCAACTTGGATCTTCATGTGTGCTCTATTTGTATTAGTTGTAGTTATAATTTATTTATTCAGTAAAAGAATGAAATAATCCTTAGATTACAAGCGGTTACAACCGCTCTTTAAGTTGACATCCCTTTTTGATTTCTTTATATTTGACAACCATTTTTAGAAATAGGATTTGATTTTAAGCTTTGGAGCAGCAACCGTTTATATTTTCCGGTACTTCCAATAGGGAACTAACCCTTAAAATCTGCAATTACCTGAATTTAGCCCAAGGTACAATTGACGTTAGAAAGTTTAGTGATGGCGAAATTTGGGTTAAATTTATGGAAAACATTAGAGGTAGAGATGTGTACATTGTACAATCAACACATCCGCCTGCAGAAAATTTAATGGAATTACTGATAACGATTGATGCTGCAAAACGGGCATCTGCTACAAAAGTTACAGCAGTAATACCTTATTTCGGTTATGCCCGGCAAGATAGAAAAGATCAGCCAAGAGTATCTATAAGTGCTAAACTTGTTGCAAATTTAATTACAGTTGCAGGTGCAGATCGAGTTATTACAATGGATTTGCATGCTGCTCAAATTCAAGGTTTCTTTGATATACCATTTGATCACTTATATGCTTCTCCTATTTTCACTGGATTGTTCAAGGATTTACCTAAAAATTTAGTAGTAGTTTCTCCTGATATTGGAGGAATAAAACTTGCTCGTTCTTATGCAAAAAGATTAGATGCCGGTTTAGTTGTTATTGATAAAAGAAGACCAAAACATAACCAAGTTGAAGCTATGAATATTATTGGAGACGTAAACGGTAAGAATGTTCTTTTAGTTGATGATCTAATTGATACCGGCGGAACTTTTGTTGCAGCAGTTAATACACTAAAAGAAAAAGGTGCTAAAGAAATTTATGGCGCAGTTACTCATGCTTTACTTTCGGGCGATGCTATAAAGAGAATTGAAGATTCGGCAATTACTAAATTATATGTTACCGATAGCATTCCGTTAAAGAATGGAACCAGTAAGAAAATTGTTGTAAGAACATCCTCCGGTTTATTAGCCGAAGCAATTATACGTTCACACAGAAATGAGTCTATTAGCTCATTATTTGAAATTGATAAAAATTAGAAAAGAAATTATTTCGGGAGATAATTAAGCAATGTCAGAATTATTAATACAGGCAAACAGTAGACCTCTCACTACAAAAGGTGTTGTTAACCAATTGAGAAGAGATGGTAACGTTCCGGGAATTTACTATGCAAAAGGTGTTGATCCTATTGCAATATATATATCTGAACGTAATCTTAAACCTCTTGTTTTCACATCCGAGACACATATTATCAATCTTAAAATTGATGAAGGCGAAGAGAGAAAATCAATCTTAAAAAATATTCAATTCGATCCTGTTACAGACAGAGTAGCACATTTTGATCTTCAAGGTATATCCGCCGATCAAGAAATTGAAATCGAAGTACCTGTAGTTCTTGAAGGACAAGCTAAAGGTGTGCGCGAAGGCGGTATTGTACAACATACAATTCACAAATTGAGCATCTCTTGTTTACCCGGAGATATTCCAGAACATATTTCTATTGATATTACTGAATTAAGTTTAGGAAAATCTGTCCACGTCCGCGATCTCAATTTCGATAAAGTTAAATTCTTACATAAAGACGATCAAATAATTGTTTCCGTTGTTATGCCTCGAGCTGTTGTTGAACCAACACCGGCAGAAGTTGTTCCGGGTGAAGAGAAACTTGAACCTGAAGTTATTACTAAAGGTAAACAGACAGAAGAAGAAGAGGAATAATTAAAGTTTGCGAAGTATTGTAGGACTCGGAAACCCAGGCAAAAGATACGATTTCACAAGGCATAATGTAGGTTTTCAAATACTTGATCTGTTTACAAAAAAGAATAAGATAAAATTTAAAGCCTCTAAAGGGGATTATTTTTATTCGGAAGGTTCGTTAAAATCTTCCGATTTTTTTTTGATAAAACCTTTAACATACATGAACTTAAGTGGTGTTGCGGTTTTAGATTTTGTTAGCGAATATTCAATTGATTTAGAAGATCTCTTAATTGTTTACGATGATGTAAATCTTCAACCGGGTCAAATTAGATTAAGAAAATCCGGAAGCGATGGCGGTCATAACGGAATTAAATCAATTATTTATCATCTTCAGAACGATTCTTTCCCCCGTTTAAGATTTGGTATAGGAAGTGAATTTGAAAAAGGTGACATGGCGGAATTTGTTCTTGCTAAGTTTAGCAGTAACGAGATGAGATTAGTTGAAGAAAGCATGGAATTTACAGTTGAATTAATAGAACAATTTATTGCCGGGGGTTATAAATCAATGTTGGATCACTTCAGTAAACAATTAAAAGATAAGAATAATACTGAAAATCTAAATATTGCCGATAATTAACTTTAAAAGAACTTTAATTAAATATTGCACCACTACTTAAATAATCATATTTTTTGAACCCAAATTATAAACCCTGCTTCCCGTATTAATCGGGAGGCCATTAGACCATAGGGAGGTGAAGTAACAATGCGTAAAAGAACCTACGAAAGCGTTGTAATTATTAACGCAGCTCTCGAAGACGAGCAAGTCGAAGCAACAATTTCACGAATGCAAGAAACAATTACTACACACGGCGGAGAACTTATTGAGTTGGATAAGTGGGGTAGAAAACGTCTTGCATATCCTATCAAAAAAGCTAAAAGCGGTTACTACGTTGTTTTCAGATTCAGCGCTACAACTGATCTGGTTTCAACACTTGAACGTAATTACAGATTGGATGAAAATGTAATTAGATATTTAACCATTCAACTGGATAAATTTGCACTTGAAGCAATTGCAAAACAAAAAGAAGCTATTAAAAATGCAGAATTGATTGCTCAAGAAGCTCAAACTAAAGTAACTGAAAGCCAAGTATAATTAAACATAAGATAAGTAACGGAGGAAATGATGGCTGAACTTAAGATGCCAGAACTTAATAGTGTTATTGTTGCAGGTAACTTAACAAAAGATCCTGTATTCAGACAAACTTCAAACAACACACCTGTTGTAAATTTTCATATAGCTGCAAACAGACGTTATAAAGACAGCAGTAATCAATGGCAGGAAGATGTTTGTTATGTTGGTGTTGTTGCATGGAATAAATTAGCCGATAGCTGCAGAGACCGTCTTAAAAAAGGAAGTGCAGTATTAATTGATGGAGAACTTCAAAGCAGAACTTTCAAAACTGATGATGGTAAAAACAGAACTATTGTTGAAATAAAAGCAAAGAGAATTCAATTCTTAAATAAATTTAGCAAGACCACCACTAACGGAGAAGATGTAATTGTTGAACCTGATGAAGCAGATTATGAGGATAATTCATTTGATAAATTCTTAACTGATGAGGAATCCGACTTAATGAAAGGCGGTAAAGCATGAGGCCAACACAACAAAGAAATAACGGAATGAGGACTCAGAAGAAAGTTAAAAGAATAATTGATAGTTATATTGATTATAAAGAATCAAAACAACTTCAGAGATTTCTTACCGATCAAGGTAAAATAATTCCTCGTAGAATTACCGGTCTAACCGCTAAACAACACAGAGAATTAGTCCAGGCAATTAAGAGAGCAAGACAATTAGCAATTTTGCCATTCGTTTCAGAAGCAGTTAAGTAGGAGAGATAAGATGAAAGTAATATTAAGAAAAAATTTCGATCAGCTTGGAAAAGTTGGCGACGTATTAACTGTAAAAGACGGTTATGCAAGAAATTATTTAATCCCCCGTCAAATTGCTTATCAAGCAATTAAAGGAAATATTCTGGCACTTGAAGAAGAGAAGAAACAGATCCTTAAAAAAGAAGCCAAAGAATTAGAAGCTGCTCAAAAATTTGCATCCGATCTTGAAAAAGTATCAATTACAATTCCGGTTAAAGTTGGCGAAGAAGATAAGATCTTCGGAACTGTTACAAACCAGATGATAGCTGATTCCTTAAAAGAAAAAGGTTACGATATTGATAAGAGAAAAATAGAAATTACTGAACAGATCAAGTCGCTTGGAATTTACAGCGTTTCAATAAAAATTCACCCAAGTGTTTCTGCTACTGTTAAGACTTGGGTTGTAAGAGAATAGATAAAAATATTTTATGCCCCGATCATATTCGGGGTTTTATTTAAGCACAATTTTAATACTAATTTTAAAACTAAAACACACATACCAGAATGAAAGAGCTAAGATTTAGAATCATTATGATTGCAGGCGCAATTGCTCTCTGTTTGTACTTACTCTATCCTACTTACAAAGACTATCAGAACAATAAAGAAGTTACTGCTCAGTTAGAAGGATTACAGCAAAGTATTAAAAAGAGCAGCCCCTCACTCGCAAATGCTCAGATCAAAGATATTATTGCATCTAAGAAAGACAGCATTCTAACAAACAATCCTGATTATCGTTCAGCTAGAGAAAAGCGAATTAAACTTGGTCTTGATCTTCAAGGCGGAATGTACCTTGTGATGGAGGTTAACACTGCTAAACTTCTCGAAAAATTAGCAAGAGACCCTGATGATCAATTCAAACAAGCCTTAAAATCCTCCGAAGCTGAATTAAAAGATTCCGATGAAAATGTTGTTTCAATTCTTGCTAGGAAAATGAAGCAGCAAAACATTAGGATGAGCAGGTATTTCGGTTCTATACGGGAAGATGATGATGCAATAACTTCAAAACTGCTTCAGCAAGAATCAGATGCTGTAACAAGAGCTATCGAAATTATCAGCAATAGAGTAAACCAATACGGTGTATCCGAACCAAGTATTCAAAAACAAGGTTCAAGAAGAATCGTTATTGAACTGCCGGGTATTGCTAGAGAAGAAGAAGCAAAAAGATTACTTCAAGGAAGCGCTTTATTGGAATTCAAATTAGTTAAAGATGCCGATTTTGCTATTCCAATAATGAATCAAATAGATCAGGCACTTGCAGGTAAAACAGAAAAAGACTCTGCTTCAGCAAAAAAAGATGATGCTTCAAAAACCGATACAACAAAGAAAGATCAAAAATTAACTGATGAACAATTTGCAAAAGAACATCCGTTCTTTGCTGTTGCCCGTTTACTCGATCCCCAAGGAAGAATTGCCGATGCTTATGTTAAAGAAAGTGATAAAAGTAAAATAAACGCATTCCTTGAGAATCCTGAAGTGAAGAAGGTTGTTCCGGATAATATCGAGTTCATTTATGATCAAAGACCGGAAATGGATCCAGACGGAGAAAAATATTACCGAATGTATATGGTAAACAAAGAAGCATCTCTTACCGGCGGAGTAATAGTTGATGCACAATCCAACATTGATCCTACTACTTCAGCTCCTATTGTTAATATGCAGATGAATACAGAAGGCTCAAGGGATTGGGCTCAGATTACCGGATCAAATATTAATAAAAGATGCGCAATTGTTCTTGACGGCGTTGTTTATTCAGCACCAAATATTATTGGAAAAATTCCTTCGGGCAATTCACAAATTACAGGTTCCGCTAATCTTGATGAAGCAAAACTTCTTGAGATAGTATTAAAAGCAGGTGCACTACCGGCTCCTATTGAAATTCTTGAACAAAGAACCGTTGGTCCATCACTTGGTCAAGATTCAATAAGCCAAGGGTTTAATTCTGCCTGGATTTCATATTTATTAGTTGCTCTATTTATGGCATTCTATTATAAAAAAGCTGGTACGTTTGCAGATTTAGCATTAGTCTTAACAATTTTATTATCACTTGGAGTTTTAGCAGCGTTTCAGGCAACATTAACATTACCGGGTATTGCAGGTATAGTTTTAACTATGGGTATGGCTGTTGATGCAAACGTTTTAATTTTTGAAAGAATACGGGAGGAGTTAGCAACCGGCAAAACTCCTAAAGCTGCAGTTGATGCCGGATTTAAGATTTCTTTTTCGGCTATCTTTGATTCCAACATTACAACACTATTAACCGGAATCATTCTCTACCAATTTGGCAGCGGTCCTGTTCAAGGTTTTGCTCTAACTCTTATAATTGGTATTGTAACAAGTTTATTTAGTCAGCTAATATTAGTTAGGATTATTTTCGATTTTATTCTGGCTAAGGGATATAAAATTAATGTTGGTTAATTTGTAGGAGATTTAACTAAATGCGAATATTTCAAAATTTAAATATTGATTTTTTAGGTAAGCGAACGATTTTCTATTTCATTTCTGCTACTTTAATCTTACTTGGCTTTATAAATATTTTAACAAGAGGATTACATCTGGGAATAGACTTCAAGGGAGGGACCGAAATTGCTCTTCAATTTGAAAAACCCGTTGATATTACTCAGATAAGAAATGATGTTAATAAACTTGGTTTAGGGGGTGTTGAAGCAAAAACATTCGGCAGCTCTAACGATATTTTGCTAAGAACAGATTTACAAGAAATCCCAGCCAATATCATTCCGAAAGTTAAATCAAAAATTGAGTCTATAATTTCAAATACTTTTCCAGGATTACAAAGACGTATTGCCGATTCAACTTCCACAACAATTACTATTAAATTTCCAGATAGTAGGACTGCAGATATATTAAATAACAAATTGTTTGAAGCCGGCTTTCAAACATCAAAAGCAATTGATGATACTGCCAATGCGAGCGTTATTGTCCGCCTAACAATTTCCGATTTATTGAAAGAAAATCTATCTGCGATGTATAAGAGTAATCCTTTCATAGTTTTAAAGGAAGATAAAGTCGGTCCCAAAGTCGGGCAGGAATTAAAAAGAGATGCCGTTATTGCGGTTATGTTATCATTGGTTGTTATTCTAATCTATATTAGTTTCAGATTTAAGTTCACATTTGCCATAGGAGCTGTTGCAGCTTTATTTCATGATGTCTTGATTACTTTAGGACTGTTTACATTTCTTTATGGTTTAATACCAGGGTTGAATTTAGAATTTTCTATCACTGTTGTTGCTGCCTTTCTTACGCTTATCGGTTATTCAATGAATGATACAGTAGTTGTTTTTGATAGAGTTAGAGAGCATTTAAAATTACATAAAACTCTCTCGCTGGAAGAAAATATGAATAAAGCAATTAACAGAACTTTCAGCAGAACTATTATTACAGGTTTAGCAACATTATTTAGTGTAATCGTATTGATCATTTTTGGCGGAGAAGTATTGCGTGGATTTGCTTTTGCACTTTTTATAGGTATGATTACCGGAACTTACTCTTCCATATTCGTTGCAAGTGCATTTGTACTGGAATATGCAAACCGAACACATAAAAAAATAGAATTTTAATTCTTAGAACATTTGGTTAAACAAAAAACCCCGACCAGTTATTCATGGCTGGGGGTTTTTTATTTTAAACCTATTTGATGAATGAAAATGAGATCCACCTAAATTAAAAGTCCCCTCTTGAGAGGGGATTACATGGGTGTGTAAGAGAATGTTTATTTATGTTCCTTAATCCACTCCTCAATAGCATTCATCGTTTGATTGATCAGTTACATTAAAGATGAATAAGATTTAACATTATTTCACCTTTATAACTAAACTTGTTATATCATCAGACTGTTCAGCTCCGTGTGTGAAATCTTCAACGTTGGATTTAATATGTGCCAAAATATTTTGAGCGCTTTCTTCATATTTTTGTAAAGCTAATGTTTCTAATCTCTCATCAGTAAATTCTTCCCATTTATCATTCATGGCTTCAGTTATTCCATCTGTAAAAAGAATAATTGCATCACCGCTTTCAAGTTGAATAGTTTCGGAGATATATGGAATCATTGTTTCCATAACGCCAAGTATCATTCCGCCTTTTTTAAGTTTCGTAATATTGGAATTTCTTATATGAAGCGGAGGATTATGACCTGCATTAACATAAGTAAGTTCTTTTTTAGCATTATCAATTATTCCCCAAAAGAAAGTGATAAAGCTTCCCATAATTGTATTTTCAGCAACAAGATCATTCATTAAATTGGTAGCTTCTGCAAGCTGCATTTTCATTTTGCAAATTGATTTTAAGAATGCTTGAATGTTCGCCATCAACAATGCAGCAGGAACTCCCTTTCCGGAAACATCGGCAATCGCAAACAATATTTTGTTTTCATCTAATTTTACAATATCGTAGTAATCGCCGCCAACCATGCGTGCAGATTTGTTAAAAGCTGCTATTTCAAAATTGGAAAGTTTGGGAATTGTTTTTGGTAAAAGATTATTTTGAATATTCCTTGCAGTCTCCAAATCTTTTTCAAGCTGCTGCTTCTCAAGTGTTTCTTTAAAGAGACGCGCATTTTCGATTGAAATTATAGCAAGACTTCCTACCGAAGAAACAAATTCAATATCAGATTTTGTATACTGAAGTTCATTCTTACGTTTGCCGAGAAGAATTAATCCTTTTGTTCCCCCTTTTATCTGCATCGGAACAATAAGATCAACGCCTACATCTGCAAAGGGTTTGTATTTGTCAATTAATTCGATTCTAGTAAGCGGTTTTGTAAACTGACTCGATTCACATTCTTTGAGAGTATTTCTTAAATGATTTTCGTCAAATCTATTATCAAGAAAATGTATTGTACTGGTTGAATATGATATTACTGCATATTTTGAAACAAGCATCTGTCCTATCAAAGAATACACAAGCATTTTGCTAACCATTTCGATCTGTAATATTCCGCTGAACTCTTTGCTAAGATCGAATAGTGAACTTAACCGATTAACCTTTGTATCCAGATCACGATTTACACGTTTTAATTTTTCTACCATTATTGAATTCTCAATAGCGGTTGATCCGACATTGAGAATTGTTTTTAAAAAATTAATGTCTTCAAATTCGTAGTCTTTGCCTGTTAATCTTTGCCCAAGAATTAATATTCCTTTCAACCCCTCGGATGATTTAATATCCTGAACAATTGGAAAGTTATTTTCTTCGATATACGAACTTAACTCACCGCTTGTTTCATAATTGTGAATTGTAATTTTTGGAAATTTCAAAATAATACTATTAGGAATACCTTTTGATACTTTCACTTCAAAATAATTTTCATCGTTTAGGAGTGCAATCATTCCTTTCGTTGTATGAAATTTTCCAAAGCAGGTAAGAAGAATATTATTAAGACTAAAATTTAGATCGAGCGTAGAGTTTATAAGGTTGCTGAAATCAACGAGAGCTGAAAAATTTCTAAGAGCTGCATTATTATCTAATTGCTGCATGCCTAATTGGGTAGATATTTAACTAATATGACTTGGTTTTTATTTCCGCTGAGAGTAGAGTAATTCACTTCATCCATAAGTTTCTTTATCAAAAACATTCCAAGACCGCCCACCCGTTTCTCTTTGTAATATTCACGTAGATTAGGTTCGGGAACTGTGTTTGGGTCAAAATGTGATCCTTCATCTGTAATGGAAATGCTGAACTTCGGGTCATTAAATTTTATTTTAATGATTATGTTGCCTTCTGGAGAATTTTTATAAGCGTGTTTAATTATATTGGTGCAAGCTTCGTCAACAGCAAGTATTATCTTGCCAACTGTATCTTCAGAGAACCCGCTTTCATTAGCAGCAGATTTTATAAAATCTCTAATGACGGCAAGATTGTCGGTTTTGCTTTTAATGAGAAGCTCTTTCTCAAATATTTTGTTCGCAGAATTCAAGTTTATCCTTGATCGCCAAATTTGTGAACAGCTTCTTTTTCTTCTTTGTAAAATTCGTATAAAATAGGAAACCCTAAAAGATCAAAAATGTTGTAAACATTTTCTTTCATGTTGGAAAACTTTATGTCGCCTTTGTTTTCCCTCATAGTTTCCACATAAGCCATAAAGACACCAAGACCCGCACTGCTGATATATTTCAACTCGTTGAAGTTAACAACGACTTTAAACTGTCTTTCATCAAGCAGTTTGTTGAAAATATTTTCGAGCTCGGGCGCTGTGTGGGCATCAAGATACCCTTTCACATCAATTACACTTACGGAACCGACACCCCGTAAGTTTACATTGAACTCCGCCATTAAATATCTCCGCTTTTATTAATTGTTTTGATTCCACTTGAATAGTACAAGTGTGATGTCATCATGTTGAGAATGATTTTTGGAAAACACGCTCAACTCTTTCATAACTGCATTAGAAATTAGATCTAAACTCTTTTCGCGATTATTTAGAACAATGGTATCTAATCTATCATAACCGAAATCTTCTTCCTTATGATTCTTTGCTTCCGTGATACCATCCGAATAACATATAATAATATCATTATTCTTTAATTGAATTTCCATCTCTTTTAATGAAGAAGCAAATCCAGTGTTGTAATCGAGACCCAGACCAATTCCCGGTGGTTGAATACTTTCTATTTTTTCTCCGCTGCATATTAAAATTGGTGTATGTCCTGCTCTTGCAAAATTTAGTAACCCGTTCTTTTTATTAATGATACCGTAAATAGCAGTCACGAAATTTCTTTTATCTAAACTTCTTTTTAATGTATCATTGGCTTTGATCAAAAGCTCTTTTGGGTTAGTAATAATTTTTGATAACGATTCGAAAATACCTTTTACTTCTGCCATAATAAATGCTGAGCTAATTCCTTTCCCGGAAACATCCGCAACTACAAAACCGAGGAGATCATTACTTAGCTCAAAGAAATCATAGTAATCCCCGCCTACTTCAAATGCCGGAACAAATAATGCAGAAATTTCAAGTCGGTTTGAAGTTGGAACAGTGCTTGGAAGAATTTTCCTCTGAATATCTCGTGCAACATCAAGTTCTTTTTCTAATCTTTCTTTCTCAATTGATTCTTCAATCAACTTAGCATTTTCTAATGCAACTGCAGCATAATCTGCAAATGCTTGAACTGCTTTTTTTTCATCCTGGTCAAAATTATTATCTCTCTGTCTTGCAGCAAAAAGATATCCGTTAATTTTCTTTTGAACTTTTAAAGGAGCAATTGCGATAGATTTGAATATCTGTCCGCCCTCGTTTGTGTTGGATATGATCGAATCATATTGAATAATTTCAATTGAATCATAATCGTTTTCACCGGATCCTAAAAGATTATTAGTAATTTTATCCGCATCAACATACCCTATATTATGAACCGAGCTTAACTCAATATTTTTAGCTGATTTTAATACAAGCCAAGCAGAATCAGAATTACAAACCCTAGTTGTTATTGTAGTTATAGTTTCGGCTAATTCCTTAAAATCAAAAACTTGTGTGATAAGATTTGTTAAGTCCATCAAAGAAGATACTTCTTCGGCTTTCCTATCAAATGCTTCGGCTGTAGGTAGATGAAAAAGAGTTGTAAAGAATATTATACCAAAATTTATTGTTCCGTAAATCATAACCAGACTCATAAATGTATGAAGCCCGGGAGAAAAGGTGTAAACAATTTGACGCATTATACCATTATCTGTAAAAGTTGCAATATTCATTCCGAACAAAGCTGAAAGAATAATTGCTATGATTAATAAATAGTATTTTTGTTTTTTTGTAAGGAAGGCAATCCAAGAAACGCGTGTAGAATTAAGACAAATTAAAACAATTGTTACTACATAAAATGCATCTTTTGGATAATCGAATGAAGAATCAAAGAGAATTAATATATTAGAGAAAAAGCTCAATGCGAAGAAAACGAGCATAGTGTTGTAGAAAGTGCTGAGATCTTTTTTCTGACGAAGAAAAAATAATTCACGGAATGTAGAAAAGATGTAAACTATTGATCCGATAAAAACAAATATTAATAACACAGAAAAAAGAGAATTGAAAAATCCAATTCCTTTGCTACTATCCGGAGAACCTAAAATTGAATTTGCAATTGAAACCATAAAGAATATTAGTGCGGCAAGTATTCCAGCATTTAATACTAAAGTTAAAGGAGAATCAACTTTAGAATTCAAGAATTGATGGACATAGTGATAAAGGAGAAAAACTGAGAGGAATACTAGTAATTCATTAATGATTGCAAGAATATTTGTATCATGAAGCGGAAAGATCAAGTTGAATAAAAAAAGCAAGATGGAAACTAGAATAGCGTTTTCTAGTCCTCGTGAACGAGCAATATTTTTTAATTGATTGCGCATATTTTACAATTTGGATCTTAATAAATTTATTTTCACAATTACCATAATGTTAGTTCACTCTTGTGGAGTCAGTTTTTCGACGATCATACTTTTTAAGATCTTTTTTCAATTTCATCATAGCTTCACGAATTTTTGCTTTTGCCAATGAATCTTTTGCAACGTATTTATTACCAGCGATTGAATCCATCTTTGCACCAAACTCTTCCAGTTTACTAAAATCCTGCTTAGAAAGAATTTCCATAGTTTTATTAACTATTTCATAAGGATCAATCAGTTTTATTTGTTTATCACTACCGGTATTAGGTGGGGCGTTAAGTTTTGGTGGTCTCTGTGATTTAATGCGAGGAACAAAAACGGGAATAGAAATATTCTTTAATTGTTTTGCAACTTCGTTAAGCTTAATTCTAATTGTGTCTGAGATCATATCGGTTAGACTGTTCATAGTTTCGGGAGGAATAATAACTTTAAATAGATTAGAATCTAATTTAAATGAATAATCAGATTCAGCAGTAACAGAATGTTTATTTTTTACTATTTCAGGCAAAACATCAAAATTAAAATCATACTTAGGCATTGGAGGATGTTCAACAGATTTACTCTTTTCAAAATCTTCTAAATGCTTATTAAATTTTTCCTGATCCCAATTAAAATAAGTTCTGGCAACAGTATCTGGTGAGATAAGTATATATTCATTGTTAGGAATTTTTTTCGCTGAAATTATCATATTAGATATCTTTTCGTTGTCGTAAAATTTATAAGCATTCGGAAAAAGTTCTTTCGATTTAGTTTCGTCAACTTTTTGTGCAAACGATATAAGATCCGCAAGTACAGCCTGCTGCAAGGCAGGTAATCTTGGATTTACAGCAATTGTGTTTTTATCATTTACTAACACAGATGAGTAGATTTCTTTTTTATACGAATTTAATATCGAATCTGCTTCTGCTTTTTGTTTTTCATTCAATCCTAGAAGTTTTACAAATGTATCATAATTTTTAGTCTGCTGATTATAAGAGGCGGGTTTTATTTCATATATATTATTACCGGGTTCATCTTTCGAAATTAATAGAACTTTATTTTTCCCTTTATCAAGCGGGATGCTCTGATACAACGCAAAATTAAAAACATCCTCATTGTTAATCTCGGTCTCAAAGAGAAGCGGTTTTAAATTTTTGGCTAAGACAAGTAAGTTATTTTTTCCTGTTTCGATTATTCTGCTAATGTCTCTCCTATTATATTTGAAAAAGAACATCAGTGCTATAGTGAGCAAAAATAAAATAATATAGGGGACTATTTTTTTTAATTTATCGAAGTTTGTTATTTTTTTTTTTGCTTGTCCTTCCATTTGCTAAGCTCTTAATTCTTTTTGATATGGTTCAAGAATCAATTTTAAACTTTCACGCGCACGAAATATTCTTGATTTAATTGTTCCGACTTCTGTTCCCATTTGATCTGCAATTTCTTTATAACTAAATCCATCAATATCTCTCAACACAAGAGGAGTTCTCAATTTTTCAGGAAGCTTTTCAATTGCTCTTCTTACCAGATTTGGAATATCAACATTTTCAGAAAATGGTCCGGTACCATATTCGGTATCAGAATCTTTTATAGGAACAAAAATGCTTCGTACTCTTTTTTTACGAAGATAATCTCTGCATTTGTTAACTGTTATTCTATATAACCATGTAGTAAATTTTGATTCAAACCGAAATTCTTTGAGCTTATGATAAACACTTATAAAAACATCCTGGGAAATATCATCAACAAATTCTACATCGCCCAAAGTTAAAAAGACTAAATTTCTAACCTTATCTTTATGTTTGATAACAAGTGTTCGAAATGTTGTATCATTACCTTTAATGAATGCTTTAATTAAAATAAAGTCTTCATCTTTCTCATTCTTGCCTTCGCTAAAATCAAATGTCTCTTGGTCTTTTAGTAAATCCATACTTTTAGACGATGATAGGGATTTATTGTTCCTCTCAAACTAAGCATTTCTGAAATCATTTTTTCAGAAGAAACGGAGATAAAATGACTTTCTTTTTACTCGAGTATTCAATAATTTGCTTATGAATATAAATATATGTGCATTATTATATCCAATCTGTAAATTTTTATTTTGATTATCATTGTAAAAAATAAAGACGATATATAACTTAAATTAAAAATTCAGGAGAAACTATGAAGGTCAAAACAATTGAGAAATACGGGGCTGTTGTAATAGAATTAAAAGGAAATGTTATGGGCGGACCTGAAGCTCAGGAATTCAGCGATACTCTTCATAAACTTATTAATGACGAAAAGAAAAATGTAATAGTTGATTTAGCTGAAACAAAATTCATGAACAGTTCCGGTCTCGGTATGTTAATCAGCGGTTACACAACTATGAAGAACGGCGGCGGTTCAATGAAACTTGCTAATGCTACAGAAAAGATCGAGAGTTTACTTGTAATAACAAAACTTATAACTGTGTTTGAACATTATACAACTGTTGAAGAAGCTGTTAATAGTTTTAAATAATCTTTGCAGAATTATTTTACTTTATAGCTCCGGTATAAAATGCCGGTGTATTTTTTTTCCTACCAAATTTTTTACCGAGGAATAAATGAGTGTTACTGTTATTGTGGGCAGCCAATGGGGCGACGAAGGAAAAGGAAAAATCGTTGATATCCTAAGTGAGCGTTACGATATTGTGGTGCGCTATCAAGGTGGGGCAAATGCCGGACATACAGTTCAGGTCGGTGATCAACAATTCATTCTACATCTTATTCCATCAGGAATATTGCGTGAGAACGTTTTATGTTTTATTGGTAACGGTGTAGTTATAGACCCCAAAGCTTTACTTGATGAAATAAAATTATTAGAAGGAATGGGAATTAGTATTAAAGGTAGACTCTTCATCAGTCAAAACGCTCATTTGATTATGCCTTATCATAAACTATTAGATTCGATTAATGAAAGCGGAAATTCGAAAATTGGAACAACCGGAAGAGGTATTGGACCGTGTTACATTGATAAATACGCACGAAAAGGAATTAGAATTGTTGACTTACTAGATCGCAAAGTGCTTGAAGAAAAAATAAAATTAAATATCGAAGAAAAAAATAATTTACTCAAGAAAGTGTATAATCAAGAAGAGCTTAATGTTGATGCAATCATTAAAGAATATATAGAATTTGATAAAGCTATTGACCAATATATAACTGATATTCCTTTTGTTTTGAATAATGCTATAGATGAAGGCAAGTCAATTCTATTAGAAGGTGCACAAGGAGCTCTGCTTGATGTTGATTTCGGTACTTATCCATTTGTTACTTCTTCAAATCCAACTTCTGGCGGTGCAAGCACTGGTTCCGGAATCCCACCAACAAAAATTTCTTCTGTAATGGGAATTGTAAAAGCATATACAACACGTGTTGGCTTAGGTCCATTTCCAACTGAATTACTTGGAGAAGAGGGAGAAAAATTAAGAAAAATTGGTGCTGAATACGGAGCTACTACCGGAAGACCCAGAAGATGTGGTTGGTTTGATGCATTTCTTTTGAGTTACTCCCGCATGATCAATGGAATCGAACGCGCGGCAATAACTAAACTTGATGTCTTAAGTAATTTTGATCAAATAAAAGTTTGTGTTGCTTATGAAATTCAAGGAAAGAAATTAAAGTCTTTCCCAACAGATGTGAATAAACTTATGAGTGTTACTCCGATCTATGAATCGCTTCCGGGATGGAAAACCGATTTAACCAACATTACGGATTACAACGAATTACCCTCTGAAGCAAAAGATTATTTACAATTCATTTCACAAAAAAGCGGGTTTGAGATCAGCATTATTTCGGTAGGACCCGAACGAGATCAGACAATAGAACTATAGAATAATTTTTACCATATCTATAATTTAATTAGCAAAATCCGTTTTTGTAAATTCCATTTAGAATTATTTCTCTTAGGAGAGTAAAATGAAAATGACCGGTGGTCCCGCTTCAATGAATATTAAACTTGCACTAATTATTATTGGCGCAACGATTGCGCTCGGAACTCTTTATTACACTCAAAATCTTGTCAGCAGACTGCAGCAACGAGAAAAAGATATAGTTCAGTTATATGCCAGCAGTCTTGAGTACGGTGCAAGCACAGAAACAATTAATGCAGATTTTACATTTGTTTTTCAAAATATTATAGAAAGAATTGATTTCCCTCTTATTCTAACCAATGCAAATGATCAGGTAAATTCCACTGGAATTGTAAGCGGTTACAAAAATATCGAACACGATCCAAAACTACCCGATCAAAAATTAAAAATTTTTCTTCAGGAAAAAGTAATTGAGCTCTCCAAACAACACGCTCCCATTTTAGTCAAATCCCCTTCGGGTACAATACTTCAAAAAATTTATTATGGTGATTCTGATATTATTCAGCGTCTTCGTTTTTACCCTTATCTGCAAATATTATTTGCTCTAGTTTTTCTGATCATTGCATATACAAGTTTCAGTTATGTTAAAAAAAGCGAGCAAAGAAATATTTGGGTAGGAATGTCTAAAGAAACAGCTCATCAACTTGGTACTCCTATTTCTAGTCTTATGGGTTGGAATGAAATGTTGAAAATGAATTATTCTAATCATGATAAAGTACTTGATATTTCAGATGAGATTGGCAGCGATCTAACACGATTAAGTAAAATCACAAAAAGATTTTCAAAAATCGGTTCAAAACCGGAATTGATTGATGAAAATCCTTACGAAATTATTGAGAATGTTATCAATTATTTTCAGCGACGTTTACCTCAGCTTGGCAAAAACGTTTTGATTTCTATTGAGGGCAATAAAGAACAAAAAGTAAAACTAAATATTGATTTATTTGAATGGGTCATCGAAAACTTAATTAAAAATGCACTCGATGCAATTGATAACAAAGAAAGGAAAATTACTTTTAAAGTGGAACATATTCGCAACAAGATTGAAATTGAAGTTACCGACAACGGCAAAGGGATAGAACACAGTAGAAGAAAAGATATTTTCCGGCCCGGTTATAGTACTAAAAGAAGGGGTTGGGGTTTGGGATTAAGTTTATCAAAAAGAATTATTGAAGACTATCACAATGGGAAAATTTTTGTAAAACAATCAATTATTAATGTTGGTACTACTTTTAAAATTATTTTGAATTCATCCGAAGAAATTACCTGAAATTTTTTCCTATAAAGTACCCCCTAATATATCCCGACTGATAGTCTGATTAGTAATATTTAGCGAAATTCATTTCCAAGTTTCAAGAATGCGTTTATTCTTATTCCCAAACTCAAGGATATGCACTTTTCCTATCCGAAATAAAACTAAATTTTCTAAATAATTAATTGGTATGTTCTTTGAGCAGACAATAGTGCCCTAATTATTGAATGTGTTAACCCTCCTATATAACAGATCAAACTGCTATGGTTCGCCCTCAACCATAGCAGTTTATTTTCCAAGATAATTCAAAAAACAATTGATTGAATTAATATCAAACCATAATATTTTGTAAATTTGCCCCTCAATTAATCTTAGTGGTTTAATGAATAATTCTAGAACCAAACGTCCTTCTTGGGATGAATACTTCTTAAAAGTTGCTATGCTTGTTTCTGAACGTGCTACTTGCCCCAGAATGCATTGCGGATGTGTCCTTGTTAAGGATAAACAAATACTTTCAACCGGGTATAATGGTTCAATTCCTGGCGATGGACATTGTGAAGACGACGGATGTATAATTGTTGATAATCATTGTATTCGAACTATTCATGGGGAAATGAATGCAATACTTCAATGTTCGTCTCACGGTATAAGTACGCAGGGATCAACTGCATATATAACAAACATGCCTTGCACAAACTGTGCGAAAGCTCTAATTACTGCCGGTATAAAAGAAATAGTAATATTTTCTGATTACCATGATACATTGGCTGAAGAGTTCTTTAAGAAAGCAAATGTTAATATTAAAAGATTATCTATCCCAAATAAAAACATTGAGTATGATCTTGAACGTTTTAGCTCAGCAAAAAAATTCAAATAATAATTGACCGGCAGAAAATGAAGTTAAGTAAAGAATATCTTGAGAAATATTTAAAGCCGGAAAATTTTTTTAACAGAGATCTCAGCTGGCTTGAATTTAACCGCAGAGTCCTGGAAGAAGCCCTCAATCCCAAATTGCCGTTATTAGACAAAATAAAATTTGCCTCTATCTTCTTTTCAAATCTTGATGAATTTTATATGATTCGAGTTGCAGGAATTAAAGAACAATTGCGCGCCAAAGTTATTGATACCTCTATTGACGGACTAACACCCATAGAACAGTTACGAAAAATAGAAAGTACAATACAGCCAATGTTGAAACAACTTTCTGATTTTTGGCGAGAAGAAATAATTCCGCGGCTAAAAGAAAATAAAATTTATATTTATAATAATTTAGATGAGATCACCAAAGAAGAACGGGATGCTCTCAATCAATATTTTCTAAAAGAAATTTATCCTGTGCTTACACCTCTAGCATTCGACCCTGGCAGACCATTCCCCTATATCTCAAATTTAAGTTTAAGCTTTGCCATATTAATTAAAAAACCATCCGGCGAAAAGCATTTTGCGCGTGTTAAAGTTCCGGGTATTATTCCAAGATTACTTCGTATTGATAACATTGTAAAATCTAAACCTAAAAATGGTTCTAACGGTACGTACAAATACGTTTGGATCGGTGATCTTATCAAATCAAATTTGAATTTACTTTTTCCTGGTCTTGAAATGCTTGAATCCTACCTGTTTAGAATTACACGGGATACCGATCTTGAAATTCAAGAAGATGAAGCAGACGATCTTTTGCAGATGATAGAAGAAAACATAAAACAACGAAAATTCGGTTCAGTTGTTCGGCTTGAAGTGGAAAAACAGATGCCGGAATATATGATTGATACATTAATCGAAAATCTGGAAATCTCCCGCGATGATCTTCATGTAATTGACGGTAATCTTGGTTTAAGCGATCTCATTTTACTTTATGATTTACAACTTCCGCATTTGAAAGAGAAACCGTTTCATCCGGTAACTCCAAATATTTTCGAAGAAGAAGAAAATCTCTTTTCTCTAATTCGAAAAAAAGATATTATGTTACATCATCCGTACGACTCATTTAATCCTGTAATTGAATTTATTAAACATGCTTCTAAAGACCCCGAAGTATTAGCAATAAAACAAACACTCTACAGAGTTGGACCAAACTCCCCTATTATAAAATATTTAATAGAAGCGGCCGAACGTAAAAAACAAGTTGCTGTTTTAGTTGAACTGAAAGCACGTTTTGATGAAGAGAATAATATTTTTTGGGCGCGTGAGCTTGAAAAAGCTGGAGTGCATGTTGTTTATGGTTTATTAGGATTGAAAACTCATGCTAAAATGACCCTGGTTGTTAGAAAAGAAATTGACGGTGTGAAACGTTATGTCCATTTGAGTTCGGGTAATTATAATATAGATACAACCAAAATTTATACTGATATTGGTTTGTTCACATGTGATGAAGAAATTTGCGCAGATGTTTCTGAAATTTTTAATTTTCTTACCGGTTATTCAGAACAAAAAACTTTTAGAAAATTATGGGTGGCACCGGTTAACAAACGTCAAAAATTTTTAGATCTTATTCATAGAGAAATAAAAAATGTAAAGAGCGGTAGTAAAGGACATTTAGTTTTCAAACTAAACTCGCTTGTTGATCCGTTGTTAATTGCTGCATTATATGAAGCATCATGCAAAGGTGTTAAGATTGACCTAATTGTGCGCGGAATTTGTTGTTTGATTCCCCAGATGCCCGGACTTAGTGATAACATCCGCGTTATAAGTATTATCGGAAGATTCTTGGAACACAGTCGTATCTATTATTTTTATAATAACGGTGAGGAAGAAATATATTGCAGTAGTGCTGATTTAATGCAACGTAATCTTGATCGGAGAGTGGAGACAACCTTTCCAATACTCGATGAGGATTTGAAAAGTTTTATTAAGAATCATGTGCTTGATACATGTTTGGATGATAATATTAAAGCACGCGTTTTATTACCGACAGGTAATTATGTATTTAACAGAAGAGTTTTCACAGAGAATAAGGTGAATCATCAAGAGTTGATGATGCTGCGCACGCTTCCGGGTATTAAAAAGATTTTGCCGCGGGAAATTGTTGAATAGATGAATAAACGCCCCACCATTAAGGTTGACCAAAAAGTAAAAAATTTAATTTATCCACTGCGCCTTTGCGGTGAATACAAATGTTGGAATTACAGCATAATCTCATAAAGCGAACAAGCGCCATATTTGCGTTACGAAGAAACAAATTGTTAATCCCATTACAATCGGGAGAAATGTTGAAATCATCGTCCACTTTAGACTCTTGGTTTCTTTATAAATCGTGTAGATTGTTGTTGAGCATGGATTGTGAAGTAAACTGAACAACATTAAATTGATTCCGGTTAACATGGTCCAGCCGCCCGCTTGAAGAATATTCGCAGTTTCATTTGCAGATTCAAGTTGAAACATAACACCCGTTCCCGCTCCCAAAGCTATTCTAGTGGTTAGTACTGTTAACATTAATATAGTTGGAATGACAATCTCATTTGCAGGAATTGCTATTACATACGCTAGGATAATAACTCCATTCAATCCAATAAAAAATGCAAAAGGATCCACACTTCCAATAAAATGTTCAGCCAAACTTACTCCGCTGATTTGTACATTTGCTACAAGCCAAATTACAATTCCAGCCGGAACGGCAAAGACAACTGCTCGCCGTAAAACAAAAATTGTCCGGTCAATAAGTGATGTGTATAATGTCTGCAATAATCTTGGAGGACGGTAAGGTGGTAATTCCAAACTGAATGCAGATGCTTCTCCTTTAAGAACTGTTTTCGAAAGTCCCCAAGAAACTATTAGACTAAAAACAACTCCAAGAATGGCAACAACAACAACTGCAGCTGCAGAAGCAATCCCCGCTAAATATGCCGGGACTGTACTTCCTATAAAAATTGTTGCTATTAAGATTTGAGTGGGCCACCTGCCGTTACAAAGTGAAAAGTTGTTTGTGATGATTGCGATTAATCTTTCGCGCGGACTATCAATTATACGTGTTGCAATAACTCCTGCAGCATTACAACCAAAGCCCATGCTCATAGTTAATGCCTGTTTGCCATGTGCACCAACTCTTCGGTAAAGATTATCCATATTGAATGCAACACGCGGAAGATAACCGAAATCTTCAAGCAAAGTGAACATCGGGAAAAAAATTGCCATTGGCGGAAGCATTACACTTATAACCCATGCTGCTGCAAGATAAGCTCCATCTATTAATACCCCGGTAATCCACCACGGGATTTGAATTGAGTTGAAAAAATTTTTTATTAATGGGTGAAGCGTATCAATTAAGAGAGAAGAAATCCATCCTGACGGTACGTTTGCACCTACAATTGTAATCCAAAATACGATCGCTAGAAGTATAAACATGATCGGGAAACCGGTCCATTTTCCTGTTACGATTCTATCTATAAATCTATCAAGATCAAATTTTGATTTTTCTCCGACTTGAGTAACAACTTTACTTGAAATCTCGGAAGCATCTTTATAAATGGATTCAAGAATTGAATCGTGAAAATTATCTCCAACTTCCCATCTCAATTTGTTGGCTGTAAGTAATATTTCTTCCGTACTATTTTTCACTGCTTTCCTTATTTAATTCTCTGCAAAAATCATTCACTGAAATTTTCTACCGGTCTTAAACTCCCAATTTCTCCGGTTCGAACTGCATCAATAACTTTTTGATCACCTTCTAACAGACGAAGTGCGATCCAACGTGTGTTTGGGAGATCAGGAAACGCATAAGAAATTTTTTTATTAAGTTGATCTACGGCGCGCGAAACATTTTTTATTTCACTGCTGAGACGATGCGGTTTACATATAAACTGCCCAGTTGCTACATCATGGATATTTTTTAATAGTTCTTGAATTCCAACACCTTGTCTTGCTGAAGTAGGCACAACCGGGATGCCAAGATTTTTTGATAATAAACGATCATCAATCTTAATGTTATGTCGAGAAGCTTCATCAATTAAATTAAGACATAAAACCGCACGGTCTGTAATTTCTAAAACTTGCAAAACTAAATTCAAATTTCTTTCAAGTCTTGTAGCATCCACAACAATAACGGTAACATCCGGCTGACCAAACAGAATAAAATCGCGGGCTATTTCTTCATCATCACTTGTAGAGAGAAGAGAATATGTGCCGGGCAGATCAACGATTTTAAATCTCTTATTCGCATATTGAAATGCACCTTCTGCACGTCCGACAGTTTTACCGGGCCAATTTCCCGTATGCTGTTTCAATCCGGTAAGATTATTAAAGACAGTACTTTTTCCTGTATTTGGATTTCCTGCTAGTGCAACAACGTAATCAAAGTTGGACATATCAATTCCAAGTTTGACAAGATTTGCGAGATTGTGCGCAGGACAAGTTGTGCAATTATTGTGATCTATACTCATGCTACTAATTTCCTATCAATTCGTTTTATATAAATTAAACTAGACTGTTTTTTTCTCAAAGCAATTGTTGCACCTCGAATTTCATAACCGGTTGGGTCTCCGCTTAAACTTTTTAATTGTGCCCGTATAACTGTTCCCGGTACAATTCCAAAATCAAGTAATCTTCTTCGCTGCTGACCACGCATAGCTTTAGAAATACCAATAACAATTGCTTCTTCATCCTGATTCAGTAAAGAAAGAGTTTCAAATGAATCTTTCACATTTTCTTTTTCCACAATTGGATAAACAGTAACGTTGGAAGCAAGAATGGGAGCTAATACACATTCTTCACCGTCGGCTTCAAAACTTATTCTCTCTTTTGAGTTTTCCAAAAGATAAATCTGCATTCCAGGATAAAGTTTTAATGCCGAAAGTTGCGCGTAAACTTCTTTCGGTTCATCTTCAATATGAATTATTGTTGCAAAAGTTCCGCTTTCAAGATTGTTCAGAGTTAAACCTTTTCTAGTCGGGATTTCCCCGTTTTCTGACGGAATCGGATCACCGTGAGGATCTAGAAGAGGATTTCCCAGCTGAGCTGCAAGTTTATTTGCTTCTTCTTGTGATACTTTATGCTCTTTTTCTTCAGCGATAATGTGCCAATCAGTTTCATTAACACTTGTTTTTTCCGCAAGATATTTTTCTAATAATCTGTGAACACGAATAACCCTAAGCGCATATGATCTTCCTTCCGGAGTAAGAGTAATTTTATTTCCAACGGAAGAGATCAAATTCATAGCTTCGAGCATAGATATAATATGCGCTGATCTGTCTCCGCTTATAAATAAACTTCCGCTGATACTGTTAAGCGAACAATCAACACCTTTATATTCACAATCGTATAAATGTTTAAGAGCATCTTCTATTAACTCTCGTGATCCGTCTTTTTTCATTTTCATTAATCTTGATACGAGTCCGCGTTGCGGCTTGAAAAGAAAAAACAGTATTACGAGAATGAAAACTCCGATCAATAATGCAAATAATGGGTTCAAATCAGTTCCTCAAATTCATTTAAGAGCTTTTACAAAAATTGATTTAGAAATTTTTTCACTGAGAAAAATTTTTTTGTTATCTATTTTCACTACAATAGAATTATCAAATGATAATTTGTCAATCACTTCCAACTTTGTATTAAGAAGCAGATTATTTTTTGTTAAATAGTTCATTAACTCGCTGTTCTGGTCGTTAACCCGGATTATCTGATAAGTATTTCCGATTTGTACTTCATTCAGAGGAATTGATTTTGGAATTTTAGGAAGCGTACCGTTCTTTTTAGGAATTGGTTCACCATGAGGATCAAAATCCGGGAAAGATAAATACTCATCTATTTTATCTATTAACGAATCGGATGAATGATGTTCTAATCTTTCTGCTTCATCATGAACTTCACTCCAAGACATTCCCAGTGCTTTTATTAAAAAAGATTCCCATAAACGATGCCGTCTCAAAACTCCTAAAGCAATCTTCTCACCTTCAGGTGTTAATTCCATGCCTCGATATTTTTCGTATGATATCAATCCTTCTTGTGAAAGTTTTTTAGCCATATCACTAATAGCTGCATTCGAAACTGAAAGTTTATTAGCAACTTTAGAGGTACTGGCGTTTTCACCAATATTATTCTGAATAAAAATCGCCTTTAAATAGTTTTCTTTTGAAATCGTATACATAGTGTTTATCGTTTATATAAAAAAGTTAAGCATACTTAACTTAATAATCAAGTAACCATAAATATTTGTACCCGTCCATATTTTTAATGATGAAACCATCTTTAAGGAAAAAATGTTAAGAATATGTCAGTTGCTGTAAAATTGCTATTTTTGAAACCAAATTTTGGAGAAATAATGCTTACAAAGGAATCCGTCTTAAATGCGTTAAGTAAAGTAAACGATCCGGATTTACATAAAGATCTTGTTACACTTGGAATGGTAAAAGAGATAAATATAAATGGAGAAAACGTTTCTGTAACTGTTGAGTTAACAACTCCCGCTTGCCCGCTAAAAGAAAAAATAGAACAAGATTGCGTTGATGCAATCAAAAAAGAAAACCCTTTAGTTGGAAAAATTTCAATTACAATGAGTGCAAAGGTTCAACATAGTAAGAATCAAAGAATGAGCGAGATTTTACCCGGAGTAAAAAATACAATAGCTGTTGCAAGCGGAAAAGGCGGTGTTGGGAAAAGCACCGTTGCCGTTAATCTTGCGGTCGCTCTTGCACTGGATGGCGCCAAAGTTGGTTTAATTGATGCCGATATTTACGGGCCAAGTATTCCAATGATGTTGGGAATAAACAATAAACCAAAAATTTTCCAAGATACAGCTACTGCAAAAATGGTTCCTCTTGAAAATTATGGAATAAAAGTAATGTCGATTGGATTCTTAATTGATGATGATGCACCGGTTATCTGGCGGGGACCAATGGCGAGTGGAGCTATAAAACAATTTATGAGTGATGTACATTGGGATGAACTTGACTATTTAATTTTTGATTTACCTCCCGGAACAGGTGATATTCAACTTACGCTCGTACAAACAATTCCTCTTTCCGGTGCAGTTGTAGTTACCACCCCGCAAGATGTTTCAATTATTGATGTAAAAAAAGCTTTAAAAATGTTTCAACGTGTTAATGTTCCTATACTTGGCATTGTAGAAAATATGAGTTATTTTATTGCACCAGATACAGGCAAACGATATGATATTTTTGGAACCGGCGGTGGAAAAAAACTGGCTGAAGAATTATCTATTCCGTTACTTGGTTCAATCCCGATCAATCAAGAAACTCGTGAGGGCGGCGATAAAGGTAAACCGGTTGTTTTTGATAAGCCAAATTCAGAACAATCTAATAAGTTTTTAGAGATCAGCAGAAACATGGCTGCTGAAATAAGTAAAAATAATTACTCATCTACTTCACCAAAAATTGAAATATCTTTGAATGATGAAAATTAAAAGGAGTTGACGATGAACGAAGTTCTTCACGCAAAAGTTGAAAAAGCTTTACAAACAATTAGACCGTATCTTAAAGCCGATGGCGGCGATGTGGTACTTGTACAAGTAACCAATGAAGGTATTGTTGAAGTTAGACTTACCGGAGCTTGCAGTGATTGTCCTATGTCTCAGATGACATTACGTGCCGGTGTTGAACGTGCGCTTATCAGAGAAGTTCCGGGGATAAGAAGAGTTGAAGCTGTCAATTGACAGCTTTTTTTTCGTAATAAATCAAGGATCAATCATGCGTAAAAAAGTCATTGCCGGAAATTGGAAAATGAATAATGATCTTAATGGAACAGTTAGTCTAATCTCAGATCTAAAAAAAGAATTGAATGGAAATAATGTTGAAGTCGAAGTAATTATTTGCCCGCCATTTACAAGTTTGGAAACTGCATCTACTTTATTAAAAGATTCTACAATCAAACTTGGTGCACAGAATATGTATTTTGAAGAAAATGGTGCTTTCACAGGTGAAGTATCTATTTCTATGATCAAAAGTGTCGGCTGCGAATATGTAATTCTTGGTCATTCGGAAAGAAGAACAATTTTTAATGAAAGTGACCAAGTCATTAACAAGAAGATTAAAACAGCAATAAAGTTTGGACTAAAACCAATTTTTTGTATCGGTGAAACTTTAGAAGAAAGAGAAAAAGGAATTACATTTAAAGTTGTTGAGACTCAGGTTCAAAACGGATTAAAAGATTTAAGCGAAAGCGATTTATCGAATTTAATTATTGCTTATGAACCAGTCTGGGCGATCGGCACAGGAAGAAATGCAACTCCTCAGCAAGCCCAAGAGGTTCATCAATTTATCCGCGGATTAATTTCCAAATTATACTCTTCGAATTTTGCTCGTCAATTAGTTATTCAATACGGCGGAAGTGTAAAAGCAGATAATGCTAAAGAACTACTTTCTCAGCCCGATATTGACGGCGCTTTAGTGGGAGGAGCTTGCTTAAAAGCCGATTCATTTGCCAAAATCATTAATGCTGTTTAGGTAAATTTGAATGCTTTGATTTTACTTCAAAATGGGCTCAATTAGAGCCCATATTTTTAGAATTTTTATTGATACCCCCCCCATCGATTTTGTATATTTGTATGATTTTTTTGAAAAATTATTGGTAATATGACAAAAATTCTTAATCGTCTCTTCATTCTTATATTTTTACTCCAAAACCTACTTTTAGCTCAAATTAAAGTAATATCGTTTCCTCAAAATCAAAGAGATATTTTTGATCCGATTTTCTTTGACAAGAATGATTACCGCAATGTGGAATTGATGAACTCTGATTGGAAAGTCTATTATGAAAGTGACCCCGAGGAAAAAATCTCGGCCTCAATACCGGCAATTTTTGAAGGTGAGGAATCCTTAATATTCGAAAAACTAATTTCTTTATCTGAAACTCAAATTAAAAATTCACAACTCGTTTTGGGATTTCTTGGAATAAATTACTCTGCAGAAATTTCTATCAACGGTTACAATATTTATAAACACTCCGGCGGCTCTTATCCTTTTGAACTAGCTCTTCCGAAAGATATCTTAAAAGAAAATTCAGTTATAACCATTAAGGTAAGCAACAACCTTGATTCAGAATATTCCATTCCATCAACTCAAAGATTTTTGTTCTCAAGTTTAAGCGGTGGAATTATTAGGGATGTCTATCTTAAGACAGTATCAACAATTCACATTACTTATAATTCTTTTTTGTATTCGTTTGACCAGAATTTTTCAAAAGTAGTATTAAATTTTAAGATTGGAATCGGGAACTCCGACTTCAAAACAAATTCTCTTCCCGGTGATGTTATTATAAGAATAAATTTATTTCCGCCGGGTTCAACTTCTGCTCAAGCAAAAGGAGATTTTGTTCAAATAATTTCTCAAGAAGATAACGAAGCTACTTGCAGACTTGAAATTAGTAATCCGCAATTATGGCTGCCTCAAGCACCAATCAATTATTTATGCGATGTTAGTTTAGTACGTAACGGTCAGATAATAGATAAATCAATCAAACAGATTGCGTTCTATCAGTTTAAAAAAAATGAAACAACTTTCACGCTTAACGGAAATCCGTTTACAATTCAAGGTACTACTTATTTATTTGATGAAACTTCGCTTCGAAGAATGAATGTATACAACAAAATAAGAGACGATCTTTCATTAATTAAGAATACCGGTTTTAATACAGTTCGTTTTTCAAAACAATATCCTAATCCTTATGCAGTTAAACTTTGTCAGGAGCTTGGATTATTTGCAATGATCGAACTTCCCATAAATTCCGTTCCAGAAGAAATTTTATCTCATAATGATTTTCAGCTAAAAGCTGCACGACTTATTAAAAATTTTCTTTCCAGTTACAGTGAGTATTCTAATACGATTATAGCCGGAGTAGGCAGCTCTATTCTTCCAAATTCTGAGATAAGCAGCAATTTTATTTCGAATCAAACCAGTACTATAAAGGGAAAGGGATTGTTGTCTTATGCTTCTTTTGTTGGAGTTCAAACAACTCAAATTAAAGATTTAGATTTTTATGGAATTGAATTATACTCATCGCCAATTGATGAAACCAAAGATCAATTACAAAAAGCAATTGATACGTTAGATAAGAATTCAATTTTCATCAGTGAAGTATCGTATCCTAATTATAAGGGAAGCGCTAGCGGATATTTAACAAAATATTCTTCTGATGCTCAAGCAAAATATTTGGGCGATATGATAGATTTATCGCGCCAATTAAAATTATCCGGAATTATTATTAACAGTTTATATGAATATAAAGGCGAGTATGCATCTCTATACGGTGGTTATTCAGAGAATAACATATACAAATTTGGTTTACTCGATAAATCCCGCGATCTGAATAGTATTGGTTATAAAGTCCTCGCTACTAAACTCAGAGGCAATAGTAAAGTTACAATTCCAATTGGTACTCGTAAAGAGGATAGCCCAATAATATTTATAATACTTGCACTCTTGCTTTCTATTATTATGGCTGTACTGATCAACACTAAGAAGAAATTCCGTGAAGATTGTACACGTGCATTATTACGCCCGTATAATTTTTTTGCCGATGTTCGTGATCACCGAATAATTTCCGGTGTTCATACTGCAATACTAATGTTAATACAGGCCGGATCAGTTTCACTTTTGATGACTATATTATTATACTTTTATAAATCAAATATTTTATTAGAAAAGATTGTTTTATCATTTGGTCATCATAGTTTATTAAAATTTGTCTCTTTCCTTTCATGGAATCCGCTAGTTTGTTTCGCTCTACTTTTTGTTTTAATCATAATAAAGTTTGGTTTGATTTCATCAGTTATAAAATTCGCTTCTTTATTTATAAAGACAAGAGTAGAATTTGCCAGCATATTTTATACGGTTGTTTGGGCGTTTTTACCGTTTACAGTTCTGCTGCCGGTTGAGTTAATCCTATTTAAAATTTTAGTAAACGGAAATTTTAGTGTTCTCGTAATAATCTTTTTAATTCTATTCATGTTATGGATACTTCAAAGAATACTAAAAGGCATTTATGTAATTTTTGATGTTCCTGCATTTAAGGTTTACATTTATAGTTTTCTTACTATCATTATTGTGGTCGGGGGGGTTCTGCTAATATATCAACTTTCCAGTTCTACACTCTATTACATTAATAATGCTGTTAAACAATACAATTCAATGATATTCTAGAGGCGCATTTTGTTTCTATCCAAATTAGAAATATTTGGTTTTAAATCTTTTGCAAATAAAACATTAATAAATTTTAATCGCGGCATTACAGGAATTGTAGGTCCTAACGGCTGCGGTAAAACAAATATAGTTGATGCGATACGCTGGGTTCTTGGAGAACAGAGAACAACTACTCTCCGAAGCGATAAGATGGAAAACGTTATCTTCAATGGTACAAGAGGAAAGAAGCCAATGGGTATGTCGGAGGTTTCTCTTACACTTGTAAACGATCAAGGGGTTCTTCCAACAGAATACACGGAAGTGACTATAACCAGACGAATCTTTCGTTCCGGTGAAAGCGAATATCTGTTAAATAAAAATATTTGCCGCTTGAAAGATATTACAAACCTATTCATGGATACGGGAATGGGCACAAACGCTTATTCAGTTATTGAATTGAAAATGGTTGAAACTATTCTTAGCAGTAAAACAGAAGAACGAAGAAGAATGTTTGAAGAAGCAGCAGGAGTTAATAAATATAAATTACGCCGCCGTCTTTCACTAAAAAAACTTGATGATGTAAAATCTGATCTTACACGTGTTAATGATATAGTCTCTGAAGTTGAAAAGACTGTCCGCTCACTTGAACGTCAAGCAAAACGAGCTGATCAGTATAATCAGGTTCAAGTTGTTTTAAGAGAAAAAGAGATTGACCTTGCTGAACGCGATTTTGCTTCGTTAAATCTTAAATTAAGCATATTAAAAAATGATATATCAGAATACTCGGTTAAGAAAGATCAGATTGATCTTGATATCAGAAAAATTGAAAATGAATTGATCGAGTACCGAAATAGAATTAATGCTATTGATTCCGATCTAGAGGATAAGCGCGACGAACTTTCTTCAAACACTGAACAACTACATAATACACAAAAAAATATTTCCGTTTCTGAAGAACGATTTAAATCTCTTATAAATAACCACGAACGGTTACAAAGAGAAATTGCAGAACTACAGCAGCAATTTGAAGATGCTGATCAATACATCTTACGAAGTAACAATCAACTTAAATCTCACTCGGATAGTTTATCAGAAAAGAACAATGAAATTATAGATAATGAGCAAACCATAGTTGAAAAGAAGGAATCATTAGAGAGTAAACGTGTACAATTAAAGCAAAGTAACGAAGAGAAATTTGATCTGCTTCGTGAAATCTCAGACAAAGAAAATTTCTTAGCTAGCTTAAAGAAAGAGCTTGCTAATCATAATTCTAACATTGAAAAACTTAATCATAAAATACAAAGCATTACTAATACAATCGCAAAGACAGTCGGATTTATTGAAGAACTCAACGCTGAAAAATCCAACACTGAAAATAAGCTTAAAGAAGCAGGCTTATTAATTGCTCTTCGTGAAAAAGAAAAACAAGAACTCGAGCGTGAATTAAATTCACTTAAGCAAAAAGAGATTGAAGAAAAAACTTTACTTGTCGGACTCAAAGAAAAGATTGCTTTTTTTCAAACATTGATCGCAAATCTTGAGGGTATCTCAAAAGGCGCTAAAGTACTTTTAGAAAATAAAGAGTGGACAAAAAAGAATAAAAATATTTTTGCCGATGTCGGAAATAC
>JBBAAM010000032.1:0-41554 GCA_041658245.1 Melioribacteraceae bacterium
TATCAATGCCAACAAAGAAAGTGTTGTTCTTAAATGATAGATTGTTCATGATAAGTCTCCTATGATGTTAGATGCAAAACAAACGAATCTATGAGACTTTTCAAACATAACATCTGACCGCTTTAAAAGTTGCGGCATTTGTGTTGTAAAAAAGTTCTGCTGAAAAAGTAAGTTGCTCTTTGACTGGAGTGAACAAAACAAATTTAAAAATAATTATTGGCGCTGACTTTTCAATGCTGCATTGTTGCTTTTGGCGGCGGCTTAAAAACAACGCCGTTAGCTGTCTTTTCACATAGGAGATCAAATGAAAGTATTAAAAATATTTATGGTTCTAATACTTGTATCATCCATCAAACTTTTCGCACAATTTTCAATAGAAACTTTCTTGAATGATCCATTTGATCAAACAACAACTACTATTAAGGAAAAACTTGCTGACAAAAAGATTGAAGAAAATGATGTTATGAATTATAAAGGAATTATATATTATGATTGGTTAGATCCAATATCAATAAAAGTCGGTTATTTGTTTACAAAAGGTGGCAAACAAAATGGGAAAGTCATTTCGAATGGGAAAGGAAACGAAGACGATGCACAAAAATTATTTGATATATCTAAAATAGTTCTCATTAATAAATATGGAAATAATTTTTCAGAAAATAGTATGCTAGGATTAACCATGATAACGTGGAAGGGAGTAGAAGGATATACAGTTATGTTATCTCGAAAAGGTGAAAAAACAATGTTAATGGTTCTTAGTAAATAATATTTCTTTTAATAATTATTAAACAGCTAACGAGACTGTCGAAAAAGTATATAAATTAAAAATATTAATGCAATTTCAGCATAAAAACAAAATAATAATTTCTTAAAACTGGGTTTATCGACAGTCTCAACAAGCGTCTCAAGCGGAACGCTGTAATCGGTCGTAACATTTGTTGTCATTGTTGATTTAGTTGTTTTGTTTTTGCTTTAGTGAATTACATTATCAATTAATCAAATAATTTGTAGCGGAAACTTCAGGGCGTCCGCATAAAAGCCACGCCGTTATAAATGCATAGGAATAAATATGAAGAATCAATTCATCGTTTTAGTTTTAGTGTTTATATTTTTCTTAGATGTTTCGTCTCAACCAATCTTAAGCGATCATTCTAATCAGTTAGGAATTGTGGACTTACATTTTGTAGAAAAGCCATTACCAAGACAATCACATTCAAATAATTCCTTCTGGGATTTTGATCTTTCTCAAACGTTACAAGATGTTTGTGAGCTTATCTATTCAAAAATACTTGGCACGCCGGGGGCTTTCATTGAAAAAATTGAGGGCAGCTTCTACGATGACTACTTACGCAAGTATATTCATGGTTGTATGTTCCTTATTTCCGGTACATGGAGTCAGTTAAGAGAAAACCCAAGCCCGATTGATCAAATCTCTAATTTACTTACTAAGGAGGGATGGTCACAAAATTATGAATACTCTGCCGATGGTCCTGACGGAACTACTTTTTCTTTAATAAAGGATGGTAATTGGTGCATTGTTCATGGTCGTTGGGATGGTGGAGATGATTCTGATTCAACTTATGTTCCTTTGGATAATTATCAAGTGATCGTACTGTGTGGTAAACTTACTGAGAAGTAATACAATTAATTATTTAAAATAATTTGAAATAGATATGAAAAAAATATTCCTTGTATTAATCCTTTCACTAAATTTTTTGCCGTGTGTAATAACCGGTCAGGTTAGTGATACTCTGCAAAATAATTATATTCAAGGTTTATCCATTAAGAGCGGATTAAGTTTCTCCGCGGTTAAGGATGAATTTATTTCTAATGAAAAATACTCCGGTTCTTCAATCAACTATTTAATCAGTTGGACAAAGTATCATGAATCATATCTATATGATTTACGGTTGGAAGCAATAGCAGGGGCTGAAGTAAAAAACAATAATGTTTCTGCCAAAGTAACGGATTTTAATTTAAGTCTGGCTTATTGTTATCCTATCGGCAGTATTGATCTATTTGGAAAACGGATGAATCTTTTCCTCGGTCCCTATCCGGAATTATATCTTCATTTCAGAAGTCAAAATATTGCGAGCGGCGGAACAGCAATAATAGACGCATACTCGGTGGCATTTTTGTTTTCTCTTGGCGCAAAAGTAATTGCAAACTTACCGCTTAATAATAATTTTCTGCTTAGCGGCGAATTGTCTTCAAGTCTGCTTTCTCTTGGAGGCAAATTTATTGATCCAAGAGATAAACAGAACAGTATGATGAAACTTCTAACTGTTTTTTCCGGAATGAGATTGTCCTCTCAATATAGTATCAATTATAAAATTTCAGATTTTCTTTCCGCAGGTGCCGGTTACAGATTCAATGTAGTTCGAATCAGTGCATGGGATTCTTTTCTATTTTCTTCCGATAACTTCTTTTTATCAATCATGATGAATTTCTAAAATGAAAAAGAACGGTTTGTTATTGGTTCTTAGCTTCCTCTTCTCCATTTCATGCAGTGATTTGATTATTGAAAATAATGAGATCAATAAAAATCTAAATGATTTTGAATCTGCATGGAAAACGGCAAAACAAGTCTACCCGTTTTTCCAGTTTAAGAATATTGATTGGGACAGTCTTTATAGAAAATATAAACCGTTTGCTCTGGCTTCCAAAGGTGATGAAATTTATAATGTCCTTTTCGATTTGTTCTGCGAATTAAAAGATGGTCACATTGAAATTCATACAGAAGGTGGATTTCCCGTTCCAACTTATTTATGGCCGCGAGATATTGACCGTAAGTCATTCAGCCAAATTGTTGTAAGCAATTATATAGGGAAACAATTAAAACTCACCGGAAAGAATAATATCAGTTATGAAATTTTTGACAATATCGGTTATATCTATCTCTCAACGTTTGAGGAAGGAAGCTGGATAAACAATTTTGATAACATTTTAGATTACATGAAGAATACAAACGGATTGATCTTAGATGTCAGAAATAACGGTGGCGGAAGCGGCACTACTTCCGACTTTGTAATATCCCGTTTTATCAAACAACCGATGCAGGAAAAAATGATTTATGCAGACGGGCATATTAAACAGTGGCTGATTCAACCAGGTGGATCTTTCACATACACAAACCAAGTTGTTATTCTTGTGAACGGTTCGAGTTTCAGCGCTGCTGAATTATTACCTGAATTGATGCGCCAGCTTTCAAATGTAACTATTGTTGGAAGTACTACCGGCGGAGGCGGAGGCTCTAATGATATTTACACATTGCCAAGCGGTAAACGAATCAAAATGCCGAATTCATATTTTACAAGATTGGACGGCAAATTGATTGAATGGAACGGGATTGTTCCGGATATCATTGTTGAGCAGACTGAAGCTGATAAAATTAATGGTAGAGATAAACAGTTAGAAATAGCCCGGCTGACATTGATTCAAAAATAATTTGCTATTAAAATCCTTCCGTTGTAAAAATGATTTTCAGTTAAATGCATTTACTTTTATCTCGGTCGTCAAGAACCAATTCTTGATAACAAAATTGTTTTGTGGCGCCGCTTATCGGCAACGTCATTATATGGCTAAAATTAATTTGAAAATATGTATGCAATAGACTATATTTGGTCTAAAAAAGGACTGCGTTATGAGATTAAGTGAAGTTGTAAAATCGATTAGTTACCTAAAAGCTAATGCTGCAAATTTAATTGAGGAAATCAATAAGGGCCAAAAAACTTTTGTCATTACACAAAATGGTGAAGCGAAAGTAATTGTGCAAGACATAAAAGTTTATGAAAAGACTCAAGAAACTTTGGCAATGCTGAAATTACTTGCAATGACTCGTGATAGGAGCAAAGAAGCTAAAGGAATTCCAGGAACATTTACTGATCTTCGAAGTGAATTGAAATCTATTCAATAATTATGAAATATAAAGTTATTATTGATCCTCGAGCCAAATTAGACCTTAAAGAGATATTTATCTACGTAGCTTTGAACGATAGTATTCAATCTGCAAATAAGCTTTTAGATGTTTTGGAAGAAACTTGTTTTAAACTAGAGAAATATCCAGAACGAGGACACATTCCGCCAGAATTGAGACCAACCGGAATTAAGAATTATATAGAAATCCATTACAAACCTTACCGTATAATTTACGAAATCGAAAAAGACTTAATATACATTCATTGTGTAATTGACGGCAGAAGAAATATCCAAGAAATCTTAAGTAATAGGTTATTAAGATAAAAACGCCACGTAACAACAATGCCGTTATGTGCTTAAAAGAGGTTCTTGATATTGTCTAAATACGGGCTTAAATTAAGTCCCGAATAAAGACAAAATAAGGACCTACAAATGAAAAGCATTTCTATTTCTAATGACATAATTCCGGTTGGTCAGTTCAAATCCAACTTGGCTAAATATCTAAAAGAAATTCAACTTAAAAGAAACTCGCTAATTATAACGCAAAATGGTAAACCCGCCGGAGTATTAATTTCTCCTTCAGAATTTGATGAATTGAGACAAACAAAACTTTTCATAGACTCAATTTCGCGCGGATTATCCGATTCGGAAAAAGGAGAAGTCTTATCAACTTCGCAGCTTAGAAAAGAATTACGTAAGACAAGATCCGGTAAAGAAAGATGAAATTATTATGGACTAAAGAAGCATTAATTCGATTACAAGAAATTGAAGAATCTATCTCGCGGGATAATGCTATAGCAGCAGTAGAGTTCGTTGACAAATTAATTTCTGTTGCCGAAACATTAATTAGTAATCCGAAAAAAGGCAGAGTAGTTCCTGAATTATCTCTTGAAAACATCAGAGAGTTAATACATAAAAACTATCGAATAGTTTATTTAGTTAAAAAAAGCTCAATAGATATTCTCACTGTTTTTGAAGGACATCAGTTATTGAAAAAGGAAGAAATATTCAAAAGTAAAAATTGAACCTCCTCGCCGCAATCCGCCCGAAGGTGGAGCGAGGTATCTTGTCATTCCCGAATGTTTTTATCGGGCATCCACTAATGGATTCGCGCTAAAAGCATGCGGGAATGACGCCGCTCCGAAGGAATCCTTCGGACAACCTGCCCGCCGCATTGCTTCGGCAGGCGGGGCGACGGAGAATTCAACCCGAAGACATTGATAGGAGTTAACCAAAATGGCTCACGTATTAGCAAGACTTAGAAATGTAAAATTGGAAATCATAAAAGATATACTAACAAAAGATGCGGCTGAGCATGCTAAGGAAGGATTATTTTTAGAACACCTCTGGCAAAACGCAGATGATCAAAACGAAGTACTATTTCTTTTTCGCACCACCGACTTAAACCATGCAAGAAAACATATTGATCAACTTCACTCTCATGCACTGCAGCAAGATCCTAAAGCCAATTTTCCTCAGATGACATTTCTGGAAGAAGAATAAAAAATCAAATTCGAAATTCGAAATCCAAAATCCGAAACTCATAACTAAACATTAATAATTAACAACTGGTTTCATTTCTTCCATTTAATCGTACAACCGATTGTAAAAGTTTCCGAAAGGAATAAGTTGTTAACGATTTACCAATCATGTGGTTTATAAATATTAGTATTCGGAATAGGATTTGGAAGTTGTGATGAACTTAAAACTCCGGTTCGAACTCTTTTAATAAAATCAGCATGACGCATTAATTCTTTAGATGGGTGACCTTTACCGGGCATTATTAAACCAAGCAGTTTATTTGGGTGCTGTTTCTTTACTAGTTTTACCGCCTCTGCTAAATCACTATCATTAGAAACAATCACAGCGCAATCATAGTTATTTAACCAAGCGTCATTAAGTAAATGCACAGCAATGTTGACGTCTGAACCTTTTTCTTCCGTTTTAATAATCTTAACTGTTTTTATTTCATCAGTAGGTTCTGCTAATGGCGCAAATACTTCGTGTGTTAAAAAGTGTCTATAAAAAATTTTTATTTCAGGTATATAAGCTTTTAGTGCACGCAAATAAATTTGTTGTTTCAACGGTTTTTGCGGATTGTGTTTACCAGATACAAGAGTGGTGAAATATTTTATTTCTATGATTTGATGATTCGTACTAAGAAGTTTTTGAAAAAGTGATTTGAAATCCAACCATTTGTATGAAGTATTTTTTACAGAGCGGTAATAAAAGTTGAATCCATCAATATAAATTACGGTACGCACTCTAACCCCCCAAGCTTAAATAAAAAAGCAAGAGTCACCGAAGTGACTCTGCGCCCTTGGTCGAAACCAGAGGGGTGGTTAAAAAACCTATGTAAATATAGAAGCTTTTATAAAAACAAACAATAACTAAAGAGGTTGCTCATAACTCAACATTAACAACTTAGAATTTCATCTCCTCCATTTAATCGTACAGCCGATAGTAAATGTTTCCGGGACAGAGATTTGTTTTCCGCTCAAGAGTTCATCAATAGCATTACGCAAATATTTTGATTGGACTGCATTCGGTTCTTGCCAATTATCATCAATCTTTCCGTGAAAGACTAATTTTCTTTCTTTATCGAAAAGAAATATTTCCGGTGTGTGGGTTGCACCGTATGCTTTAGCAACATTTTGAGTCTCATCATGCAGATACGGAAAATTAAACTTCTTCATCTCAGCGCGTGCTTTCATATTTTCAAATGAATCTTCGGGATAGTTTTCATCCTCATTCGAACTGATTGCAATTACCTGAACATCTTTTGAATAAACTTTTTGTATCTCGATTATCCGGTCTTCGTAAGCCTGCACATAAGGACAGTGATTACAACTGAATACTATAATAAACGCTTTCTTATCAGCAAATGTGTTTAATGAATATTTTTTGTCGTCAGTTGCGGGCAAATTAAAGTCCGGTGCCAAAGAGCCGATTTTTAATGTATCTGTTGCCATAAAATCCTCCGTGTATCTAAAATATTTCTTAAATTATTTTTGAATCAAAGCTAAACTTGTTGAAATTTACTTAGTGAAAAATAACGGAGTATAATTTGAATTCCAACGAACTCTTCACTTCGCTTTTTAACGATTACGATAATTACCGTGAGAAAAAGCTTAATTCTGATTTTATAAGTCACTCGCAGCTCACAGAACTCATCCGCGTAATGCAGACCAAGAATCTTTTCCGTGTTGAGAAATTAGGTGAATCAATAGACGGCAAAGAAATATTTTCTGTTGTATTCGGTGAAGGAGAAACAAAAATTTTAGCCTGGACGCAAATGCACGGCGATGAACCAACAGCAACTGCGGCATTGTTCGATCTTTTCAACTTTTTCTCATCCAAAGATCAATTCAATGATTTACGGAAAAATCTACTGAAGAAAATCACATTTCTTTTTATTCCTATGTTAAATCCCGACGGTGCAGAAATGTTCACGCGGGAAAATGCTTTTAATATTGATCTCAACCGTGATGCTTTGCGTTTACAATCTTATGAATCAAAAATTCTTTGGGACTATACTGAAAAGATCGAGCCCGAGTTCGGCTTTAATTTGCACGATCAAAACAGTTATTATACAGTGGGAAGAACAAACAATGCTTCGGTAATTTCTCTCTTGGCTCCGCTGATGAATCACGTTAAGAGTATAAATTACATCCGCGAAAAAAGTATGCAGGTAATTTGTAGAATTAATGAAGCTCTTTCTCTTTTCATTCCTCAAAACATTGCACGATATAAAGATGATTTTGAACCGAGGGCGTTCGGTGATAATTTCACCAGGAAAGGTATTAGCACTATCTTGATTGAATCCGGCTTTTATAAAAATGATTTCAAAAAAGACTTCGTCCGCAAATTGAATTTCATCGCTTTACTTTCTGCTTTCAATTCTATCGCCGAAAAAGATTATGAAAATATAGATCACAAAAAGTATTTCGATATTCCCGAGAATGAAGAGCTTCTCTTTGATCTGCTTCTAAGAAATCTAACATTAAACTATAACGGAAGAAATTTTAAGATAGATATCGGAATTAACCGTGAGAAAAAACGGGGCAAAGAATCGCGATCATTTTATTATAAAAGTAAAATTGCCGATTTAGGCGATCTTTCGATTTTTTATGGAATTGAAGAACACGATCTCACCGGTTATCAAGTAGTCCCGGATAATAAACTTAGTATTGATGAACCGGCCGATCTGAAAATCTTTTTTAATGGTCAACTTAAAAAAGAAGTAAAGAATGGATTCATTAACGATTCGGTTAAATAACAGATACTTCATTATCAAATAGAGAGTTAATTAATTATTTTAATGATAAGAATAGATTTTATTGTTAGAAAGCTACAAAATGCATGCAATAACAAATACATTAAGCGATAAAGAACTTCAGCAGCGTTATGCCGAATTTGAAAAAGAAGCCGTTCCTCATCTCGATGCGGTATATAACTTCGCTCTACGGATGACCGGCGATGAAGATGATGCCGACGATCTTGTTCAAGAAACTTATCTTAAAGCATTCCGCTTCTTCGATAAATTTGAAAACGGTACAAACTGTAAAGCATGGCTGTTTAGAATATTGAAGAACTCATTTATTAACGACTACCGTAAAACAACAAAAGAACCGAATAAAGTTGATTACGACGACATTCAGAATTTTTATGAAAACATTAAAGCCGATGAAGTAGAAACACAGCACTATGAAGAAGACGCTTTCTCAAATCTGCTTGATGATGAAATCTCTAAAGCGATATCGGAATTACCCGAAGATTTTAGAACAGTAGTAATCTTAAGTGATATTGAAGGTTTTACATACGAAGAGATTGCCGACTTTGTTGATATTCCGGTAGGAACGGTTAGATCGCGGTTACACCGTGCGCGCAAAATGCTTTACGTTCAACTGTTCGATTATGCCAAAGACAAAGGTTTCGTTAAGAAAAGAAATTCCTCAAAAAAATCTGATTAATAGAAATGGAATTGTTAGAAGAAATAACATCTTACGTAGATGAAGAATTAAAAGATCAGAATATTTGCTGTCGCATGAAAAAGCTTATCACTGATGATTGTGTTATTCGGAAAGAATATATGATTCAGAAATGCATGAAAGATCTTTTAAGAAAACGATTTGCCTGCAGTAAATTTCCAATTGGACTGGATGAAAAAATATTTCTATATATATCGCACAATATTAACAACTAATCTTTTTCATCAAGCAAAAAATATGTTCAACATTAAAAACATTATCGTTCCCACTGATCTAAGTAAACTTTCTGCCAGTGCATTTAGTTATGCAAAAGATCTTGCGGAAAGAATGGATGCAACAATTCATTTGATCCATGTTTTAGAAAAAACTCCGCCGTTTTCAGCTGCAGGTAATCAAGGTAATTCTAAAGAAAAAATTCTGCATATAATTGAAGAAGAAGCAAAAGCACAACTAAAAGAAGCGGCAGAAGATTTTTCATTAAATGTGATCGAGGTGTTAAGAAATGGAGTTGATTACGAGGAGATCATCAAATATGCCAAAGAAAATAACGGCGATTTGATTGTCATCGCTACGCACGGAAGGACGGGCGTTTTACATACTTTAATGGGAAGTGTTGCGGAAAAGGTGATCCGATATGCCAAATGCCCGGTTTTAGTAATAACTCCGGATGAAGATTAAATAGGTTGTATAAAAAACAACTTCTT
Source organism: Melioribacteraceae bacterium (assembly GCA_041658245.1). Taxonomy (GTDB): domain Bacteria; phylum Bacteroidota; class Ignavibacteria; order Ignavibacteriales; family Melioribacteraceae; genus Fen-1258. The sequence continues at coordinate 9,614 of JBBAAM010000032.1, forward strand.
AAAGAAGTTGGGTTTTTATTCATCTAATTACTTGATTTGATTCTTAGCACTGATTTTTATAGGTTTACGCTGCAAAAATTTTATCAACAATAAGGCAGGTGATATAAGTTGGTTGGAATTACCGTTTCAGAGAACGAGAATATTGACAAAGCGTTAAAGCGTTTTAAGAAAAAATATGAACGTTCAGGTGTTCTAAAAGAATTCAAGAAGAGAACTTTCTTTGTAAAACCGTCCGTTGAAAAAAGAATGGAAGGAATTAAGGCAAAGCGAAGAGCTTCAAGAGATCAAGCTATGCGCGATAGAAAATCGTCATAACAAAAGAACCCCGACCAAGTCGGGGTTCTTTCTTATTTACCATTCTTGTGATTATTGAAATAATGTTTTTTGAAATGTGAAGTAATCTTATCAAACGCTTCATCAACGGCAGTACAAAAATCAAAAATTTTCATATCTGTCTTACTTATCATTCCGTGATCAATCATCGCATCAAAATTTAAAATCTCTTTCCAATAGTTCTCACCGAAAATAATTACTTTAAGTGGTTTAGTAACCTTTTTAGTTTGGATTAAAGTTATTACTTCCATCAGTTCATCCATTGTACCAAATCCGCCTGGGAATGCAACAAGAACTTTAGCCAGATAAATAAACCAAAATTTTCTCATAAAGAAATAATGGAACTCAAAAGCCAATTCGGGATCTACGTATTTATTAACAAACTGTTCGAAAGGAATGCTGATGTTCAGACCAATAGAATGACCGTTTGCAAGTTTAGCCCCTTTGTTTGCGGCTTCCATAATACCGGGACCGCCGCCGCTGCAAATAATAAATCTCTTCTCGTTTACAGGAAGTGACATTGACCATTCCGTTAATTTCTTCGAGAGTTCTACTGCGTCTTCATAATACTGAGACATTTCCAAAAGTTTTAGTGCATGTTCAAATTTTTTCTTCGAGGAAGATGATTTTTCTTTCTTTGCTTGATTTAAAAGTTTTAAAGCATCTCGACGGGAAATTATTCTTGCCGAACCGAAAAAAACTACAGTATCAACAATTTTATTTTTTTTGAAACGTGCTTTAGGTTCATAAAATTCTGATAGAATTCTAATTGTCCGGCCGTCTGCCGAATTTAAGAATTCCAAATTATTGTAAGCCTTAACAGGCGGCTTATATTCATTTTTCATTTTTCACCAAATAAAATAAATAAGACCGGATTTAAGAATTGTATTCATGATTAACTTACGAGAAGAAAGCCCCGTGTGTCCGGGGCTTTATCCAAAATTTATTTTTGAGCCGGTTGATTTGATCGCTGCTGCGGTAATGCAGGTGCAGTTGGAACTTGCTGTCTTCCTCCGCCTTGAATGATACTTTCTTTCTGAGCAGATGTTGATTGACCCGGTAAAAAGAATAAGTTAATTACTACTGCCATAATTAAAAGCGCACCGCCTAACCACCAGGTAATACGGCTTAAAAAATCTGCTGTTCTTCTTGTGCCGAAGACTGTTCCAAACTGACCGGAACCGCCGAACGAACCCGCCAGTCCGCCGCCTTTACTTGACTGAAGTAGAACAACAATTATCAGTAAAATCGCAATAATGACTGAAAACATAATAAGTAATGTATACATAATAGACTCCTTGTTAATAGTAGCGAGGGAGGGATTCGAACCCCCGACACATGGATTATGATTCCATTGCTCTAACCAGCTGAGCTACCTCGCCAAATCGCAGTAAAACGGGGTGTAAATATAAAGCATCACCCTTCCAAGTTCAAGCCATTGCAATGCTTGTTTTTGCTCTATTATTTTAATTTAGCGAGGATATTTTTCTTATTTGATTACTTAATTGTTCAATTCCTTCCATAGTACATCGAGCATTTTTTCAATTCCGTCTTTTGTAGCGGAAGAAAAAATTAATATCTCTCCCTTATAACCGGGTATTTTTTTTGTTCTGATTTTTTTCAATTCTTTCGGTTCAATTAGATCGGATTTAGTTAATGCTACAAGTTTTTTCTTTTTACTCAACACTTTTGAATATTTCTCAAGTTCCCCAAGAAGTGTTTTATAATCTTTAACATAATCTTCGGAAGTAATATCAATCATTATCAAAAGAATTTTAGTTCTTTCGATGTGCCTGAGAAATTTTAATCCTAGTCCTTTACCAAGGTGTGCGCCTTCAATGATGCCGGGTATATCTGCAACAGTAATGCTCTGATAATTTTTATAACGAACAATTCCTAAATTAGGTTCAAGCGTAGTGAAAGGATAATCTGCAATTTTAGGTTTAGCTTCCGAGATCACAGAGATCAAAGTGGATTTACCGGCATTAGGAAAACCGACAAGACCGACATCGGCGATTAATTTTAATTCCAGTTCAATATTTTTTTCTTCGCCGGGCCTTCCATCTTCTGCAAATCGCGGAGTTTGATTTGTAGGAGTAGCAAAGTTACTATTCCCTTTACCGCCTTTACCTCCTTTTACTGCCACAAATTCTTTTTCATCTTTATCCAAATCAAAAATTAATTCATTTGTTTCGGCGTCCTTTATTAAAGTTCCAACAGGAATTTTAATAATAATATCTTGACCACTCTTTCCGTCCTTTAGTGAAGATCCGCCCGGATCTCCGTCATCGGCAATATATTTTCTTTTATATTGAAAATCTAAAAGAGTAGTTAGATTTCGATCTGCGCGGAAAATTACACTTCCTCCTGTACCGCCGTTTCCTCCTGCAGGACCGCCTTTGGGAACATATTTTTCTCTGCGGAAAGCCACTGCGCCATTGCCGCCATTACCGGCTTTTATATAAATTTTTGCGTAGTCTATAAACATTGTTTTATTTACCGCCGAAATATTCTGAAATGATTGATCTAAATGTTTCTGCCTCTTTTGAGTTGCGATTAATTCGGTGTGCTATCAGAGTTTGGTTGATCACCAAATGCGCATCATCTGCATTTCTGCAGTTAGAGATTTCATCAAGAGTTTTAGCAAAGTCTTCAATGTCATAATCATAAATGACTTCAATAATTTTTGTCATCTCTTTATGCTCAAGAATTTCAGCAAGATCAACTTTGATAGGTTCATCATTATCCCGCTTAAAGCTTGCTGCTAACTCGTTAACCATATCCGCATATTCAAATCCTTTTTCCGATTCAATATTCTCACTGTTTTCAACAACATTTTCATTACCGGTTGAATTCTCTTCGTTCATATTTTCGTCATTAACTTCTGTTAGGTTATCCTCTTTTTGTTTAAGTATAAATGAGAGGTGATCCGGTTCTTCATTTACTTCTTCAATGTTTTCAGTTTCCTCTAACAAACCTTCTTCGGATATTTCATCAGGCTCATTTAATTCATCGGTACTGTTTTCTTCCTCTGTTAAATCGTCCTTCTGTTTTATATCGTCTTCAGATTCTTCGATAAAACTTTCTTCTGCCTTAGTAGTCTTTTCTTCATAAACAGGTTCAATTCTAATATTCTCATCCATCCGGATTCTGAGTTTTGTAGATTGAGGTACTGAAATTTCTTTTTCTTCTTCAATAACTTCTACTGCAGACTCTTCCCTTGCCTCAGCATCAATTTTTTCTTCTGTATCTGTCTCTTCACTTTTCTGTTCTTGCTCTTGATCTTGATCTTGCTCTAGTTCATGTTCTTCTTCCGAATCCATTTCTTCTTCAACCTCTAAAACCTTTGGTTTTTCTTCCTCGATTTCTTCCGTTTCAAACTTTTCTTCTTCTTTAATCTCAGGTAAAGGTTCTTCTCTAACGATCATAACATTTTTCATAACTTTTAAAATATCGCTGATTTCGATCTTCGTATTTTCATCTTTACCGAATGTATCACTGACCTTTTGTAAATGTGACATTAATTCTTTTTCTTCTAAAAACATTTCAACTGCCGCAAGAGATACTTTTGATTTCTTGATCTCACCGATATTTAAGAACTCAGCCATAGATTTAAGTGCATTAGATAAAATTGCTTCAAGGTAAGTCTCAACCCCAAGTTTATCAGCTTTATTAAGCAGTTCTTCGAACTCTTGAGAGTTCATTGATAAGATCTTTTTTGTGTTGATGTATGATATCAGAATTCTGTTAGTGTACTTGTAATAATAAACATAATTCAAAATTTGTTTGATCTCATTCGTTGTTTTAGTCGGGGATTCATCAAATATAAATTTTTGCAATGTCCACTTTGGATGAATTAGATAATTTACCGTGAATGATGAAGCATGCAGTACCAACTTTGCAATGTACTCAAGTGCAAAACGTTTTGTCTTTTTAACTTCTTCTGATATCTGGTTAAAATGATAAGAGATTTTCTCACCCGAGTAATCGAAGACGGAATTCTTAAGAAGTTTCTGCCTATCTTCAAAAATCAAGTAATCAATTTCTGCTGAAATATATTGAAGAATTGCCGGATGAAGATCGGAAGCAAGAAGTTGTTCGAATGTGAAAAAAGGTCCGAGTTTATTAACCTTATTCAGATTGAAATCATATATGAATTTTATTTCTCTTTCGAACATGTTGTTTGATTTGCATCTTTTATGTGTAATCCGAAACAATAATACCAAAAAGCCATAAAAAAATCCCGACTTAATAGCCGGGATTTGTGAATGAAAGTAAATATAAATTATGGTTCAACACCAAGTATTAAAAGAGGAACAGGAGGACTATTTCGACCTTGGCGCATAACATTGTAAACTTCCCCTTCAAAATAGGCAACACCTGATGACATTTGAGATTGCATTGCTTTTGTTGCTAATATTTCAATTCCTAAATTGATTTTACCACCAGAATAAAACAACATATGCTTCACAAATAGATCATAAGCAACAAATGAATACTTACCAAACTGAATTTCAACTGCGATTTTATCTTTAACAAAATCTGTTTGATTGTAAGAAAAGATGGGATTGTTCTCTCCATTCATTGTTAAAAAATCTTTTTGTTCCTTTGCAGACATTAAAAGACTCTTTTCCATAAGTTCACGGTTGAGTGTAATATAGTAACTATAGCGACTTTCGCCCCAACCTTTCTGTGAAAATTTATCATCAAGAACTTTGTTAAGTTCGATAGGGCTATACAATGTATTGCCCATTTTTGTTTTTTCACTGCTAATTTTTGTTTTAAACTCTTCAGCGTCAATGCTTTTAATGACGTCAATAATTTCTTTATAGAGTTTCTTGTGATGAACAATTAAGTATTCTTCACCATTTAAATGAGAATATTTTTTTGAAATTTTCATTTATAGTTTCCATTGAATTGGAGATTTAACCACTCTTCTGGAATAGAGGCAACTTTATCGTAAGGGGATGGTTTATGGATCTGTTTAGTTATTGGACGAATTTTTAATTCACCGTCAAATAATTTTTCAATTCTTTGTTTTGTGATTTCAACATATTTTTTTTCTTTTTCAATACCGACTACATTCCTATTATTTTTAATCGCTGCAATCATAGTAGAACCCACACCTGCAAAAGGATCTAAAACCCAACTTCCTTCATCAGTAAGGGCAAGCACACACCGTTCTACAAGCTCGATTGGATACTGACATGGATGTTCAGTTTTTTCTGGATGATTTGATTTGACATTTGGGATGTCCCAAAGTTCATTTTCCCAATCCTTAATTATAATCTCCCAAACATCAGAGGGGTTTTTCCCTCTCGGATTACCAGATAGTTTTCCTTTTTTAGGTCCTTTAAAATGACGTTTACCTGGATATTTTGCAGCTACACGAACATTATCTAAATTAAAAATATAATTATTGGTCTTTGTAAACCACAGAATGGTTTCATACCTCCCTGAAAAGCGATTTGATGCGTGGAGTCCATGGCCAAAATGCCAAACGATCCTGTTTCGGAGTTTGAGATTATATTTCTTGAATATTTCATAATAAAAAATATCTAAAGGAAATATTTCTCCTTTTTCAACATAATTACCAACTTGCCAACAAATGTTACCCTTAGATGAAGTAACCCGAACTAATTGTTCAATTATTTTTTCTTGTTCTAGTAAATATTTTTCGATCGATTTTTTCGTTTCATATTCTTTACCAACATTGTATGGTGGCGAAGTAATTATTAAATCAAATTTTCCGTCTTCTATTTTTTTTAGATTATGAAATGATTCGCCAAGAATAATTTCGTAATCTGATTTATACGGTCTTTCAATAAATTCAAATGTTTTATCTTTTACTTTCATTATGCTACATTCTTTTATTACAATATAAATAATTAAACAATTTGTTACATAAATCCTTTTCAGCCATAAAAAAATCCCGACTTAATTAGCCCGGAACCAATTACATTACCTTGAAGGTCGAGAAGACCTTCAAGGTTTTCAAGAATTATATTGCTACTTTATTTTAGCCATAAAATATTCACGATTCATACGCGCAATATTCTTTACGGAAATTCCTTTAGGGCATTCGGCTTCACATGCATAAGTGTTCGAACAGCTTCCGAATCCGTATTCATCCATCACTTTCACCATTGTTTCTACACGTTGATAACGCTCCGGCTTTCCTTGAGGCAGTAGAGCAAATTGAGAAACTTTTGCGCTTACGAACAACATTGCAGATGCATTCTTGCAAGCTGCTACACACGCGCCGCAGCCGATGCATGAAGCTGCATCCATCGCTTCTGATGCAATTTCTTTTGCAATCGGAATTGCATTACCATCCGGAACACTTCCCGTGTTAACAGAAATAAATCCGCCAGCTTCCATAATTCTATCCATAGCTGAACGGTCGGTCATCAGATCTTTGATGATCGGAAATGCTTTTGCGCGGAACGGCTCAATGTAAATTGTATCGCCCTCTTTGAAATTTCTCATGTGCAATTGGCAAGTTGCTATTCTGGGAATTGGTCCGTGCGGCTGTCCATTAATCACAAGTCCGCAAGTTCCGCAAATTCCTTCGCGGCAGTCGCTCTCAAAAGCAATCGGCTCCAGATTTTTGCTTTCGAGATCATTATTAATATCATCCAGCATTTCTAGGAATGATGAATCCGGTGAAACAGCTACTTTATATTCAACAAAACTTCCCGGTGTTTTAGGACCGTGCTGGCGCCAAATCTTAAGAGTTAAATTTATTTTTTTATGTTCCATTATTTATAACTCCTTGTAGCTAATTTAACTGAGGTGAATTCAAGAGGTTCTTTGTTCAATTCCCAACTGCCGGCATTTTTATATTCCCATGCAGAAACAAAAGTATAATCTTCATCATTTCTTAAAGCTTCACCTTCCGGTGTTTGATATTCTTCTCTGAAATGTCCTCCGCATGATTCGTTGCGTGTTAGAGCATCAAGAGCCATTAATTCTCCAAGCTCAAGATAATCTGCAACTCTTGCACCGCGTTCGAGACATTGATTAACGTCTTTCGAATCACCAACAACATTTACATCTTTCCAAAATTCTTCTCTTAAAGTTTTTATCTCAAGCATTGCTTCTTTCAATCCTTTTTCATTTCTACCCATACCAACTTTATTCCACATAATTCTGCCGAGTTGTTTGTGTATATCATCAACTGTTCTCTTTCCTTTGATCGAAAGTAGTTTTGTAGTCATATCTTCAACTTCTTTTTGAACTTTGTTGAATTCTGTATGATCAGCTTTAACTAATGTAGGTTTATCCCCGGCAAGATAATTTCCGATTGTGTATGGAATAACAAAGTAGCCGTCTGCTAATCCTTGCATAAGTGCGCTGGCACCAAGACGGTTTGCACCGTGATCAGAATAATTTGCTTCACCAGCTACAAACAATCCTGGAATTGTACTCATCAAATTATAATCTACCCACAATCCACCCATTGTGTAGTGTGGTGCGGGATAAATCTTCATCGGTGATTGATACGGATTATCTCCGGTAATTGTTTGATAAATCTCAAAAAGATTTCCGTAACGTTCTTCAATTACATTTTGTCCAAGACGGTTAATCGCATCCTTAAAATCGAGATAAACTGCTTCCTTTCCTTGTGCGCCGCGCCCATCATCGTAAGCTTCTTTTGCTGCACGGGAAGAAATATCGCGCGGACTCAAATTTCCGTACGTTGGATATTTTCTTTCAAGATAATAATCACGTTCTTCTTCGGGGATGTCATTCGGCTTGCGCATATCATTCTTTAATTTTGAGACCCAAATGCGTCCGTCGTTACGCAAGCTTTCGCTCATCAATGTTAACTTAGATTGATTTTCTCCGTGAACCGGTAAACATGTCGGATGTATTTGTGTAAAACACGGATTGGCGAATGCGGCACCGCGTTTATGTGCACGCCAGATAGCAGTTGCGTTACAGTTCATCGCACTGGTAGAGAGGAAATATGCATTGGCATATCCGCCTGTTGCAAGAATAACTGCGTGCGCAGAATATTTTTCTATCTCGCCGTTTATCATATTTCTTACAACAATCCCTTTAGCAATTCCATCTACAAGAACAACATCAAGCATTTCTCTGCGTGTATATAGTTTTACTTTCCCTTCTTTAATCTGGCGATTCATTGCCGTGTATGCGCCAAGTAAAAGCTGCTGCCCGGTTTGTCCTTTCGCATAAAATGTTCTTGAAACAAGAGCGCCGCCGAAGGATCTATTATCAAGCAGTCCGCCGTACTCACGTGCAAACGGAACTCCTTGAGCAACACATTGATCAATAATATTATTGCTTACTTCAGCAAGACGGTAAACATTTGATTCTCGCGAACGGAAGTCGCCGCCTTTTACTGTATCGAAAAATAATCTGTAAACCGAATCGCCGTCATTCTGATAATTTTTAGCTGCATTGATTCCGCCTTGCGCGGCAATACTATGTGCGCGTCTTGCGCTATCATGAAAAGTGAATGCTTTAACATTATAACCAAGTTCACCTAATGATGCAGCCGCCGAGGCACCGGCTAATCCTGTTCCAACAACTATTACATCGTACTTACGTTTGTTAGCCGGGTTAACAAGTTTCATATTGAATTTGTGGTTCGTCCACTTCTCTTCTAATTTACCCGCAGGTACTTTCGCATCTAATTTTATCATCACTTACCTCCGAAGAAAAATAAAAAGTAAATAGGAATCGAAGCAAAACCGATCGTCATAATTACTGCGTAGATAGTTCCAATCTTTTCAATCAATGGAAAATACTTTTTGTGATTCCATCCGAAAGTTTGAAATGCACTTTGGAAACCGTGATTAAGATGAAATCCTAAAAGTAATACCGCAATGAAATAGAGAGCGGCATACCACCAGACTTGCAGCCATTCGGTTGTAATGGTATAAAGATCCAACTCGCTGCCTGAGTAATTAAACTTATACCAAATTGTTTGTAGATGAATTACTAAAAAGATAAATATGATGCTTCCGGTGATAAAAGCAGTACGTGAAAAAACAGTTGTGTTTTTTCGTGATCCATTGACGGAATATCCTTGCGGTCTTGCCTGCTTATTTTCAATCCATAGACGTGTACCATTAAAAATGTGGAGGATAAAAATTGAAGCGAGAATTATTTCGATAACTCGAATAAGTGGTTTAATCTCTTCGAGTAGTGCCACGTAATTATTGAACGCGTTTTTTCCGCCGTATAAACTCATGTTCCCGGCGAGATGAACAATTAAAAAAAGCATCAGAGCCAAACCGGTAATAGCCATCACCAACTTCTTTCCAATGGATGAATTCAAACTTTTCCAAACCCAGCCCATTAATTTTCTCCTCTTTTTAGGTGTTTAAACTTGATAATAATTGCGGTTTGTTTAATTAATCTTGAGATAAGACTTTTGTGTGATTTGAATATCTTGAGCACAGTTCTGATAAGTAATTTTTAATTTCAGTATCAAGATAAAGCTAATAATGATTTTTTTCAAAGAAGAAGTAGCTATAATAAAGATTTAATATTCTAACATTGCACAGCTTTTCTTTCTTTTCTATCTTGTATCCGAAGTTCTTAAACATTTTGCGGTGTTCGTTTTGAACTCAATAGGGAAACCGGTGTAAGTCCGGTGCTGCCCCGCAACTGTAAGAGACATAAATAGTCGTTTGACATATTGCCACTGGTACTTCGAGTGATGAGTGAAGAACGTAGAACGAAGAGTATTAAAATACTCGAAACTCTACACTCATCGTTCTACACTCAATTCCGGGAAGGCGTTAAACGATGTCTCGAGTCAGGAGACCTGCCGTAGAATTCACAAATTTATAAACCTTCGCGGGTAGAGGTTTTGATTCATGTGTCTCCTTCTTAACATTTAGAATCAATCTTAACATCACGCGGAGTTACAACTTTTTTGAAAGGAGTAACTTCTATGAAACACTTTTATTCATTTCTATTAATTTTTTCCCTTACCGGATTTTTAATCTCAGCACAGCAATCTGATTCTGTTAAAACAACTTTATCTGAAATTGTTGTAACTGCTAATAAAACGGAAACTCCGTATTACGCTTTAGGCAGTTCCGTTTCAATTATTACTTCAGAAGATATATCAAGACAAAATCTGCGGACAGTTGTTGATCTACTTCGTGGAATGCCTGGACTTACAATTACACAGCAAGGCGGGCCAGGGAAACTTGCATATGTTTACACAAGAGGATCAAATTCAAATCATACGCTGGTAATTATTGACGGCGTTAAAATGAACGATGCCTCTTCTCCTAATAATGCATTTGATTTTTCCACTCTTAATACAAACGATATTGAACGAATTGAAATTGTTCGAGGTCCTCAAAGTACATTATATGGTTCAGAAGCTATAGCCGGTGTAATAAATATTATTACAAAACGAGGAACTGATAAACCACAATTTAATTTTTCGGGCGAAGGCGGTTCGAATAATTATTATCGAGGAAATCTTTCCGCGCAAGGTAAATCTGGAATCATTAGTTATGCAATTACTGCAACTCAAAACGGAAGTGATGGCATTTCTGCAAGCGATGCTCGTTTTGGAAATACAGAAAAAGACCGCTACACAAATAATTCAATCTATTCACGATTAGGTTTAGATCTATCATCAACTGCCAAGCTGGATATGATCTATAAGTTTACAAAAATGGAAACAGCTCTCGATCAGAATGAAAAATTGGGAGATGATCCTAATTTCAATTTTAATATTGAAGAACAACTTGTAAAAAGCGGATTAAATTTATCTTTCTTTGAAGGAAAATGGCAGCAGCAATTCAGTACATCATTAGTAAAGCGATTCAGCCGTTCACTCGATCTTGTTGATCAAGTCCATCCTAATTTATCTTCAGATGGATTTAATAAAGCGGATCGAATAAAATTTGACTGGCAGAATAATCTCCGTTTCATTGAAAATAATCTCATCACATTTGGAATTGAGGAAGAAACTGAAAAAACAAATTCCAGTTACGTTTCTACAAGCGATTGGGGACCGTTCGAAAGTATTTTCCAGGAACAATCAATAAGAACAACAGGCGCTTATTTACAAGATCAGTTCAGTTATGAAAATGCATTATTTATTTCAGCCGGGGTTAGATTAGACAACAATCAAAAATTTGGAAGTGTTGCAACTTACCGAGTAGCACCCGCTTATTATTTCAATACGACAGGAACAAAACTAAAAATGTCTTTCGGAACCGGCTTTAAAGCACCTTCATTGTTTTATCTTTTTGATCCGGCATTCGGCAATCCAGATTTACAGCCCGAGAAAAGTATCGGCTGGGATGCGGGGTTTGAACAATATTTTAATGAAGGAAAATTCAGCTTTGCATTTACATATTTCAATCTGAAACTTGAAAACATGTTTGGATTTAATGCCAACTTTAGAACTGTAAATATTGCCCAAGCATCTTCACAAGGTTTTGAAGTTGTTGCCTCGGTTTTTGATTTCAATAATTTTTCCGCAAATGCTAATTACACTTATACAAAAACAAAAGATGAAAATAAATTAAGTGCTGATTACGGAAATATTTTATTGCGCAGACCTAAACATCAAGCTTCTTTCAATATAAATTACAAGTTGAATGCAGATATGAATTGGAACATACAGTTCCTTTATGTGGGCGAACGGGAAGACAAAGATTTTTCAACTTATCCTGCTGAACGAGTTGTTATACCTGATTACACCTTAGTTAATTTATCGGCAACGTATAAATTATTTAGTTACCTAGAATTAACAGGCAGGATTGAGAATCTATTTGATAAGCAGTATGAAGAAGTGTTGTACTATGGTACGCTTGGAAGAAGTTTTTATTTGGGACTGAATTTGAATTTATAATTAACAACTGATACTAGATACTTGATGCCGGATATTTTCCAGTATCAAGTATCATGTATCTAATATCAATACAATTATCCTCGACCCATTCCTTGTCTTCTTTGAGCGGCTTCTTCTTGAATCTTTTTTAATTCCGCTTTTTGTGAATCATTTAGGAGCGCTTCTATTTTCTTATTAGTTTTTTCTCTTACACCCATCATCGCTTCTCTCATTGACTGCATATCACCGCCGCTGTTGTCTCTAAGTTTCTGGATCTCGCTCATTTGATCATTAAGAATAGATTCAACTTTCTTTAATTGATCATCGGTGAGTTTCAGTCTTTCTTTGTAAGTCTGGAGTTGCTGCTTCATTCGTTCTTGTGGATTCATTCCGCCCATACCTTGTGAAAACGACTGAACAGTAAAACCAAATAAAAAAATCACCGACAAAATAACCACGAATTTTGCTTTCATGTTGCCATCCTTTTTGTTGTATGCGGCTAAAATAATTAACGTGATCTATTCAAACAATTTAAAAAGTGTTAAATCTATTTAACAAGGACCATCTTTTTAACAATTTTTTCGGAACCGGCTTCCAGTGCATAAAGATACGTGCCGCTTGCCAAAGTGCGTCCGTTAAAATTTACTGTATAACTTCCGGCAGCTTGAAATGCATCTACAATTGTTGCAACATTTCTGCCGAGTGTATCATAGACTTTTAATCTAACATCGGTTGATTGCGGTAATGAATATTCTATTCTTGTTGATGGATTGAACGGATTAGGATAATTCTGTTTTAATGTAAAATCGGTTGGAATATCAAAATCATATTTAACATCGGTCGCAGTTTTTATTAAAGCAAGAGTTTCAAAATGTTTTAACAAAACTTGATCTACCACAGTTGCTGTCATTCCAAAATGATCTCTAAGCACTGTGGCATAAACCTGACGGAAATCATATATGTATTTAATATCTCCGTTGCTATCTAAATTTGTTAAGCTCGGATTATTCCCGAACACTCCGCCGGTAACATTCTTTCCGATCAAGAACATAGGCGCTGCTGTGCCATGATCTGTTCCCGCACTTGCATTTTCATTAACTCTCCTTCCAAATTCCGAGAAGGTTAGAATTACAACTTTATCTGCTAATCCATATCTCTCAAGATCAGATTGAAATGCTTTAATTGATTCTGCTAATCTTGTTAATAAAAGCGGATGAGAGTTTGTACCGTTTTGATTTGAATGAGTATCAAATCCGTCAAGCGAAGCTAAGTATACCGGAGTTTCCAATCCGCCCAAAATCAGATCCGCAATAATTTTTAATTGAGATCCAAAAGTACCGCCCGCAGTATAGCTTGCAACCGGATTTCCTAAGTCAGCTTTTTCTTTTATCACACTTGCGTATTGAATTGAAAGTGCTGCAACTTCTTTAAGAAACTTTAATTCATCACCTGCAATTGTTGCCGGAGGCGGATCACTATCTGCCGTTATTCCACTAACTAATGTGTAAAAAGAATTCGGATTATCGAACGACACTGCTAATCCTCCTTCTGTACTATCGAATACGCCTGATTGTACAGAACCGATTTGAATTGCCATCGGATGAGAAGGAGGAACATTAGGGAAACCCGGAAATGTTTTTAATAAATATCTTCCTACCCAACCGTCATATATATATTGATTAGAATCAGAAGCAGAAAGCCAAATATCAGTTGCTCTAAAATGTGAACGATTTGGATTTTGGTAGCCGACATTTTGTATTACGGAAAATTTTCCATCATCAAAAAGCTGCTTCAAAGGTTGAAGTGACGGATTCATTCCAGTTAGACTATTTAACTGAACTACATTTGCTTTCGGGATTCCAATAACCGGTCTTTTATTATAATAGATAGAATCTTCAAAAGGAATGATGGTGTTCAATCCGTCATTTTCTCCTTTAAGCTGAATAAGAACTAAAATTTTTCCGTTGGTTGATTTTATATTCATGAATGGACGGGCAAATGCTTTGATAGGTATTCCGGAAATTGTAAGAGTAACAGCTCCGGCACCGGTTACCATTCCAAGATTTTTTAAGAATTCTCTTCTTTTCATTTTTAACTCAATGATATTTTAGGAAAGCTGAAATTCCGGCAAACGCATTAATGCTTTAAAAAAATTCTGCAATCTTTTGTCAGCACCGGTGCTGTATGTACTCCAATCATAAACTGCTGCACCATCCAGCAATGTTGCAAGCAAAGAATCTTTTCGAGCCTCGCTAAGCGGAAATTGGATCAGCTGCTTTGTAACATCTGCAACAAACTGAACAGCTTGCTCGGAACTCGAATAGGTCCTGGCATATGCAACTACATCCATCTTATAGGTAATTGTTCCTATTTTCTTCCCGGCAACCAATTCATCGCTAAAACTATTTCGTGTCGGGTAAGTTATTGTGCTTATCCATTTACGTTGTCCTTCCCAACCGCGTACATCAGGGGGATTAAATAGAGATTGCTGAAGTGAATCGGCAGTAGTACGGATGTAATTCGGCAAATCATTATTTGTATATGTAATGCCGAGCTGTTTCAAAGCAGAAAGTAAAAATTCAACAGACGGTTTAATTCTGGCGCCGCGTATATCAACGGAATGAAAATATTCTGATTTGAGCATTGTGGAAAGAACCGGTTTCAAATTAAAATTATTAGTCCGCATTACAGCGGCAAGTTGCGTAACGTAGTCTGTATTCGGTTCATAGTATGCAAATTCCTTGTAAAGTTTTCTGCAAAGAAATTCGGAAGCAGGAATAGTTTTTTCAGTGAAGATTAAATTTACTGCTGTATCGTAGGTGTAATTACCTGTTTTGCCATAAATAGTTTTAGAACCGGTATCAGCTCTGCTGGAATTAAAGACACTTACAAGATTAGTTCCGTCAACAGTCCAACCAGTCAGTGCTTTTGCCATCTGCTTAATATCATCTTCAGTATAATTGCCAATTCCAATTGTAAATAATTCCTGAAGTTCGCGTGCATAATTTTCATTTGGTGCTGTCTTAGTACTAACATTACCGTTAAGATAAATTAACATTGCAGGATCAATAGTTACTTTTTTTGTAAGTTCTATAAAATTTCCAAAAGCATATTGTCTGAATAATTTATTCTGGATATACATAAACTGCGGAATTTGTACTGTACCGTATTCCGAAACAAAATGATTGTGCAGGAAGAGCACCATCTTTTCTCTAATTGAATAACCTTGGGTGAGCATCAAATTATACCACCAGTAAATCATAGAGCGGAACCAATTTGTGTAGTTGGTTTGATTAGTGGCGTTGTTCGGCAATGTAACCCAGTCAGCACTATTATATTGGGGTGCAGCTGGTTCTACAAGATCTTTGAGAAGATAGTTATCAACAAAATCATCAAGTGTTTTTGTAAGGGCAAATGTTACATCATTTTTCGTAAAGCCAAAAAGCGAACGCGATAAAATATGGCGAGCTGCATCTGCATCCCATACTGAAATCTTTTTCAGATAATTTGAAGTGCTCACAGAATATATCTACCTATTGTCTGATTAATTGACGTTTGATGTTAACAGAAAGTTTAATCATGTTCAAGATAAATTATTGTAGAAGTTTAAAAATGTGATGTACGTTAATTTTTATTGAGGTTAAGAGTATTTGCCTGAATTATATCAGTGAGGTTGTCTCAAAAGTAAAATAATTTTAAAAATGGCACACGGATGAACGCAGATATAACTGATTTTCGCAGATTTTTTATTTGAATAATTACTTTTGAGACAACCTCATTAATGATCAATAATTATAGCTGCATACCCGCTAAGTGAATTGCGTTGAAGAGAAGTTTGAATGTCCCGAATGTTTGATGACGATTCTGAACTTTGAACCCGAATAAAATTACGTGACCGTTTTTCTGTTTTACATCTACAATAGCATTTCGTTTGAATAGATAATCTTCACCTAACAAAAATCCAGATTTTAATAAATTATTCGAAGGATATCTAACTACAACGCTACGATCGAACTGACCGAACGGTGTTGATGTTGCAAAAGCCATATTATCACTCAAATAACCGATTGATTCTCTATCCATTCCGTAACCAATTGGGTTTGTATTATCAACACTAATTCTGATCAGAGAACCGGGACAATAAAAATCATCGCTCTTAACGTTTTTCAAAACATTAGTTACTCTCAACCCCAAGTCTTCAATAGCAAAATTACATGCTTGTCCAAGAGCTAATACAAAGCCGCCGTCTTTTTCAATAAAAGTTTTCAAGTTTTCAAGACCTTCTTTTTCAATACCTCCATCATATTCAGGCGGTTTCGGTCTAGAGAAACGTGCATTTTCACCGCTTGGTTTGCCTGTTTTAATAATATCTCCGGATATATCGGGAAATATGATTACATCAAAATTGTCTTTTAATTTTTTGTTCTTGAAATCTTTGTTAACAATAGATGAAAATTCAAACTGATAATTCTCCAAAAGTAATCTTGTCCATCCTTCATCCATACTTGCCGAATAAGATTTATACAATCCGACGCGAACTTTCTTTAATTCTTTCAATTTTGATTTATCAGTTACGTCTGCAGAAACTAATTTTAAGTGAAGTTCATTTGCCAATTCTTTAACTGCTTTTCTTGATTTATCATTCACCGGAATAAAAACAGAACCTTCATCAAATTTATTTGAGTCGATTTTGATCTTTTCGTTGTTCCAATAAACTTCAATATTTTCTTTTTGAAGTCTGTTGATCAAAATAGAATTAACATTTAAGCCCGCGGGTGAAACAAAATAATTCCCGTCTGTTGGCACCACAGCGTTTTGATAGTGAGGATCGTTTATAATCTTAGCATCAATTTGAACAGGTCCATTAATAGTTAAAAATTTTACACCCATTTGATAAGGAAGCGTCCAACCCGCAACATCATAAGGACGCAACGGAGTTTCACTTCTTGTTCTTCTTAGATCGGGATAAGTTTGTTCTTCAAAAAGATCTTTAACATATCTTCCATTCGGCTGAGCCAAAAATATTATATAACTATTTGCAGGATAGATAGTGTTATCAACCTTAAATTCCATTTCAGAAAACTGAACTTCAACACCGCCCATTTGAAGTTTCTCAATCATTTTAGAAGTTGTTACCGGATCTTTTTGATCTCTTGGAATTATATACACATAAGGATTTCCTTCTTTTCCTTTTTCAATTGCATCCTTACACATCGTATAATAAGTTTTTAATAAATCCTCCTTAAACATTGCCGATGTTTCCAGCAAACTGTAAGTAAGACCAAGTTCATACTCAACAATATCGCGCAGCCGCCACCAGCCGCCGCGCCATGGTGAAGGATAATTTGTTCGGATATCATAAGTAGTAATTTCTTGAGTTGCTTTAACTTCGGAAGAATCAATAAAGATCGGACTTGCAATATTACAGCTTGCCATTTCAGATAACATTCCGATTTGATTATGCCAAAGAGAATTTTCCGTTGCACCTTCCCAATAAGCATCAAATAACGCTTGGTCAATTATTCCTGTAAAATTTTTCTTTTGAAGATCTAATGCACTAATTCCTCCTAAAACTTTTTGCCATCGCCAAATAAGAGGATTCACATTCGGATTAATCGGATCTTTATAAGGGACAACAAATAACCTTGCGCCGTTACTGCCCATTTGATGTTCATCTAACCAGATCTGAGGAAACCATTCGTGGAATGCAACCTTAACAACATTTTGTGTTTCTTTTAGATTGAACATAAACCAATCGCGGTTGTTATCATGCCCGGCATAAGGATGATATAAGTACGGCATCGAAGCTCCGTCATATTCGGTATTTAAATATTTATTGTACCAATCAACAACCATAGTGGTACCATCCGGATTAATTGACGGCATGATTATAAAGATAACATCGTTAAGAGCTTTAATAGATTTTTCCGGTGCGCTTCCATTTGCAAGTGTGTAAGCAAACTCCATAGACATTTGCGAAGAAGCAATTTCTGTTGAGTGAATGTTGCATGTAACAAGTACAACAACTTTTCCGTCTTTGGTTAGCTGCAATGCTTCAGCATCATTTATTTTGCGCGGATCGGAAAGCTGATGAATTATTTTTTTGTATTTATCTATTGATTTCAAATTCTCAGGTGAACTGATTATAGCCATGAACATATCTTTACCGAGAGTTGTTTTACCGATATCTTGAAAAAGAATTTTATCGGAATTTTCAGAAAGGTGTTTAAAATATTTTGTGATCGTTGAATAGTCGGCAATTTTATAATCAGCGCCAACTTTATAACCTAAAAATTCTTCCGGTGATTTTAATGTTTGTGCTTGAATGAAAGAGAAAGAAATCAACATCATAATTGATAATAGCTTTCGCATTATTCCTCCAATTAAGATTAATAATTCAACAAGAAAATATGGATTTAAATGAATACAACAATCGTTTTTTAGAAGCGATTATCCCTTGAATAGTTTTAGAAATTCGTCTTTTTCATTTTCCAGCTCTTTGATTTTTTCAGCTTCGTCATTTTTTTCTAAAGACTTTTCTATAGATGAAGAAAACTCGCCGGATGAAATAACTGTACAACTATTTGCTTTTCCGATGTTCATTAAGCTGTGATCTGATGTGATAAGAATTATTAAGCGTGGATTTTTAGAACTTTCTATTTCTCTTCTAATAAGATTATCCGAGGATTCTTTTTCCGAGTAAAATATTTTTCCTTTGGAGATAGAAAGAGGAACATTTTGAAATCCGTCAAAATGCAGCGAGAGCTTTGCATTTTTACCGGCAAAGTGTTTACTAACCATGCGGATTAATTTTTCACGGCTTGATTGTTTATCTTTTTTCTGAAGATGCTGAAGAGATTTTATTCTTCCGATTAAATTATTCCCATCAATTATGTAATGATTCATCCGATTCTCTATTTCAATTAACAGAACTCTATTAAAAACCTAATTTAATTCAAAAAATAAAATGCAGCGCCGATTGAATTCTGTGCTGCATTTTTTTCTGTTGTCAAATTATTAGTCCTACTACTTTGTAGAAAACTTATAAATAGTTGCTTGTCTGTAAACATCACCCGGCTTCAAAACAACAGAGGGCCAATCCGGTTTGTTTGGAGAATCCGGGAAATGCTGGGCTTCCAAACACAATCCGGTTCTGTACTGATACATAACTCCATTCTTACCCTTTACTTTACCGTCAAGAAAATTTCCGCAATAGAATTGTATACCCGGTTGATTTGTCCACACTTCCATAAATCTTCCGGAAGTTGGTTCATACACGCTTGCAATCTTAGGAATTAGTTCCTGATGTTTATTCAAAACCCAATTATGATCATAACCAAGTCCAAATTTTAACTGTTCATAATTTTCGTTTATGCGTGTACCAATTTTTGTTTGTTTACGAAAATCCATTGGAGTATTAGTTACATCTGCAAACTTACCGGAAGGAATCAACCCTTTATCAACAGGAGTAAAGTTATCAGCATCAATCATTAATTCATGATCAAGAATTGTTTTGTTGGGATCGCCGGTTAAATTAAAATATGAATGATGTGTTGGATTGAGAATTGTATTTTTATCGGTTAAAGCCGTATAATTTATATATAACTCATTTTCGTTATTCAAAATATAAGCTACGGTTAAATCAACTGTTCCAGGATAACCTTCTTCCCCATCCTGACTTATATATTTCAGAGAAATTGATTGTGCAGATGCACCTAATACAGTCCACACTTTTTTGTTAAATCCGTTTGTTCCGCCATGAAGATGATTTTCTCCGTTATTGATCGAAAGTTGATGTTCTTTTCCATCCAATTTGAATTTACCTTTTCCAATTCTATTTCCATATCTGCCTACAATCGCGCCGAAGTAAGATTTATCTGCTTCATATCCCTCAATGTTATCATACCCTAAAACAACATCTTCAAAATTTCCATTTCTATCCGGTGCGGTTAATGAAACAACCGTAGCTCCGTAATTAATGATTTTTACCTTCATCCCGTTTTTATTAGTAAGAGTATAAATATCAACATTCTGTCCGACTGTAGTTTTACCAAAAAAATCTTTCTTCACTTCCATTTCTGTTTTTGTCTCCTTATTCTTGCATGATATTGAGAAAAGATTAAATAATAAGAATAAACTTACCAAAGCAAAATTCAAAAATATTTTTGAAAATGATTTCATTTTTTTCCCTCGCCATTTTATTTATTTAAGAAAGATTTTTCACTGAGAAGAATCATTTTTGCTGCATGATCTTTTAGAATATTGATAGTAGTAAAATCAGTATCATAAACAGAATTTATCCCTTGAGGTTCGTGAGGGGGATCTCCGGTAAATGGATCACCAATACGCCAAAAGTTATCATCATTTTTTCCGCGTCCCTCTCCTGTCCATACCCAAAAATTTGTTCCGGCAATCGGTGCTCCAGTAGCAGCGCTGTCATAAACCACCGATAATAATTTTTCGTAATATTTATCACGTGCAAAAGTTGGTGTTCCAGGATTGTAGTTTTCATTATCGCGCGGTAAACCGAATTCTTCAAGAGTAATTGGCTTATTTAATTTATGTGATAAAATCATGTGCTGATTGAAATACTCAATAGCATTTTTTTCTGCTGCAGCGTAAGTTTCATCAATTCTTTTCGCATCAAACCAATTCCAATTTTTTGCCCAAAGATGAAATGTTCTATAATCAATGTATTTACTTTCATGCGCTTTAAGAAAAATATCTTCCTGGAGTAAACTTCCTATCACTCCTTCACTTCCGGTTGTAATTAGATGATTGGAATCAATAGAATGAATGTACTTTGCTGTTTCATCAATCCATTTATAATAATTATCAAGATTTGAAAAACCATTGGTCAAACTTCCGGCGCGCGGTTCATTTGCTAACTCCCATGCCATGATCGTAGTATCTTCAAAGTAGAATTGTTCCGTGTATGAATTTTTTCTAGTAACAATTTTCTTGATATACTTTCTAAAATACTCGTTAGCTTTTTCATTTTTATAAAAGGAAGCTGTGTAATCCATAAAAGCAACCCATCCGTGTTCAGGATTATACGGATCGATAACTTTGCCGTTATTAAACCACTTATTATAAACTGCCATTCCGCCGGACCATTCCCAATAATTATTTAAATAGATCACTGCGTGCATATTGCGTTTCTTCATCTCAGCTATTAGAAAATCCAATCCATCTAAAAGTTCATCATTAAAAATATCTGGTTCTGTTTGAATTGTCGGCTTGAGTGATTTTTGAATATATGAATCTTCAGAGGAAGCTAAGATTCTTAAATTGGTTATGCCAATTGATTGGAGATTATCCAACTCTCTAATTAATCTTTCTCTATTTCCGGGATTCGTTTGTGAACCAAGATAATACCCGTACCAAAAATTTGTACCGGTAAAGTAATATGGTTTACCGTTAAGCTCTAAATGAGTGTTCTTTACTTTTATGAAACTGTTATTTTCTCTTATCAACATTGATGAACAACCTTGAAAAAGTATGAATAATGCTAGCACTGCAAACAATTCTTTTTTCAACATGTAAGCTTTATTTAGATAATGTTGACAAATATCTATAACAAAATAATGATTTAATTAAAATCCGCGATGCATTTTCCCGATTTATTTTCTTTTGATTATCTTTAATCCTAATAAAACACTAAATACAAATGAAGTCACAAAGCAAAATTTTGTTGATCTTTTCAACTGTAATATTGTGTTTCCTTTTTTTGTTAATACACTTACTTAATGTCAAACCGATCATAACTTACTCAATCATTTATATATCTTCCTCCATTATTTTTGTTTTCATAAGTTGGCTGATTATAAAAAACGAGATCCCATTCAGTTATGTAGCCGGACTTGTTGCGGTTGGAATTTTGCTTAGGATAAGTTTTGTTTCGATTAATCCAATTGGTTCCGATGATTATTACAGATACTTGTGGGATGGAAAAGTTCAATCAGCCGGAATCAATCCTTATCTTTATTCGTCAAATGATCCATCATTACAAAACCTTCATTCAGAGACTATACCAAAGTTTGTCAACAATCCCGATATGAAAACAATTTATTTCCCTTTGAGTCAATGGTTATTTTATGCGGGATATTCATTAAGCGGAGAAGCTGTTTGGGGATATAAATTATTACTCCTCATTTTTGAATTGATAACATTAATTGCTCTTTTTCTTTTATTAAGGATAATAAAGATCCCGGATAAAAATATTCTACTTTATGCATTATGTCCTCTGCCAATAATTCAATTTTCTTTAGATGCTCATCTAGACGGTTTTGGATTACCCCTTCTAATTCTTGCGTTATTTTTTCATCTGGATAATAAAAAAATACTTGCATTAATTTTTCTCGGATTATCATTTTCAATAAAACCTGTAGGACTACTCTTTCTTCCGATTCTCTTTTTCCACGAAAAAAGATTACCGGAAAGAATTAAAGTTGTTTTTATTCCGGCAGCTGCTTTTAGTGTTCAGTTTTTACCTTACATCCTTACATCCAATCCATTTGAAGCATTTTTTATTTACGCCAAGCATTGGACCTTCAATGGAATTGTATTCAATATTATAGATTCATTCATTCAGAACAATCAGACTGCAAGAATTATCTGCGGAATACTTTTAGTGATTTGCTTGCTTCCATTTATTTTTAATAAAATGGATTTGTTACATAAATATTATTATTCGGTATTACTACTTTTGATTTTCTCACCTGTTGTTCATCCGTGGTATATTGCATGGCTTGCTATACTGCTTCCCATAATACCAAGATGGAGCGGAATTTTCTATGTCGGTTTGAGTTCCTTAACTGTGTTTACAGTTTTGAGTTACCAGCTAAACGGTTTGTGGAAGGAATATCCGATTGTATTGATGTTGGAGTACATCCCGGTCGTTATAATTTTAATTTATGAATTGAGTAAAGAAAAAAATGTTTTTACGTATGGAAGGAAAAAAACAGTAAGTTAATTCAGTTCTATTACACTTGTTCCATTACTTATTGAAGTAATGTATGTTTTCAAATCAATATTAAATTTTTGTTTATACTTTTTAGAAAATTTTTCTTTTGTCTCTTCAACTATGTTGTTCTCGATCAGATTTATTGTGCATCCACCGAATCCACCGCCCATCATTCTTGAACCGTAAACTCCGGGATTATCAACTGTAAGCTCAACCAAATAATTGAGTTCTTGGCAGCTTACTTCATAATCTTTGCTTAAACCCTCATGAGTTGAATACATAAACGAACCAAACTCTGAGAGATTTTTTTCTTTTAGAGAATAACAAGCTTTCATTATTCTGTCATTTTCTTCAACAACATATTTGCAACGCCGGAATATTTTTGAATCCAATTTATTCTTATAATCGTTCAACATAACCAAAGTTACATCCCGTAAGCTTTTAATTTGAGAATGATCTTTTTTTATCAACTCGACTCCTAGAGTACATTCCTTTCTTCTTTGATTATATTCTGATGAAGCCAAAGAGTGAGAGACGCCCGTATCAAATAAGACAATTGAAATTTCTTTGTATTCAAAAGGGAAATAATCATACTCAAGCGAGCGGCAATCAATACGAAGTACGTTTCCATACTTTCCGAAGATGTTTATATACTGATCCATTATACCGCATTGCACACCAACGAATTCATTCTCGGCTTTCTGTGCAAGTTTAACAAGAGTAATTTTATCTATTCCTAAATTAAAAATATGATTCAGTGCGAAAGCCAAACCGGCTTCAATTGCTGCAGATGATGACATACCCGCACCAATCGGAATATCTCCGCCGAAAACGCAATTGAATCCTTTGAGATTATATCCCATCCTTAAAATCTGATCAACAACACCCATCAAATAATTTGGCCAATGCTTTTCTGAAAACTGTAAACTGTTAACTGAAAACTGAAAACTATCATTCATGTCGAGTGCAAACAAGCTGCACTTCTCATTATCACGCGGAGAGATTGCAAAGTAAATTGCTTTATCAATTGCTGCGGGAAGAACAAATCCTTCATTATAATCAGTATGTTCTCCTATCAGATTCACTCTTCCGGGTGAACGGACAAGTAAAGGTTTTTCATTAAATAATTCTTGAAATTTTTGAAGGACTAGTTCAGATAACATAATTTCAATCAAATCATATTTTAGTTATTACAACTTATTTAATATCTGTTTTGATTACAATCAATAAGTGAACATTGTCATTGCGAACCATCATTCTGAGCCCGTCGAAGAATGGTGGTGGCGCAATCTTTTGATAATAAAATTATTGACTAAAATTTTCTTTTACACTAATTTGAATTAGTACCAATTACGCTTATATAAATGGGGTACTTTGTTTGAGATATGGAGGACAAAGAAAATAGATTCTACGGATTTACAAATAAATTTTTAATAATAGTTGGAATGCTTGCCCGTCGTTTTTGTGGCGGGATATCACGCAAGAAGTTTAGAATATTGTAGAAAAACAAAATAAATGTTGGTAGATATCATTCCTCGCCATCATATCCGTTGGCGGGTTAATTAATAGTAGAACACACGAAATGCTTATGGTGTAGTTAAATGAGTTATGTGCAATTGCCACTTAACATTAAGAAGAGTGGAAATGAAAAATTCCATCAAGCCGTGGTTTTGATTTGTTATTTTCGCTTTCGTTGTGTTCGCGTAAACCTAATCGAGATAAAATATTAAACGCAGGAGTAGATATGAAATCACTCACAGCAACAGTGTTTTCCATTATTCTGTCAACACTTATGTCTATACTAGCTCCACCTTCCGTCCTTGCATCAGATATTACGGTCACCACGAAATCGGATATTGTAAACGGTGACACATCGAGCCCAGAAGCTCTCTTCGCTAATCCTGGTCCCGATGGGATTTCTCTTCGCGAAGCCTTTTTGGCTATCACCAATGCGCCCGGGCCACACACGATTACTTTTTCTCCTTCACTTGCCGGCCAGGTTATCGAGCTAACGGAACAATTGCCGAGGTTAGTCCAGAACGGCATAACGATTCAAGGACTTAAAGATGCCAACGGCCAACCCAATATCACACTTTCTGGCCCAAGCGAGGGAACTGCGCTTGTCGTTTTCGCATCAGACTTTTCGATTACTGGAATTCGTTTCATTAACATACCAGCAGGTGCAGCGATATTGATTTCTGCTGGTACAAGACCTGATTATCCTCCAGCGCAATCGCAAATCGTGAACATAAATATCGAAGGAAATGTGTTTAGTAATGAAAACAGCAGTGCCACCGGCCACGGCATCGCGTTGGGTACGAGTGTTCTTTCATCGGGTGCAACGATAAGAAATGTTTTCATCTCAAACAACAAGTTTCTCCATCTTCAGGGAGATTTTGATGCCATTGGTGCTGGAAGTAATGGGACAAACGGACGGCTTGAGAATATAGTGATCTACGGCAACCTATTTTCCGAATGCACGTATGGGGTCGAGCTCGGGGCGCCCGGCGTTAATTGTAGAGACTCACGAATGCAGATTATCGGAAACACCTTTACAAATAGTATTGGAGAAGCAATTGTCTTGCTTCTTGGCAGTGCACTAAATCAACCGCCGAGCAGTGGGGATGTCATTGATTCCACATTCATTTACAGCAATGTCTTTACCGGAGGCCATAACTTCCCGATAGGTATTACTAGCGGCGCCCAAGCGCCTACAACAGGAGATTCAATCCTTAACACAAATATCGTAAATAATCTTTTCACAAATAACTTCAATGCCGGCATTCTAATTAGGGGTGGCGATGGAGGTGCGACAGGAAACGGAGTACGGGGTTTACGCATAGTTAATAACACAATTACTCAAGATGATCCAAGATCTCTTGCATTAGGAATATATTCAAATGTATCAGGAGCTTCCGGAAACAGTGTAAAGGATGTCGAGATCATTAACACGATTTTCAGTGGCCCGAATTCCAGATTTGATGGAGAGGTCTCACCAGCTCAAGTCCGATTTTCAATAACCCAAGCAATAGGATTTGCAGGCGTAAACGGCAATATTGCAGCCGACCCAAAGTTTGTCGATACCCCGAATGGAGATTTTCATCTACAGCCCGGCAGTCCTGCCATCGATGCCGGCACAAGCAACGGAGCTTCTCTGTTGGACTTAGAGGGTAGACAGCGATTCGATGATCCATCAACGCCAAACACCGGCGCTGGAACGATGCCGTATTACGATATCGGCGCGTTGGAATACGGTAATCCTCGCGCAGCTTTTCTTGCTGTGATCAAGTTCGGATCGGGAGGCGGGCAAGTGAGTTGCGTTCCTGCAGGAATAAGTGGCGGCGCAGACTTTCTTAGTGCATATAATCTTGGCACAATGGTGAGACTCACGGCTACACCCGACGCTCAATCCACATTCGCAGGTTGGAGCGGTGATGTCAACGACTTAGCAAATACGATAACGGTAACTCTCGACACAAGTAAATTCCTCGTGGCGAACTTCGCTGCCATTACAGCTCCTACGACGCCACTTCTCTTATCTCCCCCCAATGGTGCGATTAATCAACAACTAAACGATACTCTGCGATGGAACGCTGTACAAGGTGCTGATTCTTACCGCGTCCAAGTAGCAACGAACCAGAACTTCTCATCAACATTTGAGGACGATTCAACGTTGACAGCAGCGTACCGCACCATCGGACCATTAAGTCTCAATACAACCTACTATTGGCGTGTCTCAGCAAAAAATGTTGGGGGCGCGAGTGATTTCTCTCCGGCATTTAGTTTCAAAACGATTCTCTCAACAAACATTGAATTATCGAGCAATGAAATTCCTAAGGAATACAGTCTTTCACAGAATTTTCCAAACCCATTTAATCCCACAACAGTTATAGAGTTTTCTTTGCCTAAATCCGGATATGTTTCTCTTGTGGTTTTTAATAATCTAGGCCAACAGGTTCAAACGATTATCGCACAACAGATGACTGCTGGAAGGTATCGCGCACAGTGGAACGCTGTTAATTTCGCCAGTGGTATCTATTTCTACCAAGTGCGCGCAGGTGAATTTGCGGAAACAAAAAAACTCGTGCTGATTCGGTAAAAGTAACAACTTCACATACAGTGCGCATTACGACGTTCACTTTTTGCAAAGGCGATATCTATGCAAAGTTCTACTAAATCAAAAGAATTCACTCCACCATTCTGTTACTGGAATAATTTGTCCTTTGATAGTTCACAAAACGGCGGCGTAATGCAAGTACACGTTAACTGCAGGTGGTTGAATTCTTTGCGGCATAATCAGATCTTTCTTAAAGTACTCTTTGAGTTTGAATATCTTAATGGAATATTCTCCGCGTGTGTTCTAACCAGTTATTCAAGGCCGACCGCTTTAAACGTTGCGGCATTTGGGTAATTATAAAGTTGTTTTGTAATAATTAGTTGCTCTTTAAAGTAGATTGCAGTAAAAAAGTTTTTATAAAATTATTGGCGTTCGTTTTCAAAGATGTATTGCTGTTATGGGCGGCGGCTTAAAAACAACGTCGTTATACAGAAGAATATGAAACCTATAGGAATAAGAAAAAAATCATATTTAGCTTTTCGATTTCTTGATGCTTCAATAGATTTTGCAAAATATGCAATAGCTTTTGAAAAAGAACGACACTCCTATAATGATGAATATTTTCATTACTTGTTTTCTAGTATTATTCTATGTGTGACTTTTTTAGAATCAAATATCAACGAATTCTATTCTACTATAAAAGATGAAGAAAACAATATTTCAAAAACTATACTTGTAAAAAATTCTAATGTAATTATATCGTTATGGGATCGAGGTATTCCTCGGACTGCAAAACATTCCATATTAGATAAATATGAAATTGCTCTAGATGTTACAGAAAGTAATAAAATAGATTCTTCTTGTAATCCTTATCAAAATGTTGCGGCAATAATTAAACTCAGAAATGCATTAATTCATTATGAACCTGAATGGCAAAAAGTTTCTACTGATAACAATTCTGCCACATATCTTGAAAAATCTCTGAAGGGTAAATATGAGTTAAGTAAATATTTTCATCCTAAGACAGAACCCTTTTTCCCTTACCTTTGCTTAAGTGGTGATTGCTGTTTATGGGCAATTAAAAATTCCGTTGAATTTGTTTTTCAATTTTATAAAAATATTAATGTTGAAATTCCTTTTAAACGGGTTTATGAGAATACTATTAAAAAGATTTCTGTATAACAAGCGTCTGCTAATGACAAGGTAAATTTTGCTTGTGAAAATGCTGATTTGAAAAGAATTTTAGGGTCGAGTTATCGTGGCAAATTTATTGTCATTAAATAAAAACTTTATGGCAACGCCATTATTGTGGACTCAAGCGGAACACACTCCCACCGATGGCGGGATAAATTCCGTCGGTCGTGGTATTTGTAGTTAGAGTTGATTTGGTTTGTTCTGTTTTTGTATAAGTTAATTTTATAATCAATAAATCATGTTGTTTCTAGCGGACACTTCGAGGCGGCGGCCCCGTAAAGAGCACGGGATCTTCGACTTAAAAACAACGTCGTTACACAGTTTGTTTTCTAGTCTTCCAATACATAAATCCGCCGAACAAAAACATTACCGCTCCCCACCAAATATTAGGATGAGTTTCGCTAAGAACAGTTGCCCGTTCAGGTGGATTAATAATCTGATATATCCCGGTTAGTAATATTAATCCGCCCATAACGATTAAAATTTGTCCTACAAAAAACCAGATCGGTTTCATTTTATGTTCCGACATTTTATAATCTCCTTTTACCAGAATAATAAGTTTAGGATAACTAATACGATTAGAGCAATGATTGCAACAAATTCAGGACGTTTGACAAATGGCAAATGCTGATCATATTTTTCGTCGGTCAATCCTTTAACAAGTCCAATTAGTTCTTCTTTCGGTTTTCTCTTTGTGAAGAAACTGATAATGATTGTAACTACGAAACAAATCAGCCAAGCCCACCATGCACGCCAGAAATTTGCAGCCATATCACTTTGAACGCTGGACATCGTAATTATGCTTTCATGGAACCAGTGAAACTTTACTGCCAACCACAAAAAGAATGATGAAAACATTCCTGTAACCAATCCCCAGAATGCACCGTTAGGCGTTATCCACCATACAAACATACCAAGAAGCATTGTTGCAAATAGCGGTGCGTTCACCCAAGAGAAAATTGCCTGCATATAATCCATTATGCTCGGAAAACTTTTTGCCCAATAAGCAGTACCAAGAGATATCAAAACTCCAACTATTGTTGATACTCGTCCCATCCAAAGTAGATGTGCATTAGTAGCATTTTTGTTTAATACAGATTTATAAATGTCGTATGTCCAAACTGTATTGAAAGCACTGATGTTTCCTGCTTGCCCCGCCATAAATCCTGCAAGCAAAGCCGTTACACCAAGTCCAACTAATCCGGATGGATAATATCTTGCTATCAAAAGAGGAAGTGCGGAATCATAATTAATTTGTCCGCCATCTTTCAAAAGTTGAAATCCGCTTTTAGGATCAATTGATAGAGCAATTGCAATTAAACCTGAAAGAATTACCAAAAAAGGAATTGCCATTTTAAAAAACGATGCAAGTATCGGTGTCATGCGTGCTGAACGTAAATTTTTTGCCGAGAATGCACGCTGAACAACAAGGAAGTCGGTAGTCCAATATCCGAACGATAAAACAAAACCAAGTCCCAGAACAATTCCTCCCCAATGAATGAACATTCCGTTTTGCATCGGGTTGGAAGACGTTGACCAAAGAGTTGTGAATGAAACTTGCGAGCTGTATTCATTTATTCTTGCCATAATTTCTTTTAAGCTTCCGATCTCTAGAATTCCGAGAATCGAAACGAGAAACAATCCAAACCAAATCAAGAAGAATTGAATTATCTCTGTAAAGATTGCCGACATTAATCCGCTTAATCCCACATAACCGGCTACAGTAATTGCAGAAGCCCACATAGCGTAATCCCAATTCCAACCAAGGAATGTATGAAGCACAAGAGCCATTGCATAAAGATTTATTCCGGAAACAAGCAAAGTCATAATTGCAAAAGCAATTCCGTTAAGCACTCTTGTCTTTTCATCGAATCTTAATTTTAGATAACCTGGAACTGATTTGATCTTACTGCTATAATAGAACGGCATCATATAAATTCCGAGAAAGATCATAGCAGGAATTGCACCGATCCAATAAAAATGTGCAACATACATTCCATACTTAAAAGTGTTGCCTGTCATTCCTAAGAGTTCAAGCGCACCAAGATTAGCAGAAAGAAATGCAAGACCCGCAACCCAAGATGAATTTTTCCGTCCGGCAAGAAAGAAATCTTCTTCACTTTTTGTGAATTTCCTCAAATACCACCCGATGCCGAGAACAAACGCAAAGTAGATTAGGATTATTACCCAATCAATAAATGTTAGTCCAATAGCTTGCATAATTATTCCTTATAGCATTGATAGAAATTATTATTCTAATCTTTTCAATTATTGATAACGCTTAACTATAACGGCAGAAGCTTCTCCTCCGCCAATACATAAAGAAGCTAATCCATATTCTGAATTTCTTCTTTTCATTTCATAGAGAAGTGTAGTCATAATTCTGGCACCGCTGGCACCTATTGGATGACCGAGAGCTATTGCCCCACCATTTACATTAACATTATCAGTACTCAATCCCACTAATTTATTTACTGCTAAGCTAACAACTGCAAAAGCTTCATTGATTTCATAAACGTCTATCTCGGAAGATTTTAAATTTGCTTTTACCAATGCTTTATTGATTGCATCTGCTGGTGCTGTTGTAAATTCTATCGGTGCTTTTGCCGCAGAACTTTGTGATATAATTTCCACCAATGGTTCGAGACCTAATTCTTTTGCTTTTTCTTCGCTCATTATTAAAACCGCGGCGGCTCCGTCATTTATTTTAGAAGCATTTGCGGCAGTAACAACACCGTTCTTATCAAAGGCAGGACGGAGAGTAGGTATCTTTTCAAAATTTACTTTACCCGGTTCCTCATCTTGTGTTACTAAAGTTTCTCCGCTTTTTGTTTTAATACTTACACCAACTATTTCATCATTAAAGCGTCCTTCTTTCTGTGCGTTTAATGTGCGTTGATATGACATTACAGCATAATCATCAAGATCTTTTCTTGTAAAATTAAAATCTTTCGCACAAGCTTCAGCACAATTACCCATATGAATATTGTTATAAACATCTGTAAGTCCGTCAACTAAAATTGAATCGTAGATAGATGAATTACCAAGACGATATCCATTACGTGCACTTTGTAAAAGATATGGTGCATTAGACATACTTTCTTGTCCGCCTGCAATGATAACATCTGCATCACCGCACATAATTGCTTGATGAGCAAGCATAATTGCTTTTAATCCGCTTCCGCACATTTTATTTATTGTTAAACATTCTGTTTTCTCCGGAAGTCCGGCAAATAGAGCTGCCTGGCGTGCCGGTGCTTGACCTAATCCGGCAGCCAAAACATTGCCCATTATAACTTCGTCAATTTTATTCGCATCAATTTTAGATTCTTCGAGAAGAGATTTAATTACAAAACTGCCCAATTGCTGTGCGCTGAAGCTGCTTAACGATCCGTTAAACGATCCTACCGGAGTTCTCTTAGCGTGTGTAATAACTACTTTTTTCATTTCAATACCTTTTTGTTATTGTATAATTTTTAAACGTTTGAAACTATATTTATAAATTTAAGTAAAGTTGATTTTTTATTTCATAATAATTTTTCTCTTTCGAGG
>JBBAAM010000033.1:0-41068 GCA_041658245.1 Melioribacteraceae bacterium
CGGTTTAGCAATCCCGATTACATCGGGATTCAGCCACTCACTCACCTCTCCAAATCTATTAAATTGACCCTATAAAACCCTTACGGCGGTTTAGCAATCCCGATTACATCGGGATTCAGCCACTCACTCACCTCTCCAAATCTATTAAATTGACCCTATAAAACCCTTACGGCGGTTTAGCAATCCCGATTACATCGGGATTCAGCCACTCACCCACCTCTCCGTGTTAAACTGAAAATCTTTACGTCCAAAAATTAACGAATTTTCTTCAAACTTAAAATAGGAATTTATAACTGAGCGAAATATTTCTTCCGGGCATCGATGTGAACTCCTTAATTGCTGATAGATGATCTTTATATTTCCGGTTGAAGGCATTTTCAATCTTCAAAGATATAATATGAGCAAATCTGCCCGAAAAGAATTTCATACCTCCATAACAATCAACGAGAAAATAGCCTGCAGTAGGAATTTCATTTATTGAAATATTTTTTTGGGATGCTGCTGCTTTTGCATCTAATCCAAGCCAAAATTGATCAACTGTGTATCTTGTTTCCACTGAAATCCGGAATGGTGGAATCTGAGGCAGATTTTCTTTTGTTCTACTATTCTTAGCCCTTACATAATCCGCAATGATTGTAGTTGCCAAATTATCCGTTAATTTTAGACTTATTTTACTTTCAAAACTATAAAATACGGCTTCTTCATTTAAGTATTTTTTTACCCGGAAACCGGTAGTATCGTTAAATCCGATTATTGAATTTGTAGCTTTGTCAGTTTCATCACTATAAAAAAATGCTTGCGGGGTTCTTGAAATATAATTGTTAACTGCATATACGTATCCGGTTAGTTCCGCAGAATATTCTTCGCTTAATGATCGCAAACCTAGATCAAATCCTAAATTGTTTTCTACTAACAAATTTCTATTACCGATATCAAAACTGTTTGCCGCTTCGTGGATGCCATAAGACGCAAGTTCATCAGCGCTTGGTGATCTAAAAGCTTTAGCGGCATTGAAAAATATCGATTGTTCTTCTGAAAGAGAATAAACTATTCCCAAAGAGCCAGACAAAGTGGCAAAATTTATTTTTTGACTTGCAAAAAGAGAATCCGTTAAAACTGCTTGACTAATATCTACTTTACTGACTTCAGTTCTTAATCCAAAGGAGAGATTTATTTTGTTGAATTTCATTTGTTCAAAAATATAAGCGGCTGCGGTTAGCACTTCAGTATTCGGAGTTATTGCTTCGCTTCCGAGTATCTTATATTTTTGGTACGATGATGAGAGTCCAAAAATACCATTCATTAAATATGAGAGGGGAACATGTTTAGATGAAATATCAATATTTGCGGTCTCAAGGTTAAACGAGGTGCCGATAATTCCACTAAATCTATCAATCTCATTATGATGATAATTTTGATAACTACCCTTGATATAAATATCTGACAAAAAGCTGTTATCGAATTTTATATCAGTTAAATATTTTACTTGAGTTTTTTTCATGTCGATGTAAGCGGCAGATGTACTTCCGGAGGGAGCAGGCAATCCATACTGATTATGGAATGAAGAAAAACTTAATCCGGTAATTCCCCAGTTAGGATGAAATGAAACTCCGGTTTGCCCTCCAAAAGTTTCAAAAAATGAATTAAATGTTTTTCCACCGGTAGAAATTTTATAATCACCGGCTTTTCTCTTGTATAAATTGCCATGGAAAGAAAAAAGATTAATGCCGTAATTAAGATGCAGATTTGTTAAGTACTGGTTATTAACAGACGAACCTTCCGTCAAGAAATGTCCGTTTACTTTCTGTGGGATTGTTGACGGAATTGCATCGGTAATAACATTCACAACTCCTCCTATGGCGTTACTTCCATAAAGCAGGCTAGCAGGTCCTCTAATAATTTCTATTTTTTCAGGTTCGCTTCCATCATCAGAAATTCCGTGGTCATCAGAAGATGAAGATAAATCTCCCATACGCAAACCATCTTCTAATATTAAAATCATGTTGTTGCTAAATCCACGGATAACAGGACGGGAAGCAGCCGTTCCGTTTGAACGCATTGCAACACCGGGTTGGAAATCTAATGATTGTGCTAAAGTTGAATTTCTCTTAATCTGTAAATCAAGCTGTGAAAGTGAAATGGTTGCCTGTGAAAGTTCTTTTGGATCAAGTGAAAATGGATTTCCCGTAACAATGGTTTCATTCAAATTAATAACTTGCTCGTGCATCTCAATAATAAGTTTTTCTTTTTGAGGGACTGATATTTTTTTGGTCGTTTCTTTATGTCCTGTGAGGGAAGAAACAAGAGTATAGTTCCCGGCAGTAACATTGGAAAACTGAAAAACTCCATTCTCGTTTGTTTCAACAACAATTTTTAATTCTTTAAGAAAAACGTTGGCTCCTATTAACGGTTCTTGGTTATGCGAATCAATGACAATACCCTGCACTGGAGAGAGCGGCTGAGAAAAACTGACAGAAAAAATGAAAGTGATAATAAATACCGATGCGTACTTAAACATAAGAAACTCCTTATTTTTAAAAAGCAATTATGGAAAAAGAAATTCGGAGAACTAAATCGCGGGAGGAGCTCTTAGGGGATAGGAATAATAAAAAACTTTAAGAGGGGCAAAAATAGAAGATTTTACAATTAATTGCTCTACTTCGGGAAGTTTTATTTTTTTTCCCGCCTCAGAATAGTCTACAAAATTAATTGATTGGAGAAAATGCTCAAGTGAACAAATTCCCGCTGTGTTATCTAAAAAATCATTAACTGCTTCACTTTTATTCTGAAGAGAAATAAATGTATTTTCTTCATTCTTAAATGAATATGAATGATGATGGAATAATCCCGCAGTAACTAAATATAAATAGACTGCGAGTAAAAAAAATTGCTTTTTCTGATTTAATAATTTTATTTTCACATCTGCAAGCTACTTTTCCCGAATTAAAAAACAAAGTAAAATATTTTTACTTTTGCTAATTTTGCCGAGTAAGACTTATTATGTAATTTTGATAACAAAAAACGAAAAAGATATGGCAAAATTTTCAGGTGTAGACTATTTTAATGTTGATGATCTTCTTTCTGAAGATGAACTGCTTGTTAGAGAAACCGTTCGTTCTTTTGTTGACAATGAAGTTCTTCCGCAAATCGTAAAATATAATCGAGAAGGAAAATTTCCTCTTTATCTTGTACCACAAATGGCAGAATTAGGGTTATTAGGTCCCACATTGCCTGCAAAATATGGCTGTGCGGAAATGAATAATGTAGCTTACGGCTTAATTATGCAGGAATTGGAAAGGGGCGACAGCGGAGTCAGAAGTTTCGCATCAGTTTTAAGTGCTCTTGTAATGTACCCTATATTCACATTCGGAAGCGAATCACAAAAAGATTATTGGCTCCCATTGCTAGCAAAAGGAGAGAAAATTGGATGTTTTGGATTAACTGAGCCTGATTACGGTTCAAATCCAGGTGGAATGGTTACAAAAGCAGAAAATGTTGATGGTGGATACCTTCTTAACGGGGCTAAAATGTGGATAACTAACGGTACAATTGCAGATGTTGCTATTGTTTGGGCTAAATTAGACGGTGTGGTAAATGGATTTTTAGTAGAAAAAGACTTTAAAGGGTTCACTGCTCCCGAGATGATGGGGAAACATTCTCTTCGTGCTTCAGTAACATCAGAACTAATTTTTAATAATGTGTTTGTTCCTGAAAAGAATATTTTACCTAAAGGAGCTGGGTTGAAATCTCCACTAATGTGTTTAAACCAAGCTAGATTCGGAATTGCTTGGGGAGTAGTCGGGGCTATGATGGCTTGTTTCGATTCAGCTTTAGAGTATGCCAAAACTAGGAAACAATTTTCTAAACCAATTGCCGCTTATCAATTGACACAAATGAAGTT
The DNA here is from genome assembly GCA_041658245.1 of Melioribacteraceae bacterium. Taxonomy (GTDB): domain Bacteria; phylum Bacteroidota; class Ignavibacteria; order Ignavibacteriales; family Melioribacteraceae; genus Fen-1258. Next base: position 3,902 of record JBBAAM010000033.1, read on the forward strand.
AGTTCAAATGTTAACAGAAATTACTAAGGCTCAATTATTAAATCTTCAATTAGGAAGATTAAAAGATAATGGTAAATTAAGATTCCAGCAGGTTTCTTTAGCAAAAAGAAACAATTGTGAAATTGCTCTGAATATCGCAAGAAATGCTAGAGAAATTTTGGGAGCAAATGGTATTCTGGATGAATACCCTGTTATGCGTCATGCTGCAAATTTAGAATCTGTAAAGACTTATGAAGGAACTCACGAAATGCATACATTAATTATTGGAGAAGATATAACAGGTTTTGCCGCTTTTGATAATTAGTGTTTTTTAGAAGCGACATTAATTAAATGAAATTGAACTGTATCAAATACAAAGAATTAATTAAATTTTAATTCTTTGTATCTTAAATGAATAAAGAAAGTTAGAGATGAAGCAACAAAAAATTATTTATGAAGGACTGACCTTTGATGACGTTTTATTACAACCTAGAAAGTCAGCGGTTCTTCCTCGTGAAGTCGATATAAAGACAAAACTGACAAAAGAAATTTCTATTAGCATACCCTTTATTTCGGCAGCGATGGATACTGTAACGGAATCAAATATGGCTATTGCATTAGCAAGAGAGGGAGGTCTCGGGATCATTCATAAAAATATGGGTATTGATGCACAAGCTGAAGAAATTGACAAAGTAAAACGCTCTGAAAGCGGAATGATTAGAAATCCTGTTACCGTTAACCCGGATCAACCTATTTTTGATGCGCTTGAACTCATGAAGAAATATAGAATTAGCGGTATTCCCGTAATAGATAATACGAATACATTTGTCGGTATTTTAACTAACCGTGATCTAAGGTTTTCCCCTAATCCAAAACTTAAAATAAAAGAACTAATGACCAAGGAAAATTTGATCACTGCTCCGATTGGGACAGATTTTGCTACTGCAGAAAAATTATTACAGCAATATAAAATAGAAAAGCTTCCCGTGGTTGATAAATTCGGAAAACTTCAAGGTTTAATTACATATAAAGATATTCTTAAGAAGAAACAACATCCGTTTGCAAGCAAAGATAAACTTGGAAGGTTACAGGTTGGCGGAGCAGTTGGTGTTACTGTTGATACTTTTGATCGCGTAGAAGCATTAATAGCTTCATCCGTAGATGTTATTGTCATAGACACCGCACACGGGCAGTCAAAAGGGGTGATTAAAATAGTAAAAGAATTTAAAAAGAAGTTTAAGGATATTCAATTAATTGTTGGAAATATAGCAACATCGAGTGCTGCACTTGAATTATATTCTCTTGGTGTTGATGCAGTAAAAGTTGGAATTGGTCCCGGTTCAATTTGTACTACGAGAGTAGTTACAGGAGTCGGTGTCCCTCAAATAAGCGCTATTATGGATGTAGCTAGAGCATTGAAAGGAAAGAACTTACCTATCATTGCTGATGGAGGAATAAAATATACAGGAGATGCAGTTAAAGCTATTGCAGCCGGAGCAGATTCTGTTATGATCGGAAGTTTATTTGCTGGAGTGGATGAAAGTCCTGGTGAAAAAATACTTTTAGAAGGAAGAAGCTTTAAATCCTATCGCGGAATGGGTTCCCTGGGTGCAATGCAATATGGAAGTAAAGAGAGGTATTTTCAAGATATGGAAGATGATGTTAATAAGTTAGTTCCGGAAGGAGTTGAGGGAAGAGTTCCTTATAAAGGGCAACTTTCTGATACTATTTTACAATTTGTCGGTGGTTTAAGGGCTGCTATGGGGTATTGCGGAGTAAAAAATATTAAAGAATTAAAAGAAAAAACACAGTTTATTAAAATGACCTCAGCCGGTTTTAGAGAAAGTCACGCACATGATGTTATTATAACTAAAGAATCTCCGAATTATCACAGGTAATTATTCATCTATTATTTTGTTTTATGAGTTCATTATGTTCAAAGTACTTATTATAGCATATTATTTCCCCCCTATGGGACTTAGCGGTGTTCAAAGGATACTTAAGTTTGTTAAATATCTTCCACAAAACAACTGGCAACCCACTGTGATAACTTCAGCGGAGACAGGTTATTTTGCTCACGATCCTGAATTATTAAAGGAGGTAGATAAAAGTGTACAAATTATTCGTGTGAAAGGGAATGAATTAAATGCAAAGTTAAGTGCTTTCGGAACTATTAAAATGCCGGGTGAAATGACGAGAAAGTTGATTAACCGAATAAATCAATTTTTTTATATACCGGATAATAAAGTTTCATGGGCAAAAAAAGCTCTGATTGAAGCGAGAAAACTATTACTTAATGAGCAATTTGATCTGATTTTTGTAACTGCGCCCCCTTTTTCTGCTTTTCAATTAGGTGCTAAATTAAAAAAAGAATTTAAAATTCCCCTTGCTATTGATTATAGAGACTTGTGGTATGGAAATCAATTTTCGAAATATCTTACCCCATACCATGCTTATAAGCATAAAAAATTAGAATATAGAGTGTTAAAGGAAGCGGATAAAATATTTGTTACGAACAGAAGAATTAAAGAATACCAAATGGAAACATACAAATTTCTTGATTCTAATGATATTGTTATCGTTCCTCATGGGTATGATCCAGCTGATTTTGATATTGCTCCGGTAATTAAAAAGAAAAACAACAAAATGATCTTGACCTATACGGGATCATTTTATGAGTTTATTACTCCAAAATATTTATTAAAAGCTTTTGCATTATTGAAGAAAGAAAAGAAGGAAATAGCGGATAATATAGATCTTTATTTTGTAGGCGCACAGACAAAAGAGCTTCGTAAATTAACTGTAAAATATGGTTTAGAAGATAATGTAAAAGACTTTGGTTATCTCACTCATATAGAATCGGTTGCAAAAATTAAATCAAGTGATGTTTTGTGGTTGATGGTAGGGAAAGGAAAAAATGACGATACTATTTCAAGTGGTAAATTGTTTGAGTATTTCGGCTCTCGAAAACCGGTTTTAGCTTGTTTACCTGAGGGAGCTTTAAAATCTTATGCAAAGCAATACGGAGCAACTTATCTAACTGATCCTGATAACATTGAATACATTAAAGAATTGCTATTAAAGTTATATGCTGATTATCAGGCAAATTCATTTCCGGTTCCCTCTGAAGAATATATTGAAAAATTCCGCCGCGACTTTTTAACGGAGCAATTAGCAAAGGAATTACAGTTTATGGTTAAAAATAATTAATGAATGTTTTAATTTTAGGCAGCGGTGGAAGGGAACACGCTTTAGCTCTAAAGGTTAAAGAATCTCCTAAATGCAATAAACTTTTTATCTCCCCCGGTAATGGAGGAACAATTAATTGTTTTGAAAACGTCTCTTTATCTACAAATGAAGATTTACTTAAGTTTTGTAAAAAAGAACAAATTGCACTTGTTATTGTAGGTCCTGAAAAGTACTTAGTTGACGGAACCGTAGATTTTCTTCGGAGCATGGGAGTTACTGTTTTTGGTCCTGGTAAAGATGCATCTGAAATTGAAGCTAATAAACTTTTTGCAAAGAAATTAATGGGGCAACATAATGTCCCAACAGGCAATTATAAGGAATTTTCAGTCACGTCTTCTAAAGCGGATATTCTTCATTATCTAAATCAGCAAAAATATCCTATCGTTGTTAAAGCGAATGGGTTAGCTGCCGGCAAAGGAGTCGCCATTTGTAATAATATTTATGAAGCATTAGATGCAGTTCTTCTAAATTTTGAGGAAAGAGCTTTTGGAGAAGCGAGCAATAAAATATTAATCGAGGAATTTCTTATTGGAGAAGAAGCCTCTCTATTCGTCATTTCTGATGGTGAAGATTTCTTCTGTCTCCCTATCGCTAAAGATCATAAAAGAATTGGAGATAATGATACCGGCAAAAACACAGGAGGAATGGGTGCGTATGCTCCGGCTTTTATCGTCTCTGATGATCTTTTAAAGATAATTGAAGACACAATTATTAAACCGACCCTCTATGGATTAAAACAATTGGGAACCCCTTTTATCGGATGTTTATTTTGTGGATTGATTTTAACGAAAGATGGTCCTAAAGTAATTGAGTTCAATGCGAGATTCGGCGACCCGGAGACACAAGCTGTTATGAATGTAATTGAAGGAGATTTTCTTGAATTACTTTTTTCTGCCGCTAAAGGAGTGATAAATAAGAATGCTGTTTCATATAACGGTGGAGTTTCTGTTTGTGTTATTACTGCCTCCAAAGGTTACCCGGATAATTATGAAACTAATTTTGAAATATCAGGCTTAGACAAAATTGATGAATCAACCGCAAAAGTGTACCATGCAGGAACTGTTTTAAAAGGAGGCAAACTCTTTACTAATGGGGGCAGAGTACTTGGTGTAACTTCCTTTGTTAAGGAGAAGAATTTTGATGAAGCAATTAAATATGCATATCAAGCTGTTTCAAAAATTTCTTATGATAACATTTATTACAGAACTGATATAGGAAAAAAGCGCTGAATTTGTAATTTATTTTCCTTGAAGAAAATATGAATGTTAATTTAAAATGTTAAAACAGCAAATATTATTTTAGAAAGGATCAATTTGAATAAACCGCTTTTGAGCAAACTGGAACAGCTAAATAACTTATCTACTGATACTAAACAGTTGTGGGGGAAAATGACTGCTCAACACATGATCGAGCACTTAGTTCTTGCGGTTAGAACGAGCAACGGTAAATTAAATATCGGTTGTTTTAATCCGCCGGAAAAAATACCTACGCTGAAAAGATTTTTAATGAGCGCGAGACCTCTGCCAAAAGAATTTATTAATCCGCTCATCGGTGAAGGTCTTAAGTCTTTAGAATATCAAAACATAGAAGAAGCAAAATTAGTACTAAAGAATGAAGTAGAGGATTATTACCAATATTTTGAGAAACACCCTGAAGCTACTTTACTAAATCCCACTTTTGGTGAACTGAATAAAAACGAATGGGATGTTTTTCATGAAAAACACTTCACCCATCATTTTGGACAGTTTGGAATTAACCAATAAAAAATATTTTACACACTTTATTTTTTATAAATTTCTATTTGACACTCATTAGAAATTTATTAAGTTTCATCTGTTATTTAAAATGGGTAGTTATTCACCCGATTATTTTTGTTCATTCAAGTTATAGGGAGTATCAGTAAAGTCTTTTTGTCCCCTTACTGAGCAGCCCGATTTTTGGTTTTAACTTTTTGTTCTTTCTTTTTAATTAAGTGCTTCTTTTTTATCATCTACAATTTATTTAGAGGAAAACATGAAAAAATTAATTACTCTTTTGTTTTTGGTCGTCTCTTTTGCAGTTACTCCAATATTGGCCCAATTTACAGGCTCATACTACATTGGAATAGCCGGAACGCGCCCAGGTGGGGGAGACCCGGATTATTTGACTTTAAAATCTGCTTTAGATGCCGTCAATGCCGGAACCATTACCGGGGATTGTACTTTTTACATCACAAGTGATTTAACAGAAGTCACTAATGTATGTCTTGGTGTAAATACAGACGGGCATACAATCACTTTCAAACCTGCGCCAACCATTGTTGCAACCATTACTTTTACTCAAGTTGCGGATAATACCGGAGCTTCAGGCAACTTTGTTTTTGGTGTGCCAAATTTAACTACAACCTCAGCTACAAATTATGCAATGCTTACTGTTAATAACATTGTTATTGACGGTTCAAATACAGTCGGCGGAACTACACGAGATTTAACTTTTCAAAATGTAGCTACAGCGAACGCAAATACAGTGGTTCTTAGACTGTTAGGTGAAGTGAATAATTTCAAATTAAAAAATACTGTCGTAAAACAAATCTCAACACTCGCGGCTTATGCGGTTGCTCTGGTAAACAGATTTTTCACTCCTACTTTATTTACTCCTGATAGTGTACTTGTTGAAAATTGCGAAATTAATGCCAGCTTTAATAAAGGACAGGCGTTTGCAGTTACTACCAGTGGGACTTTTCCTACCTATTGGAATGGTGTTTCGAATTTAACTCTCAAAAACAATAAGCTTGTTGCAACAGCTCGCGGAATATTTTTAAATTCTATCGGTGGACCTACAGTGATAAGCGGGAATGAAATTTCAGTAAATCAAATTCAGACTAGCACAAGCGCGTTTGGAATTTATCTGTTTTATGTAGATTCAGCATCAGTAATTGATATCTACAATAACAAGATAAATCAACTGCAATCTGTAAACAGCGCTGCAACTTTTTACTCAGCGGGCATTGAATGCGGAAACAATACACTTCTCCCATATACCGCAAACATCTATAATAATTTTATCGGCGGCTTTAGTTCAACGATTGCATCTGGAACAACGATATTCTATGGCATTAGAGCTACTGCGAATGCGGCTCCAACCGTTAACCTTTATCATAATTCAATTTATATGGATGATTTGCTTACAAGTGGTGCTACGATTACTTATTATGGCGTTTATATGGCACAAGGCGCGGTTACAGCAAAAAATAATATCGTTTATGATAAAGAAGGTGATTTTAGTTCATCATGTATAGCACGCACGGGAACTGGCGGGACACTGGTATCAGATTACAACAATTATTATCCTGCAGGGGCTTTAGCAAGTGTAGGTTATTTTGGAACTGCTGCAACTCCTACTTTAACAGATTGGAGAACTGCCTCAGTTCTTGATGCTAATTCTACTTCAAAAGATGTAACGTTTACTTCTGTTTCGGATCTTCATCTTTCCGGAGCTTCTTTAAGTGATGGAGATTTAATGGGAGTTCCTGTTGGCATAACTACAGATATTGATGGTAATCTTCGCGATGCTCTTGCTCCTTACAAAGGCGCTGATGAAGGTCTCCGCGGAATTAAAGGTGATTATTATGTTGGTATTGCTGGAAGTGGTCCTGGTGCAACTAACCCACAATTTGCATCTTTAAAAGCAGCTACCGATTATGTTAATGATGCAATTATTTTAGGCAATGTTAATCTTTATATTACGAGTGACATTACTGAATTATATACGGATGCGGTTGGTATTGGATTAGCTATTAATCCTGATCCTTACACATTAACAATTAAACCTTATACAGGTGTTCAACCGGTTATTACTTTTAATTATCCGACTGACCTTAATTCAGGTCCTTCAGGTGCATTTATTATTGGTATTCCGGGCAAAGGAAATGTTGCATGGGCTTCATTAAAAACGACAAAAAATATTGTCATTGATGGTTCAAACACAGTTGGTGGAACAACGAGAGACCTCACCCTTCAGACAGATACAGCCGCTCAAAGAAATGCTATTCCATTAGTTATTGTTGGTGATGTTTCTAACGTAACTGTAAAAAATTGTAATATTTTTTATAAAGTTAAAACAGTTAGTACTTCCGGCAACAATTTAGTTGGCGCTGTTTTGGTTAGATCTACAAACCAATCAAGCGTGGACTGGGTACCTAAAAATCTTACTTTTGACAATAATCATATTAGCTCAAATTTTGCAGGTGTAGCTCAAAGTATAGCAGGACTAACTTATTATGCAGGTTCTCCATTTGCCGCCACTTTCCCGAGCAATATTACTATCAAGAATAATTTAATCGAAGGTAATAGAAGAGCGATTGGTTTGTATAAAGCAGGAAGTACAGATATTTTTAACAATGAAATAATTACTAATCAGAGAATTGCTGCCGCAGTAGCGAACGAAGGCATTTATGCTTCTGATGTTATGGCAGGATCAGTTATTAATATCTATAACAATAAGATCTCAAAACTTTCTACACTTTCTACAGGCGCTGCTTATGGAATTACTGCGATCAGTATTGAATCTAACGGAACATATAATGTTTACAATAATATGATAACGGGATTCGAATTGACTGCTGTTAACCCATCGGCATATTTAACCGGCATCAAAAATTCATCTGCAACGGATACATTGAACTGCTATAACAATACTATCTTTATGAATGATATTGCAGATATCGGAACAGGCACGGTTGTTTATAAAGGATTATCAATTTCCAATGGTCTCAATACCGTAAAAAATAATATTGTCTTTTCAGCAGAGGCTAACTTCAATTCCTATTGTTACTCAAGAGATGGCGCTCTCGGAACATTGACATCGAATTATAACGACCTCTTTGTTCAAGATAACGTAAATGGAAGAGTTGGAAATTGGAACAGTGTTGCGGCTCTTACCTTAGCCGATTGGAAGACTGCTTCAGGACAAGATGCAAATTCAAAATCAGTTACCGTAAACTTTGTATCGTTATCAAATTTACATCTTACCGGCGCTTCAGACGGTGATGTTAATCTTATCGGAACTCCTATTGTAGGATTAACAAAAGATATTGACGGGGACACAAGAAGCATCACTTTCCCATATATCGGCGCTGATGAATCAAATACTCCGTTACCTGTTGAACTGACTTCATTTGCAGTTTCCTCTAAAGGCAACATTGTTGAATTAAACTGGCAGACTGCTACTGAAAAGAACAGTTCCTATTTTGAAATTCAACGTAAATCTGAAAAAAGTGATTGGGCAACTGTAGGAAAAGTAAACGCTTCCGGGACAACTACCGAACGTGTAAAATACAGTTTTACAGAAAAGGATGTAAAAGGTCCGGTTGTAATCTACAGATTAAAAATGATTGACTTGGACGGAAGTTATAGTTATTCAAATGAAGTTGAAGTTAAAGTTGATGTTCCTGTTAATTTTGAATTAAGCCAAAATTATCCTAATCCGTTTAATCCTTCAACAACTATTAAGTATGCAATTCCTGTTGACTCAAAAGTAAGAATTGATATTTATTCTACACTCGGCGAATTAGTAACTACTTTAGTAAATGATTTGCAGACTGCAGGAAATTATTCAGTAGCTTTTGATGCATCAAGATTTGCAAGCGGTACATATATCTACAGATTAACCGCAAACAGTACAGTGATCACCAAAAAGATGTTGTTGATTAAGTAGTTATTAGTAATCAGTTTTCAGTAAACAGAAAAATCCCTCAGTAATGAGGGATTTTTTTTTGATCTCGGAGTATCATAAACAATCATAATTCGCCGCGGCGAATTAAAAAATCTACGTTCTATTTTTTACTTTTGAAATGCTTTAATAGAAGATCATTCCTAATTCGTAATTTTTTCCTGTGTAATAAAACTTTTCCTGGGAAAAGATTGTTACAGTAAGATAAGAAGTAGAAAAATTATTTCTGAAATTTCATTATCGAATTTACTCAAATAGTCAAATGAACGAAAAGTGTTGAACGAAAAAACAATAAAAGAGTTTCAAAGTAAAATTTTATCCTGGTATAAAATAAACAAACGAGATTTTCCATGGAGAAGAACGACCGATCCTTATAATATCTTAGTTTCCGAAGTTATGCTTCAGCAGACACAAGCACAACGAGTGGTTCCTTACTATGAAAAATTTATTGATGATTTTCCAACTCTTAAAGATTTAGCACACGCTAAAAATTACGAAGTTCTTAAAGATTGGTCGGGACTTGGATTTAACAACCGTGCGATACGATTAAAAGAAATGGCTTTGATCATTCAAAATGATTTTAAAGAAGTATTTCCGAAACAGATTGATCAACTCCTAATATTAAAAGGAATTGGAAGTTATACAGCCGCTGCAATTTTAGCATTTGCATTCAATAAAAAAGTTGCCGTAATAGATACTAACATCCGGCGAGTCTTGATACATGAATTGCATCTTAATCAGAATATTTCACAAAAACGACTTTCTGAAATTGCATTATCGGTTATTCCGAAAGGGAAGAGCAGAATTTGGCACAATGCATTAATGGATTACGGTGCGCTGTCAGCTACCGCAAAACGGACGAACATTAAATCAAAGTCAAAACAATCGCAGTTTAAAGGTTCCGAAAGGGAAGTGAGAGGGAAAATTCTTAAACTTCTTTTAGAAAAGAAAAAATTAGGGAAGTCAAATCTTGCGGAAATCATTGCACACAAAAATCTTGAACAGATAATTTGTAAAATGAAAAGCGATGGACTAATTATAGTTAGAAAAGGAATGATTTCAATTTATAACTGATGCTCAAATCGTTACACAGACTGAAGTCTATGTTACGGAAATTGGCATGCTAAAAAATGTAATAAAAGTCGGAACGTTAACAAGTTTTATTTTACTCCCAGCTTCTTTATATTTGAAGCAAGAAAAAAGAAGAAAGCAGAAATAAATTAATGGCAAAATCTTACGAAATCGCAGTTTTAGGCGGAGGTCCCGGAGGATACGTTGCGGCAATCCGTGCTGCACAATTGGGATTTAAAACGGTTGTAATTGATAAAGAAAATCTCGGCGGTGTCTGTTTGAATTGGGGCTGTATTCCGACAAAATCATTACTAAAAAATGCCGAGTTGTTCGATAAAATGAAGAACCACTCAACTGAATTCGGCATTTCCGTTAAAGAACTTTCCTTCGATTTTTTAAAGATCATTGAAAGAAGCCGGGATGTTTCCGACCGCATCACAAAAAATGTAGAACTTCTTGTAAAGAAAAATAAAATTGACCGCATCAGAGGATTCGGAAAATTATCATCGAAGAACCAAATTGATATTTATGACAATGATGGCAAAAAATCCGACTCAATTACCGCCGATAAAATAATTATCGCCACCGGTGCGAGAGCAAAAACGTTTCTCAACATTCCGGTTGATCGCAAAGTTATTATTACAAGTACTGAAGCGATGAATCTCCCTGTACAACCGAAAGAGATGATCATTATCGGTGCGGGAGCTATCGGTGTTGAATTTGCTTATTTCTATTCTGTTCTTGGAACTAAAGTCACACTCATCGAAATGATGGATAGTATTCTTCCGATAGAGGATAAAGAAGTTTCGCAAACACTTGAAAAGAGTTTTAAGAAACGAGGAATTGAAATCTTTACTTCTACTTCGGTTGAGAATGTCATTGTAAAAGGAAAGAAAGCACACGTAACCATGATTCAAAAGGGGGAGAAGAAAGAATTAACATCTGACATTGTTCTTTCTGCGGTTGGCGTTACCGGAAATATTGAAGGTTTTGGTCTGGAGGAATTAGGGATCGAACTTTTCAAAAATCATATTAAAGTTGATAAAACAAATTACCGGACGAATATTGAAAACATATATGCAGTTGGTGATGTTATTGGAGCGCCGTGGTTAGCGCATGTTGCATCTGCCGAAGGAATTCAGTGTGTTGAATCGATAAAAGGTTTGCATACCGAACCGATCGATTATGAAAATATTCCCGGCTGTACATACTGTCAACCGCAAGTTGCAAGTATTGGTTTTACGGAGGCTAAAGCCATCGAAAAGGGATTCGAAATAAAAGTTGGCAGATTTCCATTTATGGCAAGCGGAAAAGCCTTTGCAGCCGGTGAGCGCGAAGGATTTGTGAAACTTATCTTTGATGCTAAATATGGCGAACTTCTCGGCGCGCATATTATCGGTTCGGAGGCAACTGAAATGATTGCAGAGCTTGCGATTGCAAAGTCGCATGGAGCAACGTATGAATCAATTGCAAAAACAATTCATGCACATCCGACATTATCCGAATCAATTATGGAAGCAGCGGCTAACGCCTATGGCGAATCAATACACATCTAGGACATTAACCTATAGTAATCTTGATCTAATTGGTTATGAAGAAGCATGGAAACTTCAACATGAGATTCTTCAATTAAGAAAAGAAAATAGTATTACTGATGTTTTTCTTTTACTCGAACATCCGCACACTTATACTTTGGGTAAAACTGCCGACAAAAAAAATCTAACCGGCAGTAAAGAATATTTAGAAGCAAATAATATTTCAGTTTTTGAAATTGACCGCGGCGGTGATATTACGTATCACGGTCCGGGACAAGTGATCGGTTACCCGATCATTAGTTTAAATGAATGGCAAAACGACACACACAAATATTTACGCGCATTGGAAGAAGTAATTATCTTAACTTGCAAAGAGTATGGTTTGGATACCGGAAGAAATCCAAAATACACCGGCGTTTGGATTGAGAATAGAAAAATTGCAGCAATTGGAATAAAGATCAGTAATTGGATCTCAATGCATGGATTTGCTTTTAATGTTAACACCGATTTACTTTTCTATAACGGCATTATTCCCTGCGGTATTACGGATAAAGAAGTCACTTCGCTTGCAAAAGAATTAGGAAAAAAAATTTCTTTAGAAGAAGTGAAAGAAAAACTTCTGAGAAATTTTATTGAAGTTTTTCGATATGAAAATATTGATGAACTGCAAAGGGAAGAGTTCATTTTACCTGCCCGACGGCAGGCAGACAAATAATTACGCATTAAAAAGGTTCATAAATGAGTTTAAGATCAACTGAACAGAAAAAAAATAATACGAAAAAAGATGTAGCGAAGGGAATTTTGCTTAACGGAAGAACTTTGAATCTTTCCAAGGAAGAAGTTCTTAATGCATTCCGCACCATGTTTCTTTCCCGCCAGATTGACAAAAAAACAATGAACTTGCTCAAGCAAGGGAAAACTTTTTTTCACATTGCCGGTTCCGGGCATGAAGCAATTCAGGCAGCAGCGGGGATGCAGTTAAACCCGCATCACGACTGGATATTTCCGTATTACCGTGATCTTTGTGTCGTACTTAGTTGTGGAGTTAAACCTATAGATGTATTTCTTCAATGTTTTGCCAAGGCGGATGATCCTTCAAGCGGTGGAAGACAACTTCCCTGTCATTACGGCGCTAAAGGATTGAACATTCCGAGTCAATCAAGTCCTACGGGAACACAATATTTACATGCTGTTGGAACTGCTTTAGCTTCTCAACACCAGGGAATTAAAAATGTAACGTACGTAAGTTCGGGCGAAGGGACTACAAGTCAAGGTGAATTTCATGAGGCGGTGAATTGGGCGAGCCGCGAAAAACTTCCGGTTATTTTTGTCGTTCAAAATAATAAGTACGCAATATCCGTTCACGTTTCCAAGCAGAGCGGAGGAGAAGGACATTCAATTGCAGAAATGATGAAAGGCTACGCAACATTAAAACGAATGCTGATTGACGGAACCGATTTTGTTGAATCGTATTTAGCTTTTCAGGAAGCGGTGGAATATGCAAAAAGTGGGGAAGGTCCTGTCTTAATTGAAGCCGATGTAGTGCGTTTGCTTTCTCATTCTTCTTCCGATGATCAAAAGAAATACCGCGCACACGATGAATTGGAAGATGAAGCAAAACGCGATCCGATTGAAAAAATGATTTTACTTTTAATAGAAAATAATTTAGCTACGGATGAAGAAATTCAATTAATTAAAAATGAAGTTTCAGAAGAAATAGAAAAAGCAGTTACTGAAGCGGCAAACGCACAGGATCCGTTGCCGGAATCATGCGAGAAATTTATGTTTGATGAAAGCGGATTGAAAGACACTTTTAATTATGAAGCAACTGAACCAAAAGGAAATTCCGTGGTAATGGTTGACGCTATTAATCATGCGCTCCATGAAGAGATGGAGTTGAACAATAAGACGTACCTTTTCGGTGAAGATGTTGCCGATAAAAAGGGAGGTGTGTTTACCGCAACAAAAGGATTAACACAAAAGTTTGGTGAAAAACGCGTTTTTAATTCTCCCTTAGCCGAAGCAAGCATTGTTGGTGTTGCGGCCGGAATGGCTTTAACCGGATTAAAACCTATCGTTGAAATTCAATTTGGAGATTACATTTGGCCCGCATTCATGCAGTTCAAAGATGAAGTTGCTACGATGCGTTACCGTTCAAACAATGTCTGGACATCTTCATTTGTTACGCGCGTTGCAGTTGGCGGATATATCCACGGAGGGTTATACCACAGCCAAAATATTGAATCAATATTTGCACACATTCCCGGAATATATATCGCATATCCTTCAAACGCTGCAGACGCAAAAGGATTATTAAAAACCGCAATCCGTTTGAACGATCCAGTTTTATTTTGCGAACACAAAGGTCTGTACCGTCAAAGTTTTGCTACTTCTCCTGAACCGGATAAAAATTATCTCATCCCATTCGGCAAAGCAAAAATTGTAAAAGAAGGAAAGGATATTTCAGTGATAACCTATGGAGCTTCGGTTTGGGATTCTCTTTTTGCAGTACGCAAACTTGAGGACGAAGGTTATTCTGTTGAAGTTGTTGATATTCGAACGATCATTCCTTTAGATGAAGAAACAATTTTTAATTCAGTGAAGAAGACAAATAAAGCAATAGTTATTCACGAGGATACTTTTACTGCCGGTTTCGGAGCTGAAATAGCTGCGCGAATATCCGATACTTGTTTTCAACATCTTGATGCCCCGGTGAAAAGAGTTGCCGCTAAAGATGTCCATGTTCCGTATAGTCCGATATTAGAAAATGCAACGCTTCCTTCGCGAGAAGGAATTTATCAAGCTATTAAAGAATTGATTCGATACTAAATAGTTGAAAGTAGAGACGGTGCATGCCCCGTCTTTACAAAAAAAAATTGGAGAAAAAATGAGAATAGAAATTCCGATGCCCAAAATGGGTGAATCAATTATGGAAGGAACCATTTTGAAGTGGCACAAAAAGCCGGGTGACACTATCCGTAAAGATGAAATTCTTTTTGAGATTAGTACGGATAAAGTTGATTCTGAAATTCCTTCACCTGTTGATGGAATTGTTGCCGAGATTATCGCGGAAGAAGGCGCGACTCTTGATGTTGGAAAAATTGTAGCATACATTGAAACTGAAGAAAATTTAGTCTTACCTGATATTAAAGTTTTATCACAAAAAGAAAAAACTGTTTTGGGAAAAATTGAAGAGAAAATTCCGGAAGACGAAATAATTGGTAGTTCATCTCCGCAGACAATTGATATTCCCATGCCTAAAATGGGGGAATCGGTTATGGAAGGAACCATCATCAAGTGGCACAAGAAACCAGGGGAAACAGTAAAGCATGATGAAATACTTTTTGAAATTAGTACGGATAAAGTTGATACGGAAGTTCCATCTCCTGTAAACGGAACGCTTTCTGAAATATTAGTCAATGAACAAGAGACCGTTGAAGTGGGAACCATAGTAGCTAAAATATTTACAACCGAGCATTCGCATCAAGCAGAAGTACAGAGGGAAATAATTATTGAAGATGATCAGATGCATTCCATGATCGGGAAAAATGCGCTCATACAAAATGAGGATACAGAAGAAGAGAAAAAAACTAATAGATTTTATTCTCCGCTTGTTATGAGTATTGTAAAGAAAGAAAAAGTTACGTTTGATGAATTGGAAAAGATTTCCGGTTCTGGTATCGGCGGAAGAGTAACAAAAAATGATCTGCTGCATTACTTGGAAAAAAGAGATGGTTCCCAATTAGCATTTGAGAAATTATTTCCAGTTAAGGATGAACATCAATACGCTCCTAACTTAGTTGAACAGATTCCGATGGACAACATACGACAGAAAATTATGCAGCACATGATAAAGAGCCGTGATACTTCCGTTCATGTTTCTGCAATGGTTGAAGTTGATATGACAAAAATTTATAACTTCATCAAAACAAATAAAGAACGATACCAAACAAAGAGCGGGATCAAATTAACTTATATGGCTTTCGTTTCTGATGCGGTTATTAAAGGTTTGAAAACATTCCCAATTGTAAATGCTTCAGTTGAAGGGACCACAATTCTACAAAAACGATTTATCAATTTGGGTATCGCCGTTGCGCTTGAACCAAACGGATTGATTGTTCCCAATATTAAAAATGCACATGAAAAAAATATTGTTGGACTTGCAAAGGCGATATCGGAAATTGCAGAAAAAGCAAAAACAAAAAAACTTACCCCTGATGACGTTACCAACGGAACATTTTCTATTACAAATTATGGAGTCTTTGGAACAATCTTTGGAACTCCGATCATTAATCAACCGGAAGTAGCCATTCTTGGTGTCGGTGCCGTAATTAAGAAGCCTGTTGTAGTTGAAGTTGACGGAATGGATACCATTGCGATCAAACCGATCATGAATTTAGCTCTTTCGCACGATCATCGTTTAGTTGATGGAATGGTTGGTGGAAAGTTTCTTTCTTCAATAAAAGAAACACTTGAACGGTTTGATGAAAAAACTTTTGGGAATTAGGAATTACATAGTTAGCAGAAATATTCTGCGCAGAATGGCAATAATATTTTAACACTTAAAACGATTTTAGATTAACGATTAACGAATTTTGATTTTTGATGTTTGTTGAAATCTTCTAACTTCTAAAATCGTTAATCCTTGTTCTGAAATCAATTTTGGTTCTGGCTTTGCCAGGTTATGAATTAGGATGAAAAATAGTATCCTAAATAAAAATCAGTTGAACAGACTTCAGTCTGTTTTTGTGAATGTAGGGAATGGCGCCTTGCGCCACGAGCGTTCCGAAGAACATCAAGAAAGGAAGAAATATCACAATTGTGCGAACAGTATAGCAAACAAAAAACGGAATGGTCACGACCATTCCTGATGAGTTAGCCCTGAAAGGGCGTTATACACAAACATAGGGCGAAGCCCTATGAGAATAAAAATCAGATAAATACAGCTCTGCAAGAGTGTAATAGTTTTTGTTCGCTTTTTCACAGGGCTTCGCCCTGTGTTGATATATTTTGCCCTTTCAGGGCTATGGATTATCGGAACAAGATTTTCTCTTAATCCTTTACTTTATCCTTTTAATTTTATAGTTTTAAGCGGAATTAAAAATAAACTAAAAATAATCTTTGGTTTTTATCTAAAGCGAGTAAACAATTTTTACTGATAACAATTATGCTTCATAAAATACAATCAATAGTTAGCAAATTCCGCGTAGTTAGGGGTATAAGAAACCTTACATTAGGCGCATTTATGTATGCAGCAACACTTACTGCTGTAGATGCTCAAGTAATATCTGGTAGAGTAATAGATGGGATAGATGGTAAAGGAGTGCCGGGAGTGAATGTTAAAATAGTCACAACGAACCCTTGGACAAATTATTCAGTAACAAGCGGACCAAATGGCGAATTCTCATTCATAACAGACATTGAAAAAGAAAACAATACTTCTATTAACACTACAATTGATGCAGATGTTACTAGCGTATCATCAAGACCTTACTTCACAATACAAAATAATAGAGAACAAGAAACAAATATTACAATATACTCTATCACCGGAGAAAAAGTACGAAGTATAAATGCGCCAATAATGCACGGAATAAACAATATTCAATGGGACGCAAGAAATGATAATGGAGAAACAGTAAGCACGGGAGTATACGTTGGAATAATAAATGTAGGAAACACAAATATTCCAAGAAAATTTATGATAATAAAAGGAGACAGAGAAGGACTGCCAAGAAACAACATCGCAACAAAACAAACAAATAATAAATTAAACAAAACAAACGAAACAATAGGAGTATTAAAAATCACAGATCCTCAAGGAATATATACTAATAGTAGAGACGATTTCACATGCAATGGCGACACTACAATAAACATCATCGCATTAACAAATAAAAATACAGAAAACCAATTTCCTGTAAATGGTCAATTAATAAAAACATTCAATGATATAACGGAATATTTTATAGGGACAAACATATATCCTCCAACATTTAATGGAACAACAAAGCCTTCATATCCTATATTGGTTAATACTTCAACCTTGCCGAGTTCTATTAAAGAAAGTGTTACGCAGGCTATGACTTCTATTGATAGTTTGACTGGAAAAGATTTTACTGCGGAAGGAATTGGAAATATTGAATTTTTTGTTGTAAACAATGATACAACTAATCCTTTAATGACTCGAAATGTTTATGGCGAATGGACAGAAAATGATGCAACAGGACATCCGATTAACGGAAAAATTTACATTAACGCAAGTCACAATTTAACTTCTATGGAATTGGTTGCGTATGTTACTAAAACTTTAGAAAAACTTATACTAAACACTAATAAGGATTCATATAATAGTAAACATAGTTTATATCCTAAAGGTTTACAAAAGTTGAGTAAGGATGAAGTTGATTTATTAAATTTCCAATTTAATAGGCGAGAAACAACACAGTATACAGAAACAGAGAAAGTATTAACTGATAGTATAAATATTATTGGAACAATAATTGCTCCAGATACTTTAACACGAACTCTGCGTGCAGTACCTAATTTAATAGTACATGTTGATGGAAAAACAGACACAACAAACGCTGCAGGAGAATACATATTCACAAACCTAAACAAAGGAATAAAACACATGATTATAGACAGCATAATGACAAACGGAATAGGAAACAAATACCACCAATACGAAGAAGACACAACAATAAACACAGACCAAACACTAAACAAAAAAATGTTTCCGAAAATAAACTTGATATACAACTTCGGAAGCATAAACACGACACTAGACATATTCAAATACAATGAGTATGCATATCAATTCCCTGAGAGAGTATATACCAAACCATTATACCCTATTAAAGTAAACATAGACTCAACAAACGCGCCAACAGGATGGATTACTCAAACAATAAACGCAATAAACGACTGGAACACACAAGCAAAAACAGAACTATTCAAAACAAACGGAACAAGCGGAACAATAATAACAATACACTACGAAAACAACGGACCAAACATAGGGCGCCTAGACGGAACAACAAAATTGACAGAATTCACAAACAATATACCAACAAAATTTGACGTATACATAAACACGGGAACAGGAATGAACGGCACAACAGACATATTCGGAGTAAGTGCACACGAATTACTAAGAACAATATACGGAACTCGTGGGCAAGAATATATGTCATACAGACCAGAACACATAGGATACCCTGAAAGAGGTCCACCAGACAACATCACATACGATGAAGCAATCCTAGCATTTATAATAAAAAATATTGATGCAAACATCAGGATAAACAACTACAAATAATATGCGTTAAACGTAGGGAACGCTCGTGAGCGTTCCGTGCGGTAGGAAAGCAAACGATTTTTTTTTCAAATGTTATTGCTGATTTGGTTATTTAGGTCGGAGCGGTCTCGACCGCTCCCTACAATAACAAAAACAAAATTAATCGGAATGGTCACAACTGACGAAATGGAACGGTCTCGGCCGTTTCCAACAAAAGATTATTGAAAGAAATTTAAATGCGAACGATAAATTATCATCAAAGGATTTTTAAGGAACAAGTCGAAAGCGGCAGGGAAGCATTAGGTAAACGCCCGGACTGGTTAAAAGTTCGTTTACCCATCGGCGAGAATTTCAGCGATCTAAAAAACTTAATGAGGGATAAAAACCTTAACACAGTCTGCGAAGAAGCCAGATGTCCGAACATCGGCGAGTGCTGGAATCATCGCACTGCAACATTTATGATCCTCGGCGACACATGCACTCGAAGCTGTGGTTTTTGTAATATTAAAGTCGGTATTCCAAACACGCTTGATCTTGATGAACCTCTCCGTGTCGCGGAAGCAGTTGTAAAGTTACAGCTTCGTCACGTAGTAATAACTTCAGTTGACCGGGATGAATTGAAGGACGGCGGAGCTTCAATATTTTCCGAAACAATTCGATTGATCCGGGAACAAATTCCTTCTTGCACAATTGAAACTCTTATTCCCGATTTCAAAGGAGAAGAATTTTCTTTTGAAATTATCATGCAAAATCCACCGGATATTTTAAATCATAATCTAGAAACGGTTCCAAGATTATATCACGCCGTAAGACCGCAGGCAAAATATAACCGCAGTCTTAATTTGATTAGCTGGTTTAAACGAAAAGGTTTGAAAACAAAGAGCGGAATTATGGTCGGCATCGGTGAAACTAATGATGAAGTGTTGGAAACAATGAAAAACTTAGTTGATTCAAGTTGTGATATTTTAACTATCGGGCAATATTTACAACCGACAAAACATCATTTACCCGTTAGTCGTTACGTTACCCTTGAAGATTTTGCTATGTTCAAGGAAGAAGGAATGAAAATCGGATTCAAAATTGTAGAATCTTCTCCGCTTGTTAGAAGTTCCTATCATGCAGATGAACAGGCGAGACAATCTTTATTTTAAATATTTTATTAAAATCATTTAATAATTTCATAACTTATCAGTCCAAATTTTTATTGTATTTTGCTTTAGCTAAAAAAAAAGTTATTGTTGATGAAAAATATTTTAATTCTAAATCTCATGCTCCTTCTTTTTGCTGCACAGTTAAAACCGCAGCAGAACAGCCTTTATAAAATTACTGTTGATGATAATTCCAAATCTACTAATATAGGCAACATCGGCATCACCGTTTCCAATTATGGTATCTATGGAAACGGATTAAATAATCTTACCGCTGCTAACAGGCAGCCATCGTGCGAATATCCTTTAGGTAGCGGAATCGAGCATATTTTTGTCGGTGGTCTGTGGATAGGCGGATTCCAAAAAGCTAACCCAACCACTACGAACAAGTTCGGTCCATTAGTAACTACGGGGGCAATTGATGCAAGTTCACTTTCCTCCGGAAGAAACGGTGGATTTGAATATACAAATACTTCAGAATCTAAAGTTGTTGAAAGATCAACGTTATTGGATTCAAGATTTTATAACCCAAACGCTATTTCTCATCAAGATTTTGTAATGGATTTTAACGATACAAATACAACCTATGCTAATGGTGAAGCTATTGCAGAACACGTTCCGTTGGGAGTTGCCGTTCACGAAGAAACCTATGCATGGAATTTTCCCTTTGCAGATTTCTTTGTGATCATGAATTATACGATAAAGAATGTTTCCAATAAATATTTAGACAGCCTTTATGTTGGTCTTTGGACTGACGCAGTTGTCAGGAATACAAAAATAAATACAACTACTAACTCAGCCTTTTATTCACACGGCGGTGATGCATATAACGACACATTAAAAATTGCTTACGAATATGATGCTGACGGTGACGGACCCTTAACAGATAGTTATGTCGGATTTTTGTATTTGGGTTCAACTCCTACGATTGATAGTTTGTTTGTTAATCAAAATGATACTCTACCCTCAACCAATTTTACTTCATGGACACACGCCAACACCACTGACCCAAACTATTTTGCTCCTTCAGATGATCTTACCAGATACCGGAAAATGCAAGGTTATTTTGGGGGAACGAACCGTTATGGAGTTGGCAAGGGAATTGACCCTGCAAGTTTAAGAATACCTTCCAACAGATCAATTTTAATTACGCATGGTTATTATAAAAATATTGCACCGGGTGATTCAATAAATGTTGTTTATGCTATTGTATGTGCTAAAAAATTTGGTAACGATCCAGCCATTTCTGATACATGGGAACAGAGAAAGAATTTATATTCTAATTCCGATTGGGCATTAAGAGCCTACTTCGGCAATGATAAAAATAGAAACGGCATAATTGATCCCGGCGAAGATCTTTTCGGCGACGGATTGATACATCGTTATATTTTGCCTTCACCGCCAAATGTGCCTGTTGTAAAAGTAGTAACGGAAAATCAAAAATCAACGATCTATTGGGATAAAAGAGCGGAATCATCAATTGATCCCATTTCCGGAAAAGTTGATTTTGCCGGCTATAAAATTTATAGAACTCAAGCAGGTTTTGATATTTCAGACATTCAAAATACGGTTGGCTCATTGGTTGTGCTTGCACAATATGATACTGCCGGTGCAACCGGATTTAACACAGGTTTCGGAGCTATTGAATTAGCTCAACCAATGTCTTTCCCGGACGACACAACAAAATATCATTACAAATATGAAGTCCCTAATCTTCTTAACGGCTGGCAATATCTCTTTTCAGTAACTTCGTTTGATAAAGGTGACCCGGAAAATAATCTCGGTCCTTTAGAATCAAGCTTGTTGGCAAACTTGAAAAGAATATTACCCGGCACTCCTCCAACAGATGATGAAAACGTCCAAATAGGAGTCTATCCAAATCCTTATTATGGGAACGCATTATGGGACGGTTCATCCGAGAGATTAAGAAAGATTTATTTCTATAATCTTCCGTCTGAGTGCGAGATAACAATTTATACGTTAGCCGGGGATATAGTTAAAAAAATAGAACATGACCAAACCAGTAATGGCTCTGATATGAGATGGTTTGAGCAGTATGCTTCTGACAAGAAACAACAATTTGCGGGGGGAGAACATGCTTGGGATCTTATATCAGGGAATGATCAAGCAATTGCAACAGGGCTCTATCTTTTCACTGTAAAAAATAACAAAAATGGATATATTAAAACCGGAAAATTCTTAGTAGTTAAATAAGGAGTAAAAAAATGAAAATCAGATCTCTAATTGTATTTATACTCATGCTTACAGGATTAGTCATCGGGCAGACCGACACTATTCCGTTAGTGACCCTGCGGGATATTAATTTTATTCATGACAGTCTGAATCCCTCTACCTGGCCGGCAACACCGTTAAGTGGGAAATTAGTTCACGTGAGAGGACAGGTTATGGTCAGTCCAATCGTTAATCCTGTTACCGATAGAAGAACCATCTTATCTTTTGGTAAAGCTTGGGGCTGTTATATTCAGGAAAATAATTCGAGTGAATGGAGCGGATTAAATATTTATCAGGCTGATTCTACTGCGCAAGGAACACTCTTTGACCTTGTTGATACAGCCGGAACGTATGAATTTACCGGAATTGTTACTCCTTACGGACAGACAACAGAATTAATGCTTACTACCGCTCCGCAGCCAATTGAAATTAATCTTATTGAACAACATACTAAAAGACCCGACCCAATACCTCTAACGTTAGACAGTTTTTATAATGAACAGGGCGGCTTCAATTATAATCTTAGAAAATATCTGGGGATGTATGTTATCTTAACCGCTGATGCTGAGCATCCTATTATTACTTCCGATCTTATTACAGGAACAGGCTCTACCGCCGGTGGATTTAAATTGAATGATCTTAAAGGACATTCCGGGTTGATGTACGCTCAGTCGCGATATTTTAAAACAGGAGGAACTTATCCCCTAAGAAAAGATTATACTCCGCCTCCGGTAGGTTCTCAACTTACTTATATTAGAGGACTTTTGGAAGTCTATCAAAATGTCTGGGAAGTAGTTCCCTTATATCCAGATGATTTAGGACCAATTTTGGTTTCTCCACCTAGTATTTCAAATGTAAAAAGAAGTCCGGCAATTGTCGGTCCAAACGATGATGTTACAGTAACCGCAACAGTTAAAGGTCTTCAAGGAGCAGTTGTTACAAGCGCTAAACTTTTCAAAAGAGTAAACGGCGGAAATTTAGATTCGCTGGAAATGATCAAAGGAACCGGGGCAGATTCTACTACTTATTCGTGTGTAATTCCTAAAATGGCAGACTCTGCCTTTGTTGATTATTATGTTAAAGCTATTGATAATAATCTTCTCTCATCATCAAGTCCTACAAACCTTGCTACAAGCCGCTATTCCTACTTTGTGCTGAATAGACCGCTTACTATACAAGATGTTCGTTACAGCCCGTTTGGAAGCGCATACAGCGGTTATAACGGGTATCATGTAACCCTAACCGGAGTTGTAACTGCCGATACTTCTGATATTCCCGGAAATCACGGAAGCAATCCTCCAAGAGTTTATATTCAAAATGGAAAAGGACCGTGGAGCGCTATTCTCCTTGGAACTTCAGGTATGAATGGGACACAAGTTACTAATCTTAAAAGGGGAGATAACATAACTGTTGAAGGAGTCATTTCGTTAGGATCATTAGGGGTTAGAATTGATAGTTTATCTCCGTTAACTGTTAATTCTCAAAACAATCCGTTACCGGAACCTCAGGATCTTTTAACTGAAACGATCGGAACTTCAACCTTAGGGAAAGTTGATGCAGAACAATGGTCTGGTTGTTTGGTTCGTTACCAGAATGTTACAATTGATGTTGCTAATGCTGATGGAACCAGTAATTTTGGCGAATCTTATGGAAACGACGGAGTTCTTCCGCACACAAGGATTATCTGGTCAGATGGAAATACGAGTTTCAATGCAGGTGCAAGTGCAGTAAAAGTTAGTGCAGGAGATTTTTTCTCTTCTATTACAGGAATCTTAGGATTTACTCATGCCTATTATAAATTGGCGCCGAGAAAAGATGCAGATATTTCCGGTTATGTGCCTACTGATGTTAAGGATGAAGTCTCAGCTTTGCTTGACTTTTCTTTGCGACAGAATTATCCGAATCCGTTCAATCCGTCAACTAGTATTGCGTATTCAATTCCGAAATCCGGATTGGTTACTATTAAAATCTATAATATTCTTGGGCAGGAATTACGTGTGCTTATAAATCAGATGATGAATCCGGGAACTTACAATGTTTCTTTCGATGCAAGTTCATTGACTTCAGGCGTTTATTTCTACAGTCTTTCTGTAGATAAGTTTACGCAAGTAAAGAAAATGATGTTGCTTAAATAAAAACAACCTCACCCTTAGTCCCTCTCCTTACCAAGGAGGGGGAAATAGGGAGAGGTCGTTACTCCATTTAATAAAAAGTTTAGTTCATGATAAATAAATTTACAGTTACTTTGTTAATCACCGGGTTGATTTTTCTTTACGCATGTAATGAAAAATTAACTGATAATCCGGTTGCTAATAAAGCTCCGATCACAAAAGTATTTCTTAATCCCGATGACACCGTATCGCAGCAGCAAAGCACAATCACTCTACACTGGAGCGGCGATGATCCTGATGGTTTTATTGTGGGCTATTATCTTTCGTGGGATGGGATCCATTGGTCGTTCACATCAAGTAATGATAGTCTCTTCTCTCTACAAATCGGCGCAGTTGATACTATTTTTTTATTCAAAGTTTCTGCAATTGATAATTCCGGGAACGGACAATACGACAAGCTAATTGTTCAAAATAATATTTCTTACGGCGCTGAACCTTTTACCGATTTAAATGGAAATAGTAACTGGGATTCAGGTGAAGATTTTATTGATATTGGATTAATTGATCCGAACCCTGCATCGTTAAAACTGCCGATAAAAAACACGGCTCCTACCGTTGAATGGAATATCCTTTCAACTCATCCCGATACATCTTTTACAGTAATGTCCTTCGGCTGGAATGCAGCGGATATTGACGGCGATAAAACAATTCAAAATATTAATATTGCCTTAAATGATACAAACAATTTTGTAGCGATTAACGGCAGTGTGAAGATGCTTACGATAAGAACAAAAGATTTTTCTAATCCAAATCCTTTGATGGACCTTTTAATTGATGGTGATCCGAATAATCAGGCTGCCAATGAAACTACAGGACAAAAAATAAAGTTACCCGGATTGCTATACAACGCAAATAATATCTTTTATCTACAAGCGATTGATATTTCCGGTGCAAAATCCGCATGGCTCAGTTCTGCGGCACAAAAAAACAGTAAACCCGGTTGGTTTGTTAAAAAACCGAAAGGGAAGTTTGTTGTTGTTGATGATTACAGAAAAAGTGATAACGCTCCCGGTTTTTACACAAGTATGTTGGATGATAGTTTACCACTTAAAAATAAATATGATTTTTATGATATTTTCAATCAAAAACCGCCTTTCTTAAATTCAACTTTTTTAGAAACGATAAAGTTGTTTGATTGTGTCATTTGGTATGCTGATAACGAACCGTCGCTTGATCTTGCAAGTTCATCGGTACAAAAATATACTATTCCCGGAGGCAAGATATTTTTTTCATTGCAGTTTCCACAAGCGGTTGATCTGACACAAATTCAGGGTTTTCTTCCGATAATTCCGGATAGCAGCGATTACTTAAGTTTTCTTCCAATCGGTGCAGTTGCTACCGATACTACACATACTGATTATCCGAAACTTCAGGTAACTTCTTCGTTAGCAAGAGCGCGCTCTTTTTATCTGAGCAATATTGGAGTTACTCCTATTTATTATTTCTCGAACAAAGAATTAAAAGGTTTTATAGGATTTGAGAACAGTGAAAAAAATATCTTCTTTATCGGTATGCCGCTGCATAAAATTAACGGTTTCCCGGGAAGTGTGAAAAATTTATTAACTAAGGTATTATTCCAAGATTTCAATTTAACGCCATGAAATTATTACTCACCATCTTCATCGTTTCTTTCTTTTCTCTTTTAGCTCAGGAGACAGGAACAATAACGGGTAAGGTTACTGAAAAAAAGACTAAAGAATCTTTGCTCGGAGTTAATGTCGTTCTTAAAGGGACCTATTACGGAGCCGCTTCTGATTTTGACGGGAACTACAAAATTAAAAACATTAATCCCGGAACGTACAATATTGAAGTTTCACTTATCGGATACAAAGCAGTTAAGTTCGGCGCCATAAAGGTTGAACCCGGAAAAAACAAGCAATTGGATATAGAACTTGAAGAATCCGCTTTAACTTTAGGACAGGAAGTTATTATTGTTGGTGCCAGACCTATGTTAGATGCTGAAGAAACGCAAAGCAAAAGAACCATCTCTAAAGAAGATATTCAGGCTGCAAGACTTGAAAACATATCTGATATTGTTGTTCAGCAGGCAGGTGTTGTTAAATCCGATAATGAAATTCACATCAGAGGTGGCAGATCAAACGAGAATGCTTTTTTGTTAGACGGTGTTTCTGTTCAGGATCCATTAGCCGGGACCGGCTTTGGTTTACAACTTTCTGCTAACGCAATTGAAGAAGTTGAGGTTATTACAGGAGGTTATAATGCAGAGTTCGGGCAGGCTACTTCAGGAGTAGTAAATGTCCGTACAAAAGAGGGAGGAGAAAAATATCATGGCTATCTCTCATACAAAAATGATAACTTATTCGGCAAAACCTCTATACATGTTTTTAATACGGACATCGTTGAAGCAAATGTAAGCGGACCTGAACCGCTAACTACATACTTTCTTCCAGAATTAGGACTAAAAATTCCGGGAGAAATAAGCCTTTTCGGAAATTTTTATATGGGTGTAACCGATGGGATTACTCAAGGATATAATAAGACAACTGCACGTCAAGTTGTTTCATCTATTTTTAACGGTTCACGGTTTGCACCGCGTGCAGAAAATAGTTGGTTTTGGTTGGGGAAAGTTACTTATAGAATATCGCCGACATTTAAACTACAATATTCGTTTAATCAATCGGTAAGTATTAATCAAAACTCGCAGTCTTTACAATCAAACCTTGAATATGTGGAGCCAAGTCCCGGTTACCAATATAATTTCAAAAATATATTTGATAACGCGAACACCTATAGCCATAATAATATTTATCAGACACTCAGCATTACACATACCTTAAATCCGAAAACATTTTATGAATTTAAAGTAAATGCTTTTTTCACTCATTTACGAGCAGACGCCAACGGGAAAAAATGGAACGAATATCTTGAGCCACAGGATATTACAAATTTCCCGGTTCAATATTACAATACTTCACAAGATACTATCGGTGTTATTCCGGGCGATGGATTTTGGGATATTGGAAATCCTAATACCTGGCATGATCATTATGTCCAGGAGTTTTCAATTAAAGGAGATTTGACAAGTTTTTTTGATGAAAAGAATAAATTTAAAACAGGCTTTGATTTCCAAACGCAGGAAATGCAGGTGGTTGATATTTATCAGCCTTGGGTTGGCGAGTTAGGTTTGAACAATGATATTTATAAAGTTCATCCGGCAAAAGGCGCTTTTTATGCGCAAGATAATATTAATTTTTCAGGAATGATCTTAAACTTCGGTTTACGTTTTGATTACTGGTTCCCTGGAAAATTTGTTGACGACGCAGTGAAAAATCAGGATGTTATTACTATTCCTGATAAAGTTAGACAAAGTTATAACGAGCATACGTTTGGCTTTTTTGGTGAGAGAAGATTTAAAGCGAGATTGAGTCCAAGACTTGGAATTTCGCATCCGGTTTCAGATTATCAAACGTTATTCTTTTCCTACGGACATTTTAGCAAGTGGCCCAACCCTCAGTTTGTTTATGCAAAGTTAAATCCGGTCAGCGCTCAGTCTTCATTCCAGAAATTTGGAAATCCGGATTTAAATCCTGAAACAACTGTAGCGTATGAATTAGGAATAAAGACCCAATTTTCTCCTGACGACATTCTTACTTTGACGGCGTACTATAAAGATATTTTTGATTATGTAAGTACAAGATCTGCGATCATTACTTCAGGAAGACTTTCCTCTAAGTCTTTTACTACTTATGTAAATTCCGATTATGCCCGCTCAAGAGGTGTTGAACTTGAGTATAAAAAAAGAATTGGTAAAACATTTACCGGCTCATTTAATTTTACCTATTCAATTGTTACAGGTAAAAGTTCTTCACCCGACGAAGGAGTTCTTGTCCAGCGAGGTTCTTTGTCCGAGTCGATCAAGGAATTTTATATGACTTGGGACCGTCCGCTGAATGCCTCAGTTTCAACAAATTTTTATATTGAAAAAAATAATGCATTGTTCGGATTTGGTGATGGAATATTAGACGATTACAATTTTTATGTGAGAGCCCAATTTGAGTCGGGAAAAAGATATACTTCGACACTTTTTACAGGTAAGTACTTAACTGACGGAAGACCGGAATACATTACGATCTTAACTGATAGAAATAATAAGATCGGAGAGAATTGGTTTTGGGTAGATCTCAACTTTGAAAAATATGTAAAAATTAATTCGCTTAATTTCACGGTCTTTGCAGAACTCAATAATCTTTTTGATGCAAAGAATTCAGCAATAATTAATCCGACTACCGGAAAAGCTTATGAACTTGGCGATCCAACTCCGACAAATTGGAATGATCCGTTATATCCGGATCTGCAAGCGCCGATCAGTGCATATCCATTTAATCCGGCAAGATATTTAACCAGGCGAAACATAAAATTTGGAATTAGTTTAAGACTTTAATTATAAAACGAACCTCTCCCTAACCCTCCCCTTTCAAAAAGGGGAGGGCAGGGTGGGGTTCAAGAGTACTGGATACTTAAAATTTACTTTTAACTAAAATATTTTACAGATGAAAAATTTTAGAACAAGGATTAACGATTTTAGATATACGAAGTGAAGAATGAACAAACACGAACTTGAAGAACGGTTAATAAATTTTTCAGTATTGATTGTTAAAATTGTTGAAATCATGCCAGATACAAAAGTGGCGAATCATTTAAGTGGACAGTTATTGCGTTCGGGAACTTCTCCTGCGTTAAATTATGGTGAAGCTCAAAGTGGAGAATCACGTAAAGATTTTATCCATAAAATAAAAATTGTTTTGAAGGAATTGAGAGAAAGTCATATTTGTATGCAGATAATTTACCGGACAAAACTTTATAAGCCGGAAGAAAAACTAAGCCAAGCATTAAACGAATGTAATGAGTTAATTTCAATTTTTGTAAAAAGTGTTGAAACCGCAATGAAAAATGACAATGAGAAGCGACAAAATAATCTTAAATCAAAAATCGTTAATCCTTGTTCTTAAATCAATTATTAATGTAAAAGAACGAATGATAAAATTTACTTTTAACCGTAATAAATTTCTGATGAAAAATATTCTATTAGTTATATTGTTTTTTATAGCAATTCAAGTTGAAACGTACGCCCAACTTTTTCCTGTTCTCGGTGGGCAGCGGGCGGGAATATCTACTGCTCAGTTTCTTAAAATCGGTGTTGGCGGAAGAGCGGAAGCTATGGGAGAAGCATTCATCGCAATTGCTAATGATGCCTCGGCGTTATATTGGAATCCTGCCGGTTTGGTACAATTTTCGGATGATCAAGTAATGTTTTCTCATAACAAATGGGTTGTTGATATTAATCATGAATTTATCGGAGCCGTTTATCATTTGGATGAATCAAATGCATTTGGTCTATCATTTACATCTATCTCTATGCAGGATATGCCGGTAACTACAGAATTTCAACCGTTTGGCACCGGTGAGTATTTTGGATTTAGCGATATTGCTCTTGGCGTTACCTATTCCAGGAAAATGACTACACAATTCAGCTTTGGCGGTACGGTTAAATATATTGAAGAGACTTTGGATAAATTGAAAATGCGCGGCGTGATGATTGATCTCGGGACTTATTATTGGACGGGTTTGGGGACTTCACGATTTGCTGTCGCCGTTACAAATTTTGGTAATAACCTTGCACCGGATGGAGAAGTTGTCCTAATCGGTAAAAGAAAAAAATCAGAGTGGCAGGCTTTTTCTCCACCGACTATGTTCAGGATCGGTTTTGCTTTTGAACCTTATCAAAATGAAATGAATAAAGTTACGGCTTCAATTCAATTAAATCACCCGAATGATAACAGTGAAAATTTTGCTGTTGGGGCAGAATACACTTTTCAGGAGCCTTCTCTCAGTTCATCATTTTTTTTACGGGGCGGTTACAAGTTTAATGTTGAAGAACAAAATTACTCTTTTGGCGCCGGTATAAATGTTCCGGTTAGTATTGCCAAACTTACTCTTGACTATGCCTACTCCAATTTTGTAAGATTAGGAACGGCTCATCGTTTCTCAATTATTTTAGGTCTGTAAAAAAGATGAAAAAATATTTTATTTATATTATTCTTATAACTCCATTTTTCTTTGGCTGCGGAGATAAATTGGATATCAACCAATTTAACAGCACTTCAAAAAATGTAAATCCCACCGGAGATACCGTTTACGTTCAATTGTCGCCTTCATGGGAAGGATTTAATAATCCCCAGGCTATTTTAGCCGGCAAAGAACCATTTATTTATGTATGCGACACCGAAAATGATAGAATTGTTATGCTTAATACTGCCGGAACAGTGTTAGGAATAAAATCTATAAAACATCCCGTTGCAATTGCTCAAGATTACAGATTGAACTTGATTGTTTGCGCCCAATTTGATACCTTGATCGGCGGCATTACAAGCACTTTTAGTGCAGTTTATAAAATTGATCTGTTTGCCGCGCAACATGATTTAGCCAACGCGCCGGTTACAAGAATTTTGCCCCGCGCCGCCGATTTTAATTTTCCGTTGCGAAAATATACAGCGGTTGCAGCATTTTATGACAATTCATTTTACGTAGCGAGAAATGGACCAAGTAACACAAGCGTTTACGATCCCGATAATTCTATTTTAAAATTTCAGCCGAAGAAATATTTTAACATGGGAGAAGGGGATTCGCTGATAGGCAGAGTTCCAAACTTAGACCCGCTAAGTTCGGGATTGATTTCTGCAAATGGAATTAATTCCATGACTCCTTTTACTAAAAAGAATGTCGATTTTATAGCTACTTTTTCGGGCGAGACAAGTTTTAAATCTCAGTGGTTTCACTTCTTTGCATCTGCCGTTGAAGAAAAATATGTAAGTCAGTTTTATCCCCAGTTAGGAACACCTTTCGCGCAGCCAAATAAATTCGGTTCACCTGCCGGAAGTTGCATTGACCAATATGGAAATATTTTTGTTGCCGATGGTGACGCTGCCAGGGATAGCGTTTATAAGTTTAATCAATATGGCGATGAAATGCATTCTTTCGGCGGACCGAAAGTATTTGTAAAACCTTCCGGCGTAGCCTTTTTAGACAAAACCTTGTACGTTCTTGATGCCGGAAGTAATAAAGTTCTGCGGTTTATCCTTTCCACCGACATACGATAATAGCTGCAATACTAATTTTGTGTAAAAGATAAAGAGCATTCTTAATCATAATCTTAATCTCCTCAAGGGATTAAAAATAAAAAAAGATTAGGAATAGGATTAAGTCACCCTGCACAGAATTCGTGCATCCCGAAAGCTTTCGGAATAAAGTGTTATAAAATCGTAGCACATTCCGACAAGTCGGGATGTGTTACAGAATTTATAACGATATTATGTTATTACGTAACTTGCATTGCTGAGAATAAGAATATCTCTTTCAATAAAAACTGTGTAATTGACCAAAGATTCACCAAAGGAAAATCATGAAACTAAAAAAGACAGATCCAATGCATACTTTTAATAAAATATTTACAGGAATATTTTTCTTATTGATATTGTTATTAAGTACTCTGGTTTACGGGCAAGCGGCAAACCATGTTGTAATCAGCGAAGTTACCTCGATGGGTGGTTCGTCCTCCGTATTTACGGGTGGAGAATTTATTGAATTGTACAATCCATTTTCATCGGATATAACGTTTGGACCAAGCGTGAAGATAGTCTCCGGCTCTACTACTGCAACGGCCAATGCTGCTGAATGGCAACTTTCTCTTGCTGGAAAAACAATTAAAGGTTATGGGTTTCTCTTAATTGGACAGGCTGATGCAGTGGTAACGCCAGATGTTGTTTTTCCGGGGAGTAAAAATTTAGCCAACTCGGGGATACGTTCGGGTGTAGCACTTTTAGACGGTGCAGCAGTGATTGATGCTTTTGCGTGGGATGGAAGTACTACAATTCCACCAGAGGGAACAAAATTTACTCCATCTTCAACTACCTCTGATAAAAAATCGTTTGCACGAAAAAGCGGTTTGGCTGCAACTGCAAATGATAATCTTGGTAATGCTTGGGATTCAAATAATAATGCTTCTGATTTTTTTGAGTGTAATTCTACAACCGCGAATCCGCAAAATACTTCCAGTCCAATAGAAGTAAATCCATACAATATTTCTTCAACAAATGGTCCCGGTTCTGTTTCTGTTTTACCAGGAATTTGGAAATTCGATGATCCAACTACTTTAACGTTTATCATCAAACCATCCACGGGAGAGGTAATTCAAGGATTGAAAATTGTTAAACCAAAAGCACTTACATGGCAATCAACAGATTTTTCTGTTTTACCGAATACTATAACTATGGTTCATTCGGCAGATTCAACAATGTTTAGCGGTTTTTCTTTATCAGGAACTGATAGTATAATTTTAACAATATCAAACGTTACTTCCGCCGATACCACCGGTGAATTTACATTTTCTATTTCAACGAGTTCGGATGGAATTACATTTGCACCCATCAAATTGCAACCGAAAACATTCGTATATGGCGCCCCAATTCCTATTTTAGAAGCTAAAGTTAATAGTGCTGCGGGCATAGGTCTTCGGAATGGTGAATTTGTTACCTTACGCGGAATCGTTACCGTAGGAGTTGAATTTGGAAGCCCCAGCGCTATGCAGGATAATAGCGGGGGAATTTCGATCTACGGTTCTGCATTTTCTGATTTTGTTAAACTTGGTGATGAAGTTTTAGTTACCGGAAAACTCACACAGTTTAGCGGACTAAATCAAATTGAACTTCCGACCGTCCTCTCAATTTTAAGCAGCGGTAATGTTTTAGACCCGTTAGTTGTTACTCCTTCTCAATTAAGTAATGACGGGCAAAACGGAATAGAAAATTATGAGGGACAACTTGTTCGTTTAAATGGTGTTTCTGTTTCCGAATTAAACGGAAGTCCGGTTACAAACTGGGCGTATAAAAATTATATGGTAACAGGTGCATCTCAGGCGGATACGGTTCAATTAAGAATTGATAATAACACAGCACTTATCGGTTTAGTTGCCCCGGCAGGAAAATTTGATATAGTCGGAATACTTAGTCAATATAAATCTAACGCTCCATTTATCGGCGGGTATCAATTTATGCCGAGAATACCTTCTGATGTTATTTCCAACGGACCGATAGTTGACCGCTACCCGGAAGAAGTTAGTTTAACATCAAACTCAATTACTCTGAACTGGGGAACGCTCAATCCGGGAACCTCAAGAATCCGTTATGGAAAAACCACAACTTATGAATTAGGTATTGTCTCTCCTGACGATAGCTTAAGAACTGATCATTTAATAGCGGTTTCAGGATTAGATCCTGCAACAATTTATAATTTGCAAGCTTTTTCAGTTGCAAATTCCGATACAAGTTTCTCCGGCAATATTATTTCGAGCACATCTTCCGGCTCTCAAACAACTGGCGAGATAAATGTTTATTTTAATAAGAGTGTGAACACCTCGGTTTCCTCAGGAGTAAATGCTTCAGGTAATGTTGATTTCAAAGCACATTTAATTAAAAGAATTAATAATGCAAAACGATCAATAGACATTGCAACTTACAGTTTAAGCGGAACCGTTGGCGCTGATATTGCAACGGCATTGATCAACGCAAAAAACAGAGGAGTGAAGATCAGAGTAATTGGTGAATATGACAACACTACTGCACCTTGGACAACTCTACAAAATAACGGAATCCCTGTAATAAAAGATCGTTTTGGAAGTAATGATGGAACCGGATTAATGCATGACAAATTCTACATTTTTGATTATCGCGGCGGCGCAGCAGACAGCATTTGGGTTATTACAGGCTCATGGAATGCTACTGATCCGGGAACAAATGACGATAGACAAAATGTAATTGAGTTTCAAGACGTTGCTCTTGCAGGCGCTTATCAAATTGAATTTGAAGAAATGTGGGGAAGCAACACAGACGCGGCAAATTCTCAG
Source organism: Melioribacteraceae bacterium (assembly GCA_041658245.1). Classification (GTDB taxonomy): domain Bacteria; phylum Bacteroidota; class Ignavibacteria; order Ignavibacteriales; family Melioribacteraceae; genus Fen-1258. Next base: position 38,215 of record JBBAAM010000033.1, read on the forward strand.
AATTCCCGCTTTGGAGCGCGTAAGCTGAATAACACACCGCACACATTTGTAATTGGTGGAAAGCATGTAGAAAGTTATTTTAGTCCAAGCGATAGAACAACTTCGTTTATCGGTAAGACCATCGGGAAAGCAAAAAAATCAGTCAATGCATCGTTATTAACGTTTACACGAAGAGAATTGGCAGACTCAGTTATTTCATTACATAAAAGAGGAGGAAAGACTCGTATAATAACGGATAATAACACCGATACGGGAAATCAATTTTCATATCTTCAATCAAATGGTGTTGATATTATTTTAAAAGTCGGTAGTGGATTATTGCACCATAAATATGCAATTGTAGATGGTGAGTCAGGTGAAACCCCCTATTTGATCACCGGTTCTCATAACTGGTCTAGCGCAGCAGAAAATAGTAATGATGAGAACACGGTAATCATTCAAGACAACCTTATCGCTAATTTGTATTTGCAAGAATTTACCGCAAGATATTATGAAGCCGGGGGAAAGGATTCTGTTTTTGTTGGTATTGAGAGTGATAATTCTGTTCCGTCTGAGTATCAATTAGCGCAAAACTATCCTAATCCTTTTAATCCTTCAACAACTATCCAATATTCATTAAAGGAAAGCGGAAAAGTTGAATTGACGGTTTATAATATGTTAGGCCAAAAAGTTCTCTCGCTCGTTAATGAATTTCAGAATCCCGGAAGCCATCTGGTTAAGTTTGATGCTTCTCAATTAGCATCGGGAATTTATATTTACCGGATAAAAGCTAACGGTTTTTCGGCTTCTAAAAAATTACTGCTGCTGAAGTAGGAAATTAGTTTAACGTAATGGTCAAGGAATGGTCCTTGACTGCTAGACGATAAATAATGAAATAATATTTTGCCAAATAGAATTATATTCGTAATGTTGTAACGAACATAAATTAATTGGTGGTTTTGTTTGAAAGAATTAATAAAGTTCCGTATTTGTAGAAAAGACCTGCAGCTTAAAGCAGGTTTTGCGGGCGTAAGTTTTGAGTCCAACCTAAGTTATTTCACTTTATATTTTCCCGATTATAAACAACCTTATTTAACCGGCTACAAAGTAGCCGGAGTAAAGAGTCCGCTTGACTAAAGTCAAGTAAATTAGACTAAAAAACTTATGGAATGATATCATGCAGACCCTATTTTTAAATATTGAGATTATAAGCGATAAACGGAACAATTGGAATACATATACCTGTCCGCATTTGGTGGATGCAACTGCATGCGGGTATGTATTCCCAAACAACTAATTCAGTGCAGTATAAGGAATAGCTATGTTTGCTTTTATAGGCTAGAATGATAGAGAAAATATTGAATGATATTACAGATTATTATCTAACTTCGCCAGATTATAACGGTCTTACTGTAAGATCTATTTCTGAGAAATATAGCCTTTCATTTGAAGAGCTACCACAATTATTCATAAAGATGGTTGAAAATGATTTGATAGAATTTAGATTTGGAGATTTTCATCAGAACATACACATCAAGGCGTTAAATGAATATCCAAAGGAAGAAACACTAAAAATTATAAACCCCACAAAGATTCAAAACTCTTGTGTGTATCCTTCCAAGGAACACTTAAAAAAGATAGTAGATAAAAATAAATATGAAGGTCGTCCATTTGCTTTGGCACTAGCACAAGGTGAAAATCAATTGGCTTTTCGTTCGTTTGATCTCAGCATATTAGAATTCTATAGAAATGATCCGAGATATTATTATAAAAATTCTGACATAGCTGGTTCAATATATTATTCTGAAGATGGAGAAAAAGATATTGATAATCCAAACAATATTTATCTCCAAGATTTTGGTTTCAGTTACAACTCTAAGAAAGAACGAGCAATAGCTGTGTATTTACGCAGACTTGCAATTCTTTCACCAGAACATCAACAACTATGGAATTCTAGGATTTTGGAAGGAGATTATAAACTTCATCCAGATTTTTATAGATCAAGTATTTTAGGTTATTTCCCAGAAGGAATATCTATCTACGAAGCATTTATTAAAGAACAATATAAAATCAATAAACTATGCGACAATATTGGTTATCCACCGCTATTCAAAACAATATATTCTGGTTCAAACAGACCAAAAGAATTTTCAATTCTTCTTAGACCCACATTACGGGAATACAATAACTTTATTTTAATCCTAGATAAAATAATATCAGAAAATTTTAATGAGGAATATTTCACCGGTTTGGAAAAGGAAATTGAAGAAACACGGAAGGATGGTAAAATCATTATAAAGAAAAAAGGAACAATAGAATTATTTAATGAATGGATAAGGAAAAATTTCAAGCCTGACCATCCCGATTCTTATGATAATATAATTAAACCATTAAAAATGGTAAGGAGAATGCGGCAAGAGCCAGCACATGCAATTAGATTAGATATATTTAACCAAAAATATATACATGACCAAAGAAAAATAATGACAGATGTATTCGGGTCTCTTCACATTTTTAGGTTAATATTGGAACAACATCCGTATGTTGATGAAAAAATTGTTAGTGAAATAAAGAATAATTATAAGATATGGTTAGAATAGTAAACATAACCCGCCGCTCAACATGGACAGCGTTTTTCATTGCGGCATTTGTTTAATAATAAAATTGAGTTTACAAAACTAAGTTGCTCTATAAAGTAGATTGTTCTAACAATTATTTTTATAAATAAAAGTTGTTGCGGTTAATTGGCATTCTTGTTCTGGGCTGCCGATTAGCGGCAAGTACGTATGTTTAAAATATAGGAAGTAGTTATTTTTAGATTTCCAATTTGGAACTATTAGAAAACCAATAAAGGAGATATAAAAATGGAGACTCA
>JBBAAM010000034.1:0-40871 GCA_041658245.1 Melioribacteraceae bacterium
GGATGAGAACGATATGCATGCAGTCCAAGTCTTCTTCCGTAACCGTCATCTGCTGCGTCAACGTTTTTTATTGTGGGCCGTTCCGATTCAAATCCAAGCAGATTTAAATATTTCATTGCATCAAGAGTCAAAAAAAGTTTTCCGCCATTTTTCACATAATTTTGAAGAGCAGCAATAAACTTAGGATCAGTTTCTTTTTGTGTTAGTTCTGTCGAGTCGGGGCGATGGATCCAGATAATTGAGAACCTGTCTGCCGACAGGCGAGATTGAGAACTAATAACATCATTATAATTTAGTTGCTCGGTGGAAAAATCTTTTTGATTTTTTAAATAATCGTATGCTGCCTTTATTTCTGTGTTTCTTTCAATCGCATCATTAATATTTAAGAATCCGATTTTAATTTGTGCGGTAAGAATGATCGCATTAAAGAAAAATAAGGAAAGGAGTTTTGTACGCATGTTACGGCTCCAGATTTATCAAGAAATGACTCAACGTAAATTGGTAAACTTGGAAGGAATTTGCAAAAAAATAAAATAGGAGTTGTTTCCTCTGTAGAAGAGAAAACAACTCGCTAAGAGAAATTATTTTGCACCTGCTGGTAGATTAGTATGTAAATATCTTGTCAAAAGATTGTATAAATGTAATGTAGTTCCTGCTCCTTCATAAATGCCGTGCGTTCTATTTGGGTAAGCCATCATAGTAAAAGGTTTATTGTTTTTTATCAATTCATTTATCACCAATTCGGTGCCTTGGTAATGAACATTATCATCACCGGTTCCATGAACTAACAATAAATTACCTTTTAAGTTTTTGGCAAAATTAACAGGAGATCCTTCTTCATATACTTCCGGATTTTCACTTATCAATCCCATATACCTTTCTTGATAAATGGTATCATAAAGTTTTTCATGACCAACAGGTGCTACAGCCATACCGGTTTTATAAATATCAGGATAACGGAACATTGCATTAAGAGTTGCTGAACCGCCTCCGCTCCATCCCCATACTCCAATTCGATCAGCATCCATAAAACTATTTTTCTCTAGTAATGCTTTAACCGCAGCAGCTTGATTGCCGGAATTTAAAACTCCAATCTTTTTGTAAATTGATTTTCTCCATTCGCGTCCGCGCGGTGCCGGTGTTCCTCTGTTATCTACGCTAACTATAATATAGCCTTCTTGAGAAAGCATTAAATGCCATAAATAGCCGCTACCGCCCCAGCGATCAACGACTGTTTGTCCGGCTGGTTCAGTATAAACATGGAATAGCACAGGATATTTTTTTGACGGATCAAAACTATACGGCTTCATCATCCAGCCGTCAAGTACAACTCCGTCTCCAATATCAATTTGGAAAAAATCCGTCTGTAATTTTTTTAGTGCGGTTATTTTTTCTCTTAACTCTTTGTTCTCAACTAATTTTCTTATCACTTTATGATCTGGCAGACTTATTAGATTAGAGATTGACGGAGTATCAAAATTTGAATAAGAATGAATTGCATAATTAACTCCATCCGAAATTTGATAACTGTTGCTTCCGCTGAATTCTTTTGGCGTAATACGTTCCATCTTTCCTTTACCATCCATCGAAACTCGGTACAAGTAACGTTGTGCGGCATTATCCGGCGACCCCATAAAATAAATCCAGCCGTCTTTCTCATCAACACTTTGAACATCTATAACATCATAGTTCCCGGGAGTTAGTAATTTAGTTTTCTTTCCATCCCGTGATATTAAATAGATGTGCCGCCAGCCGTCGCGTTCGCTTACCCAAGTAAATTCTTTTCCGTTTTTCATCCAATTCAAATCATCGTTGATATCAATCCATGCCGCATCAGTTTCGGTTAAGATAGTTTTTGCTTCACCGTTTTTTGCATTACCCAGCATAACTTCATTTTTGTTTTGTTTACGATTCAGATATTGCAGCATAATCTCGTCTGAATTTGCAGCCCAATCCATTCTTGCTATATAATTATTGCGCAGATTTCCTTGAACTTTCATCCAAACCGTTTCTCCGCCTGATGTACTTATAACTCCAACTCTGCATGAAGAATTTGTTGTTCCAACTTTTGGATATTGAACCGGAATTATTTTAGAATAAATCGAATCTGTATTATTAATCAAATTGAAAACACCAATACCTGAAGCGTCAAGTTGCCAATATGCAATTGATTTACTATCGGGACTCCAACGGAATCCGTCCCGCAGATCAAGTTCCTCTTCATAGACCCAATCAAATGTTCCGTTAATGATTGTTGTTGAGCCATCGAAAGTGAGCTGAGTAATTTTTCCGTCGGAAAGATTTTCAACATAAACATTGTGTTCTTTTACATAGCCGACTTTTTTCTCATCGGGAGAAAGTTTCGCGAACATAAGTGTGGATGGTTTTGCAACCCCGCCAAGTTTCTGAAGTTTATTGGTCTTGAGATCGAGTACCCAGTAATTGCCTTTAGTATTCTGCCGCCAGACGCGTGCTGTGTTTGTATAGATCATTAACAAATTACGATTCGGCGACCAGATGTAATTGCTTATGCCAAGCGGTTTGGTTTGCCCTTCGGGAATCAAAAGTTTAGCAGAAACCATTACTTCTCTTACACCTGTTTCGGTTTCATATTTTACAATATCTCTTCCGTCGGGTACGTCTGCAGATTTTTCAAGAGTTGTATAATATTTCCCTTCTTCAATGAAACATGCCTGGCCGAATTGCTCGCTGGAAAAATCATTGCTGTTGAAAATCCGGTCAATTGTTAAAAAAGATTTGTCAACTTCTTGTGCCGAGAGTTGACCAACAATAAGTGTTGCAAACAAAAATAGAATTAGTTTATTAACTTGCATTATTATCTCTCAAATCTATTAGCATTGTAATTAACGGGGATTAAAATATGAATATCGGGATAAATAGTAATGTCGGAAATGTAATTTTATTGAGATACTGCAAACGCAAAGTCGGCGGTAAAGCCGAAGTGTGAAGTGAATATATACTTAATTCCTTTTAGTCTAGAAACTTTATTAATTGATTTTTTCGTTTCAGTTAAATCCATGGTTAATAATTTCCGGTTTGGAACGGCAATTTTTCCGTTTTTAATTCTAAATGTATCACCGGAGAATAAATATTTCCCATCAACTATGTATCCCATTGAACCAAGGGTGTGACCCCGGAAGAGAAATGCATTTCGCTTTTTGGTTATCAACCCACAAAGAATCATTGTCATTTACCAAAATATAGTTCTTGAAACAAATTGAATTCTTGATGAAAGAAAACTAAACTTAAGAATTTTATTTTTAATCATTTCACTTTCTTCTTTAGAAAATAAATTTGGGCTTGCAAAATAATTTGCCAACGTTTTGGTGATCCAGATCCGAATGCGTAAAAAGAAACAGCTTTCACATCTTCGAGTTTAATGTTGTTGTACTTCAAATCCCTTTAGATGATGGCTTCATTGTAACCGGTATCTATTGCTATGTAACCTTTGTCTGTTCTAACAAGGTACATTGTAGTGAATAAGTCATTGATAACAACTACATCATCAGTTAGCAGAGCTGAAAGTTCTTCATTGTAGTTGTAATATAAAAAGTAACCGATGCCGTAAATTACAAACGGAAAAAGGGACGATAGAAACCGACCCAATTACAATCTTGGGAACTAGCTTTCTGGATTTGTTACTCATTTAAATCTTAGTCCTTCTAATAATTTCCTTCTGCCGAGCGACATAGAAAATTTTGTGAAATATTTCAAACACTGCAATCCCGATCAATGGTGCGCTTAAATAAAAGACGTACAACATTTTCGTCCCATGAATTAAACCAAAAATCAATGGGGCATTTACACCATGGCTTATATTATGAATGTTCAAGATGTAAAATCCAACAAATTCAAAAGTAAGAAGTCCGGCAAAAAACCAAAGCCATGAGTTTGCTAGAAGTAAAAAAATATTTGGAATGAATTTTTTAAGAAATAAGTATAACTCAAAATGTATGACAAGACCAACAAACCATAATAAAAACGCCCACCAATTTAATCCTGGTGAATTAAGAAAGGATTGGTTGTAGCGATATTGGTAATTACCAACCCAAACAAACGCAATGGTAACCGCAGCGTAAGCTGCAGCCATGCGTAAGTAAAATCTTTGTTTATTAAAGATCGAATCAAAAACATTTTTCTCTTTAAGTAAATACTGACCTAAAACGCCGCCAATATAACCTATAACAATATCTGTGAATTGATCTTTAAAAGTTTCGGGATTGAAAAGATGTAATGCAAAAAAAACCAATACAATTTCTATTATCTCGTATGAAAGAAGAATGATTGAAAGCAAAATCCAACGATGTTTTATTCCAAGAAAGGTAAATAGAACAAACAAGCTTATACCACTGTAGATGTGAACGAATGACCAGTAGTCAAAAAAGAAAATGGGGTTTTCATAAATTCTTGTATAAAGCCATGACGTGTTATCGCGGATCCAATTTATAATCCATTGCATAATTACAAAATTAATCTTCTTTGCTCAGAGAACCATTTTTCTCCGAAATCTTTCTTTTGTGGATATTGTATTTGAATATAATTATGTAAAACAAAAGTGATGTAAGCAAGTTTACTATCATCACTTCAACAAATCCAATTCCAAAAACAAAAAATATAGAGATGATTAAGAAAATAGTGTTAACATAAATTGCTATTATTAGCGAGCGCAGTCGAAGGTTGGATACGTCCTGATTCTCCTCTTCCTCTTTTGAAAACGCTACAAAGAAAAGCCCTACCAGCGTAAGCAGTCCAGCAGCTTCTTCAGTTAAGTTATTTCGGATAATGATAAATGTCTTGGATTCAAAAAATGAAGAATAGATTGCGAATGTTTTTAGATCAAGAATTTGCAGTTTGATGCCGTAATAAAAACGAATGATGGACAGCAATATTCCCGCCGAAAATAAAACCCATCCTGCAAATCTATAGTTGCGGTGTAAAAGTAAAAATTGCTCGCGAATAAGTAATCCTTGTTAATTAATAATTTGATGGATATAAATAAGTACTTGCCTTTGAACCGTCTTCAAGTTGAGCTTCAACATAAACTAATCCGAACTTATGATTAGTACGATAGACAAATTTTCTTACACCGGGGATTCTGGAATCCTGTTCGGTTGTCATCGTTTTGATATACATCCCCATATACGGGAAATCGTCATTAGTTGATTTTGCTGTTACCGTTCGAGTAATGGTTTTACCGTCGGATTTAGCCATTTGATAGATATCGCCAACATTTCCGTCGTACTTAACAATTGTGTGCGCCTTTCCATCTATATTAAAATAATCTTGTATTCCTTCGGAAGTAATCTTGTATTTTACTTCAGCGATTATTTTGCCAGAAGCATCTTTATACGCAGAGGGAATTCTATCGTTGATTTTTAAAAGATCCGGAGCTTTCGTCAAATCGGCAGTTACTTTATAAGTTGCGACACCATTTTCGCTTTTAATGATCTTGATAGACTCACCAATATTATAAGAATTATTGCCAACCTTAACGGACGTAGTTACAGTATTACCGACCTGGTTTAATGGAAGATTTGTGTCGCCCGCAATAGAATTTGGATCCTTATTATCATTCAAGATAGAATTAATTTTATCGCATGAAAGTAAGACAGCCAAAAGAATTAGCATGGGTAAAAACCAAAATAATTTTTTCATAGATCCTCCACTGTTAAGATTCATTTTATAAATAACTTAATTATTTATTTATGTATTATCAATAAAAAAGACTTTACGCTAAAGAAAAGATTAAAACATACCAACTGTCCGATTGTTTGTGAAAAACATCTCGTTGTTTTTTATGATAGGCGCAACGAAAGAATTAGAATACGAGAATTATTTGTGTAGAAAAAATATGAAATTTTAATTACAGCAGTTTGCTTACTACGGTCGTTTGGCAGAGAAACAGGTTTTGCGTTCAGAGCAATCAGCGGGAATCTTTCAATAGAATCGGAAGAACACATACAATTTTTTACCTCGGTAACGATTGGATTAACCTTTTTGTACCCCCGGCAGGAGTTGAACCTGCGCGCATGGCTCCGGAGGCCACTGCTCTATCCACTGAGCTACGGGGGCAATTCATTTTGAATTATGATTCGTTATTTATGATTTTGAACATGTATCATAAAATAAAAAGAATTTCCTCTTTTATCCGCATATAAAAAAATATATTTTTTTGGAGTCTGAAATATTCTTCGATAATTAAAATGGTAAAAAATCTCTGTTTGACTTTTATTTTTATTTACTAATTTATTAGTGGCAATATTTGAAAGGTGTTGATGTGGCAACTTCAATGAAGAAAATTGTTAATGATGTAGTTACCGCTCTCAAAAAAAGTCCTTCCCCAGAAAAAAAAGGACAAACATTTTGGGATTATCTAAAATCTCAGCTTTATTCTGAAAGCACCTGGGATCAAAAAGATTTAAATGTTATTGAAAAGGAAATTGATAACTGCCTTGATAAATTGGATAAAAAAGATCTAACCGAAATGTGGAAAAATACAGATCGAGGAATAGAAAAATTTGATGCGGAGAAAAAAGTTGAACCAAAAGAAATGAAAGCTGATCTAAGTGATGAGTTGTTAGGTCAAGTAATGGATCGTATGGATGATAATTATTCTTCTCGAGATACATATTATGCCCAGCCGGATCCCGTATTATATTCTAATGTGCCGAAGGGAGAGAAAGATTTGGACGATGATTCCGAACCCGAAAATATTAACGAAGAGGGGGTTGAATTGGACGATGATTCCGAACCCGAAAATATTAACGAAGAGGAGGTTGAATTGGACGATGATCTTTTTGAAGATGACGAGCTCGATGAAGATGAAGACGTTCGTTTATAGTTTAATAGTTTTTTTTATGTTTTGTAATTTATCTGTTGCGCAGAGCAAACCGGATTCATTAAAAAAACACGAGATCACGCTGAACTTTTCAAATTATTTTTATAACCAATCGCCATATTCATTTAATTTTGATTTTTTGGGCAGTCTAAAATTAAGTTCCGGTTTTTTGAATGATTCGTCTTCAATCTGGATACGGACACGAATGCAATTGGCGGGGAATATCAATCAAGATGAAATACAAAATAATCTACAAATGAACATATTAAATCCATTGCACGAAAAGTATGCCGACTTGCAGAGCATGAAAGAATTGAAATATATTCTTGGAGCAGTACAATTAAGTGCCGTTGGGTATTTGGCTTATCTCCATTTAAAAAAATACGGTTTCTTAAAAAGAAAATAGATTTCAATTATTCCTTTACTTAATCCTAAACAAATGTAACCTTAGCGTAAATAAATCCGTCTATATATAAAGAAATAATCGGGATTAAGATTATGAAACGACTTTTTTTAATTTTATTTGTTTTATTGTACAGCACTTCTTTGTTTCCCCAACGTGGTTTTTTTAATACAAAAGACTCTACTGAGATTGATTGTTCCTACTCAAGCTTAGATTTAGGATCTCATAATTCGGGAATAAGTTTTGGTAACTCGCCGATTTGGAGTGGGTTGCGATTTAATTTTTCTGACTGTGGTATTAAAGAAATCAACGGCATTAATATCACTCTTTGGAAACCGGAAAGAAGCCACGGCTCTTCAATAAATGGAATTGCATTGGGTCTTGCACCATTTGCAGAAACAATCCAAGGAATCTCGTTCGGTCTCGCTGCAGTAGTTGCAGAACAAGAACTAACTGGAATTAATGTAGGGGGATTCGCTGTCGTAGCTGATGGAGATATTCGTGGAATAAACATTGGAGGATTGGCAACTGTTGCAAAGGGAAATCTTTTAGGTATTAATTTGGGCGGACTTGCGGTTGTTGCAGAAGGCAATTTATTCGGAATCAATTTTGGTGGTTTGGCTGTAGTTACAAAAGGAGAAATGAACGGGCTGAATTTCGGCGGGATAGCAGTTGTTTCTCAAAATAATATGTTCGGTTTAAACTTTGGCGGTTTGGCTGTTGTATCTAAAGGTGAGTTAAAAGGAATTAATTTTGGTGGGCTTGCTGTTGTTGCAGAAGGTGAATTAACCGGATTGAATTCTGCGCTAATTGCATTAGTCAGTAAAGAAGGAATTACAGGATTAAACATTGTTGGATATAAAGTTGAGACTTCCAAAATAAACGGTTTGAATGTTTCATTAGGTTGGACCGATATTGATGACTTGAAAGGAATCTCAATTTCTTGTTATAACAAAATCAGAGGAACTCAAACTGGATTAGTAATTGGTCTATTTAATGTTGCAGACGAACTTAATGGTGTACAGATCGGTTTGTTAAATATTGCAAAGAATAATAGCGGGTTAGCAAAGGTACTACCATTTATTAATCTGCATTTTGATTAAAAAGAAAACCCCGAATTCATTTTCATGATTTCGGGGTTGATCTTGAAATAAATTTACTTTCTTTCTATTTCACTCGTGTATAATCTATCTGCATGTTTTTTGTTTCTTATCCATTTTCAACCGTAAACATTTCAAAAGTTGAATGGTTTTCATCTAACTCTTTCGTCACAGCTTTCACTTTTTGATCTTTGCCGGTCATTGGATCAACCATCGAGCCCCAATAAGTAATAAGTTTTGTTTTATCATCCATTTTCCCTTTCGTCATCATAACTCCGGTTCCCATGTTATCTACCCATAGACTTATATATTCTTTTGTTCCGTTATCGTATGCATCCAGACTCATACCTTCGAACGGCATTCCCATCATAATTGCGTTGAAAGAACCATGCAAATATCTTCCGCCAAGAACCATTGAGTAGGTTGCAGTTCCTTCAGATTTAGATTCTTGACCACCCATAAATTGTGTAACTGTTGCTTTCCAGTTACCGGCCATCTTTGCAAATTGCTGATGAACCGGTCCGGGAGTCATATACTCCTGCCATTTCTTCATCATCTCTGCTTGATCGCCTTGCTGTGCGAAACTAACAGAAGTTGAAAAGAGAATTACTGCCAACATCATAGTACCAAAATATGTTTTGACCTTCATTGTACTGCCCTTTCTTATTGTTTAAGGATTGTGGATATGAATATAAGAGTTACTAATAAGGTTGGAAAGGCATTAAAAAAGTTTTTTTTTAACCGGTCAGCAATATCCTTAATGAGAAATAATTAAAGAGGATTTGTAGATTTTTTATTAAGCAATAGAAATAATAATGTTGATAATAATCCCAATACAAAAGTTCCGTTCCAAAGAATATGATGACCAAAATGATCAAGAGTTAAAGCTCCAACCCACGGCACGACCATTAACGAAAAACTAAATGTCATTTAAAAATAGCCCCATATATTCTCCGCGTCTTTTTTCCGGAGAAAGAATTGCAGCGTAAGGTGTGCTTGTTGCAAAAAAAATCATTTCTCTAAAAATCCATATAACGATATTGAATGTAATGAACAAAATATTTTCCAAAAAAAATCATAGCATCGTAGCCGATTGCGCATAAGAGATCACTAAGAAATACCAAGTAATTTTTCTTTTGAGACATCCATTTGTTTTTTTTACTTGTCTATAGGAAGTATTTTATCTGGAAACATTTTATCAATGAAGAAAAATGCGTCGATTAAATCATTCCATTTAGCTTTGTCTTTTCTATATCCAAACGGATAAGCAATATTTTCTTTACTCAACCAATTATTTTTTCTTAGCGATCTCAAATCCGTAAACAAATATTCTTTTTCAGTTTCATGAGCAATAGCTTCATAGCTGCTGGGTTCCGGCTCATTTATTTTATCCGTGTATTCATAATTTTTCTTTTTAGGATGATCTTCAGGAAAAACTATTCCCTTCTCGCCCTGAAAAGTTGTGAATGCAATTGTATAAATCTTTTTACCGATATAATAATCTAAATAATCGCCCGCTTGAAGAAACACAGCGCTTTTACTGAAGAAGGAAAGATCACCAATGCTTTGAACATCACCCAATCGAGTTTGTAAAAAAGTGTTACGTTTGAAATGTGCTGTTGCTGCCCACACAATAATTTTTTTACCCGGATAAAATTTTTCAATCAGCCAAAGCATTCTATCTGCCATAAATTTATCACGCATTATCTGATATGTTTCATCACTTTGATAGATAAGATGGTTCAACTCTATATCAAAATAAAATGAACGTAAAAAGTAGCTGTATCTCAATTTTTCTGATTTAGAAAAAACTTCAGAAGATTTTTTCCCGGCTGTAAGTGAATCCATTAACGAGTAAATAAAGAATTTTACTGTCTGTTCTCCCTTCTTCGAGAATTTTTTCGTGAATTGATTTCCTAAATACCCGCCAACGCCTTTTGCGCATGTATCTATTCTAGAACAAACGGAATCGGCTGGTTTAAGCCATGGCGCTTTTGCAAATATTGAATCAATAACTCCTAAATAATTTTTTGCAGCCCTCGGCGGTCTTCCCAAATCAAATCCTGCCATAATGAGCGGTCTTTCCATTTTCCAGCTTTTTCTTGCATAATCAAAAACGGGATGTACATACTCGCTTGCATTCCATCCGCCGCTCATCATATATTTTTTTGCGTCTTTCAGAGGCATATCGGATTTAAGAGCATCATTCATATAAAAGCAATCAATAAATCCTGCTTCCCATGCAAGAACATCAAACCCCATTTCTTTGTACAGAAATTTAACAAGCCGCGATTTTGCCTGGAGAGTTGCACCATCATCGTGTGATATTTCGCCTAACACTACGATTTGCGCCTCATCAATCTTTTTCTTCAAGGGAAGAAGATCGGTATAATCTTCATTGTTTGGATCTATGCTTTTTATTACAGAAGATGATCTTAAAAGCGATTCTGAAGTTTGCGGATAACAAAAATTTATAATGGAGAAAAAGGCAATCAGCAAAAAAATAATTTTATTCACGACTCCCCCTTTTATTGGATGATTATTTTATGAATGGTTTCGTTTCGAATGAAAAATATATTCAGCACAATTCAATGTCAAGTTCGTAGAATAATCACGACATTGATCAACTTTGAAGAATTATCAATTTATTTCTTTAAGAATTTAACCCCTTACAAATAATAGCCAAAATCGCTAACTTTCATCAGTTAATTTTATTGAAGAGGCGTTGTTATGAGTTTACAGAAATATTTTTCCGCTCTGTTATTATTGATCATCATATCTGCATGTTCATCGTTAACACTTAAACCGGCAGATTATTCCTGGCCGATCGAAAATGTTTTAAAAGTTGACAGCAAAGGATTTGTTGAAGAGCAGAGATACTCATTCACATTAAAAGTTAAAGCTCTTTTTTATGAAGAGTTTAAGGATTCAACAAATTTTTCCGGAAAAGAAATTAGACTCATCCGGGACAAAGTCGGCTTCTATTACATCACAGGAAAAGACTTTAAAAATGTTTACGTGTTTGAACCGGAAGAAAATGGCATGGATCTAGAAAACAAAATCAAGGTTAAAGAAACCGGATTGATTTCACCGGCATTCAATCAAAAATCCCCTAACATAGAATTGCTTGATAGCCCAAATAAATATTTATTGAACAACAAAGGTATTGTGAGGTAATAAAATGAAGATAAATAAATTTTACTTTTTGATTTTTTTTCTTACTGCCTTTGTTCTAAATCAAAATACATTTGCTCAATCAGATCGTGAAAAAGTAAACAACTTTGATTCGCGATTTAAGCAATATGAAAGTGCTATCAAGAATGCAGCTTCTTTAGATGAATGCAACATTATCGGAGAGAACATTGCAAAACTCAAAGAAGAATTTGCAGTTTCCAAAACACTTCTCGAAAAGTCTCTGCAAATAAATTACGATGAAGAATTTTTGAAAATCGAACGTGCACTTGAAGTCCGCAAAGGTGATTTCACTCAGATCGTACAGCTCACAACTGAAGTTGGATCGCTTAAAGATAAAGTTTCCGAACTAAGCCAGCAGAATGAAGGTTTGATCTCGCAGATTAAACAATTAAATATTAGAACCGCTAAAGATGCAGCAACGATTGCATCGCTTACAAAATTAGTTGCACAATTGAAATCAAACATTGAACAACGCGATCAACTTGTGCGTGGTATCGTTGATAGTTTGCTGCAAGAATTTGTTAAAACTCCCGGCACGCTTAACGAAGCCGAAAAACAGGCAATCTACAAAAAGGTTGATAACGGAAATCTATTCTATAATATAGAACGCACAATCAGCGATAACGTTCAATTCATGAAAGTAACACAGATGAAGGCAGAAGATCTTTCTAAAATGAAAGAACAATACAAAGATTTTAACAAAGTCTGGCGACAAGTAGGACCCAAGCTTGCAGAAGTTTATCTGAACCGTCGTGATAAAGCGGCACAAGTTGCAAATATAGATGCAATGTTTACTGACTGGAATATCCGCATCAATGATGAAATGTGGGGACAGGTTAATAAACTTTTTAGAGATTATAAACTTGCGTTGTTGCCATTTAGGGGCGGAGATCAATTTGTTAACAGTGTAACTTCTTTTGTTGATGATGAAATAAAAAATTACGGCGTTAAAAGTAAGACCGAATCGGAAAATACTTTTTCTGCTTTTACCGACAGCGTTTACTTCAAAACAGTTCAGCCTGTTTGGGTTCCGGTATTAATCGAAAATAATTTAATGACCGAAGCGAATAAAGATTCCGTTGAAAAGAGAATTGCTACATGGAAAGAAAAAGTCGCACCGGGTTCAAAGATGAATTGGGTTTATATTCTTGGCGCAATTGTAATTGTTGGTTTGGTTGCTGCTTATTTTCTGAAAGGAAAGAAGAAAAAGGTAATTATTGAAGAAATGAAGAAAGAAGAAAAAATATAAAATTTTTATTCTGAGCAAGTGAAGAATCCTTAAAAGCCGGCTGATGCCGGCTTTTTTATTTTTGAAATAATATAATTGAAAAACTTTTTCCGCTCTTCAATTTCATTTTATAATTCCTCGTTTCTTTTAATTTATACTTTCTTGCTTCCTCTCTAAACTCTTCGGGTTCAATCAACTTCATAACTGGACTTAACAATTTCAATGATTGGTACGGTGTTTCGGAAACTGGTGCAGATTCTTCGCTCGGCAATTGCAAAACAATAGATAATATTCCGTTTTGTCTTAACCAGCATGATATTTTTGAAAGCAGCAATTCAACTTCAACATATTCAAAAACCAGCGCCGCATGTATTAGATCAAATGATGAGTTCGGAAATTCAGCTTCATTCAAATCCGCACAGATAAGTTCAAGCTGAGGTAAACTTTTCTCAAATCGGGTTTTACAAATCGCGAGATATTCATGATTAATATCAACGCCAATAATTCGTTCAATGTTTTTGCCTATCAAATGTTCAAAACCGTTTCCCGTTGTACAACCAAGAACTGCAATAGATTTGGGCTGAAATTCATTCAAGACATCTGCAAAAATCTTATTAAGCATTTGTAACTGAGCCACGTTTGGGCTGGACATGTGTCCTTCGTAATCTTCAGCAGATATTTCCAACCAAGGATTTTTTGATTTACTGTTCGCACACATAATTTATTTATAATAAAATATTTTTTTCTTTTATCGTTTCTCTTGCAAACGCAACCAACTTCCAATATGGCGGATTATAATTCATTTGTTCGATGAACTTCTTCACTTTAATCTCAACTTCATTTTTAATCTCTTCATGTATAGCAACCAACTTTTTATGTCTTAGAGCAGATTCCGGACTCATTCCTTCCGGAACCGGTCCAACTTTACCAAACAGATTAAGAATAGCGCTATATAATTTCATTGTTCTTGCTATTGGAAGGAGATACCAATCATAACCAAGCTCTTTCCCTGCTTCAGCTTGTTCAAGAAGGGCTTCAATTATTGCATTATCAATATGATCCTTAAAAAGAGTTATGGCATCACGCCACTCTGCTACAACTGTTAATTGCGAATCGTATTCCAGATCAGAAGGTTCTTGAGTTACAAAATTTTTAACTCCGAATCCCGCAAGCCAACTAGCAACACCGTGAGAGGAAATGCTTGATAGTCCCATCCATAAATTTATACCAACTTTTTTATATGCAGATGACGCTACTTCTGAACAGAACAGTTTTGTGCTGTCGCTGTAATCCATTTCAAAATCGTAAGCTATATGTTGTTTTGATGCGCGCTCAAATGCAAACTTTACGGCTTTATGTGGAAGCATTTTATCTTGAAGCATTTTGGGATGATCTGCACGCAAGCGCAAAACCATGATTCGTAATTTTTTGTCATTCATATAATCATCAATTGAAGAGAGAGTAACGCCTCTTTCGATGTGTGATTCTATTATATAAGTCTTATCGGTTTTTTCATCAACATATACCAAAGCAACGTGAGAAAAATTTCCGGGATAGTCGTTGCCTCTTGCAATCAAAGCTGAGGTTGGCGCACCGCCGCGTGATACTAAAACATCTCCGCTATGAATTACTAATCCGTTGATAATAGTTGTTGGTGTGGAAGAGATTTCTTCTTTACCAATTATCAAGGAAGGTATTTTATTTTTATCCGCTTGGAGAAGAAGTTCCTCAACTGCAGCGCGTCCGCCGTAAATTAATTTGTACAATGTTTGTCGTGTAGCTAAATCATTCAAGTCCCATTTGATCGATTGTTCTTTCACCGCGTTTCTAATTCGTGAAAAAAGATTTATAAAATCGGCCATGTGTTCTTGGCATGCACCGACTAAAGCCGCAGTATGAAATATTCCATTTTCAATCCTTAAAAATTTTGAATCTGTTGGCAGCAAAGAAATTTTTTCTGTTGTATCCAAAACTGAATTCAAATACTTAAATGAATTATTTATTTCATTATTGAGCTGGGTGCAGTCTTTTTTCTTCGCTTGCACATAAAAAGATTCGAGTGAGAGCCAAAGAGAATCTCTGTTCCATACGAATTGCTTATTTGTTGCAACTTTTGGGGACTCTTTCTTTTCAAATGAAATAAGAAGCAGTAAATAGATAACTATTATTGTGCTGATTGAATAAATAATTTTTCTTTTCACGTTTCACCTTTCACGTTTGACGTTTCACTTCAAATAGAACCCTTCCGTAAACCAAGCACACCAATGTTTATAAGAAAATACCGCTGTTAAACCCATGCTAGTGTTTTTTACCGGCAGAACTTTTTCCGTAAATGTGTCCGAGTACTTGAAAAGCGTTCCGTAAACTTTGTGATCCTCTAAACCATTAGCGACTTTGAGAATCGTCTGCAATCCAAATACTATCGGATATCTTCCGCACCACAACGGGACTGTTTTTTTGTTTTCCGGATCGGGCCAAAGATCGTTTACAGTATTTTGAATTTTTTCATTCGTTACTTCAGAAACTAAATCTCTCAAAATTATTTTCATATCATTTTCAGTTGCTGTTTTATGTGCGGCTGCATCCATGCCATAGGGTGAGTTATTAAAATCCTCTCCGTAATGATTTGCATCGTTGGAGATTAAAAAGAAAATATCTTTTCCCGGTTTAAGATTCTTTTCCTTCATATAATTCAAAATAATTTTTGAAAGACGATCGGTTAGCGCTTCCATTTTTTCATACGGCATTTGCGTTATCATTATCGGTGTGATCTTAATATCGCGATTATAATATTGAAGAAATGGAACGAGAGCTTCGATTGAATGTTCGATTCCATGCGCTTTGTTGTTTACGATGAAATCTTCTTTCGGCAATTTTGATTTAATTATTTCTCTC
Organism: Melioribacteraceae bacterium; assembly: GCA_041658245.1. Classification (GTDB taxonomy): domain Bacteria; phylum Bacteroidota; class Ignavibacteria; order Ignavibacteriales; family Melioribacteraceae; genus Fen-1258. The sequence goes on from JBBAAM010000034.1 coordinate 15,681, forward strand.
AATGGGGAAATCTCTACATCTTTGTATGGTCCGTGCCATTTATCAAATTCATCAAGAATAATAACATTAGACAACGAACCCATTTCCTTTCGTACTGTTCCGTGAGTGACTCCAAATATCACAACTTCTTTTGTCTTGATGTTTTTATAGAGCGGATAATAAACTTTTCCCGCATAGAGATAATCATCATGTACGGAGATAGCGGCAAAAAGATTCTTGGAATTGTCCGCAGATTTGCCGTGATCTTCTTTTGATAAATAATTCATAAATTGATCCATCTCTTCTGCGTTCCAGCAAAAACCAATGTCATCGCGGACAGGACGAATTGATTGGGAGTGCAGAGTGTAGAACGAAGAGTGAAAAATGATAACCAATAATAAAAATTTAATTTGCGGGCTCATTTTAGAATATCCTTTTAATACTAATTCAATCTAAATACTATATTATATATCAGCAAATAGATTTCTTTGGAGTAAATATGGAATTAACTCTTTCAAGAATTTCTCTCGGTCTTTGGCGTGCGCGAGAATGGAATTATTCAACTCAACAACTCGGTACATTAATTATCCAATCACTTGAATCGGGAATTACAACATTCGATCATGCCGATATCTACGGCAATTATGAATGCGAAGCTTTGTTCGGAAATGTTTTGAAAGAAAATCCTTCATTGCGGAAAAAAATGCAGATCGTTACAAAGTGTGGAATAAAATTAGTCTCACAAAAATTTCCGTATCATCAATTACATTGCTACGATACATCAAAAGCGCATATAATAAAATCAGCCGTGAACTCACTTCGAAATTTGTCAACCGATTATATTGATCTACTTCTAATCCACCGCCCCGATCCCTTTATGAATGCAGATGATACAGCCGAAGCACTTTATGATCTGAAGAAATCCGGAAAAGTATTACATTTTGGTGTTTCAAATTTTTTACCGCATCAATTTTCACATTTACAATCACGCTTGAATTTTTCTCTCACTACAAACCAAATTGAAGTTTCCGTCCTCAACCTGGAACATTTTGATAACGGCAACATAGATTTTCTTCAAGAGAAAAAAATTTCCCCAATGGTTTGGTCTCCATTTGCCGGTGGAAGATTGTTTTTGGAAAACAGCGAGCAAGCAAATCGAGTAAGAAATGTTTTGAATGAGATTGCCCACAAATATCAAGTCGGGATTGATACTGTTGCAACAACTTGGTTATTGGTTCATCCTGTAAATTTTATTGTTGTGCTGGGAAGCGGAAAGATTGATAGGATAAAATCTGCACTAAAAGGTTTAGAAATAAAATTAACACGTGAAGAATGGTTTAAGCTTTGGGTAGCATCTAAAGGAAATGATGTGCCTTAGAGTTCAACATTATATTTCTCTGGGATCAAAATGATTCTGCAATAAGTGGCAAATTGAGAATTGATGGATAAACGCAGACTTAAACAAAAAAAATCTCAACCTCATTAGCGAATTGAGACTTCCTTAGTGCACCCAGGGGGACTCGAACCCCCGACCTGATGATTAAGAGTCATATGCTCTACCAACTGAGCTATGGGTGCGGGGTAAAAATAAATAAAAATCATCTGTCAGCAAAACTTAAGTGGTTTGTTTATAATGAGAATTATGACACTTGTGAAGAGAAAAAAATAAAAAAAAGGACTTTCATTATTGTAATGAAAGTCCTTTCTGTAATAATTATTTAAAAAATATTTTTAGGGTTTAAGCTTTTTCTTCCGCCAGGCGTTTAGCCATAATGCTGTGTTTCTTTCCGTATAAGAAATATATTAGTAACCCTAAAGCAAGCCAACCGGCAAGACGTGCCCAGTTTTGCCATTCCAAAGTTAACATCATACCCAGATTGAAAATAATTCCCATTGGTGCAACAAACCAAATAACCGGCGCTCTAAATGGGCGGTGACGGTTTGGTTCTTTCTTTCTCATAATCCATACAGCGAGACAAACTAAAACAAATGCTAGCAGTGTACCAATATTAACCATCTTAGAAATTCCTTCAATTGGAGTAAAAGCAGAAACAAGCGATACAACTAAACCAATCAATATATTTGCTTTCCATGGAGTGCGGAATTTCGGGTGAACTTCACCAAACATTTTTTTAGGAAGCAATCCGTCTTTTGAGATTGCATAAAATACACGTGACTGACCAAGAAGCATAACAATACAAACAGATGTGAGTCCGGCAATTGCGGCAACAGAGATAATAAAAACAGCATAGTTCAAACCTTGCGATCCGAACGCTGCGGCAATCGGTGCGGTAATATCAATATCTTTATAGTTAACCATTCCTGTAATTACAAGTGCTACAAGAATGTAAAGAATTGTACAAACGATTAGAGAAGTGATAATTCCAAACGGAACATCTTTTTGCGGATTCTTTGCTTCACCTGCGTGTGTAGAGACTGTATCAAAACCTATATATGCAAAGAAAATATATGCAGCACCTGAAACTATGCCCAATAGACCAAATGCACCGTGAGTCCCGCCAAATGAATCAGTATAAAATCCGCGTGTAGGAATAAAAGGGGTCCAATTTGCAGTATTAATATATTGTGCGCCTAAAATAATAATGAACAACACAACAGTAATTTTGATTACAACCATTACATTGTTTGTACTTGATGCCTGTTTAATTCCTCTAACAAGAATTGATGTAAGAACCCAGATGATTAACAAAGCTGGAAGATTAACTGCAAAATCAATTCCTAAAATTGTTGGAAAGCTAAGATCCGAGAAGCGTGTTGAAAGATCTACGAGTGTTCCTTTATTTGTTGCCTCAGCAATCATTTCCTTTCCAGTAAAAACATCATTCATTAACCAGATGGGAAATTTTATATCAAAGAGATGTAAAAACTTTGCGAAGTAGCCGGACCATCCGACCGCAACGGCAGAAGCACCCATGCCATATTCAAGAATTAAATCCCAACCGATAATCCATGCGAATAATTCTCCCACTGTTGCATACGAATATGCATATGCAGATCCTTCAACAGGTAGGAACGAAGCAAACTCCGCATAACACAATGCAGCAAATGTACACCCGATACCGGCAACGACAAAAGAAAGAGCTAATGCTGGACCCGCATATTCTTTTGCGCCAACTCCTGTCATAACAAATATTCCTGCACCAATTATTGCGCCTACACCAAGAGAAGTTAAGCCCCACTTTCCGAGAACACGCTTGAGCTTGCTTTCCTTCATTTCGATTTCAAAATGTTCGACAGGTTTTCGCTGCCATAATTGACTACTCATAATGAGATACTCCTTCTAATTTGTTTTCCGTATTCTATTTCTCATTTAATAAATTAATTGCGCGGCTTGATCGAATGGCTTTAATAAACAATCCAATAGATTCTCTTTTCCGATTTTCAATAAACTATACCTTTTACAATATCAAAATTATTCCCCGATGAACTTATTTATAACTGTAATAATTATCAACTAATAAATAAACCGCTTTAAAAAATTTGCCAAATGTAAGTGGATTAATGTGTCTTCATAAAGACCGTAAGAATTGCTTGTGTACCTACGAAATAGTCCGAAAGTAATTAGAAACAGTAATTTCATTTTTGTTGATAGGAATTAATATTATAACACTGGTTCCCGTTTTTCTGAAGCAGTATAAAATTTATTTACTCGTCATCATCTTGAGTTGAGTTGGGTTCGGTTTCATCAGCTATAAAGAGCATTGCGCATTTATCTCCTTTGAACTTCCCTTTTTCTTTGCAGTGTTTATGCCGTTCTTTAATTTTTTCCAAATCAATTTTAGAGCCGGATACACCGAACATATCAAGCTCTTCACCGCATTCGGCACAAAAAACTATCTTACTCTTAATTGATCTCTCCTTATTATGCACGTACTTCTGTCGTTCCATTTTTTGATTCCATTGGCTCCCAGTCAATCCCTTCACAAGGAAGACTTGTTAAAGTCGGATGTTTATCAAACTTCAGACACAAAACAGCTGTTTTATCAAAATGTTTACAAGAGGAACAAAGTGTGTTATTAATTATCTCGTCGTTCTCTTGCAGAAACATATTATATTTTATCAGAGCAGGGTGAATAATCGCTCCATAAACAGAAAGTATTCCGAACCACCACCAATATTTGTATTCCATCAAACCATACAGTATCCAGAGTACGGGAATTAAAACTGCCGTTCGAATAATTCCCCAGAATATTATTCCACCCATAAAACTGCTTTCTTATTAATGGAAATCTAAAAATTGTTATAAGCAGTGTCAACCCTTTGTTATAGGAATAAAATTTGTATAAGGATTAATAAATATTCCTCGTTTCGCCATGTTTCACTCAGCATAGCCCCGCTAAATTGATTTTAGCAACTTCTTATTTTAACTTTGACAAGGATAATCACGAACATCAACGATTTCAGAAATAAACGGATAGGTCTTTGGATAATCAGAATAAACCGGAACCGCAGATACAGCAGCCAAAAGCAGAAATAACTCCGGCGCAAAATCAGCCGCCCCAGCAATCACAACAGCAGAATCAACGTAAGAAAACTTATAGAAGATATTACAATAACAGAAAAAAATTCCGTCCTTCTTCCGGTGAACAAAACCAACCACCGCAGCAAATTCAGAATTTCAGCTTTAAAAAGATTTCTATTGTTGTTCCGTTCTTAAATGAAGAAGAATCTCTTAGACCGCTTTACAATGAAATAAAGAAAACGTTTCGAGGAATCTCCTCCGATTACGAAATTATTTTTGTTGATGACGGAAGCTCTGATAAATCCTTAAACGTAGTTAAAGAACTTTCACGTGTTGATAATAAAATTCATTATTTCAGCTTCCGGACGAACTACGGAAAATCAGCCGCCCTTCAAGTAGCGTTTAAACATGTTACTGGCGATGCGGTTATTACAATGGATGCCGACCTTCAAGACGATCCTGCTGAAATTCCGAATCTCTTAAAAAAACTCGCGGAGGGTTATGATCTTGTCTCCGGCTGGAAGAAAAAAAGATATGATCCGATAGTTAAAAAATTCTCTTCAAAATTTTTCAATTACATAACACGTCTGTTCACAAAAGTTAAGATTCATGACTTTAACTGCGGATTAAAAGCATACCGCAAACAAGTTGTTCAGAATATTCAAGTATACGGCGAACTTCACCGCTACATTCCTGTTCTTGCCAATTGGAAAGGATTTTCTGTTTCGGAGATTATTGTTAAGCATCATCCCCGTCGTTACGGTAAAACAAAATTCGGTATAACAAGATTCTTCAAAGGTTTTGTTGATTTGATCACGGTTATCTTTACAACACGGTACATTAAACGCCCGATGCATCTTTTTGGTTTTGTAGGATTTTTTATCGCCCTAATTGGATTTGGAATTAATCTTGTATTAGCATACGAATGGTTTTTTGTTAATCCACATGCACCGATTGCTAATAGACCTATCTTCTTTTTAGGAATTTTATTAGTCATTGTCGGTGTTCAATTCTTCGCAATAGGTCTTTTGGGAGAAATTCTGGTTCATAACTTTCAAGATGAAAAAGAGTACGTGATTAAAGAACAGAAATGATTTGTTGTTAGCGATTAGTACTTAAATTTTATTTGTTTTCTCCCATGAACTGCTTCTTTATCCTGCCCCCTACATTCTAATTAAAAATTCTTATTTTTAGACCAACATTAGGAATTTATTCACATGAGATACCATTTAGTCTCGGGCGCTTGCGGGTTTGTTGGCAGAAACACGGTCAAACAATTATTAAAACGTACAAGTGATTGTGTGATTATGGTTGATGACCTTTCTGTTGGAACTCATCCTTTCACTTGGCTTCAAGACACAACCGTAAAAAAATTTAAGGATATAGAAATATTCGATAAAGACGAACGGCTTTTTTATTGGAAGATGGATTTTAGAAAATTTTTGAATAACCTTTTAGAAGATCCCAAATGGCTTGAAAGAGAATACGGTTTAAGGATAGATCGTTTTGGCGATGCGTTTCATTTTGCGGCTATCGTTGGCGGCAGAGCAAAGATCGAAGGCGACCCGATGGCTGTAGCACTTGATCTTTCTATTGATGCGGAATTTTTTAACTGGATCGCAAAAGCAAAACCGGAACGTGTAATGTATCCAAGTTCATCTGCCGCTTATCCTATCAACATGCAGACCGAAAGTGATGCAGTTGCATTGAAAGAAGCAGATATTAATATAGATGGATTTGTGCTCGGTATGCCGGATCTAACTTACGGCTGGACAAAAATGACCGGTGAATTTTTAGCAAAAATTGCCGCTCGCAATTACGGAATCTCTATCGTTTGCATTCGGCCTTTCTCCGGCTACGGTGAAGATCAGGATCTAACTTATCCCGTTCCGGCTATTGCGGCGCGTGCAGCAAAAAAAGAAAATCCTTTTGTCGTTTGGGGAACGGGACAGCAAGGAAGAGATTTTGTTCACATTGACGATGTTATGGAATGCATGTTTATTGCAATGGATAAAATCCATGATGGAACTGCGATAAATATCGGCTCGGGTAAGCTTACTACTTTTATTGATCTAATAAAAATCTTCTGCAAGTTTGCCGACTACAATCCGACCATCAAACCTCTTGTTAATAAACCGATGGGAGTACATTCGCGTTATTGTGATATGAGTTTTGTGAAAGAAAAATTAGGATGGGAACCAAAAATTTCTCTTGAAGAAGGAATGAAACGCGTTTATGATTTAGCGGTGGAAAACGTGAGACGTGAAAAGTGAACCGGAATACGAAACATTTTAAAATCGTAAATCCAAAATCGTAATTTATAAATGAAAAAAGTTGTCATCTTCGGTCCGGGTCCTCAATTCAAAGGCGGAATTGCAAACTACACGACATCGCTTGCAAAGGCGCTAAACAATCAAGGCGCCGATGCTCACGTCGTTTCATGGACACAGCAATATCCTTCAATAATTCCGCGCGACTTCATTGATCGCTCAAGCAAAAAAAATCTTCTTGAAGAGACAAGCATCAAAGTCGAATACATAACCAACTATAATAATCCCTTTTCATGGAAAGAAACTGTTAATGCTATAAGTAAGATAAATCCCGATATAACAATATTTCAGTGGGCAATTGCAATTCAAGGATTGCCGATGGGATGGATAGCAAATAAACTAAAACAAGTTTGCAAATGTGAAATAATATTTGATCTTCATGTGATTGCGCAAAAAGAAGGAAGTTCAATTGATAAAGCGATGATCCGATATGCGCTTTCTAAACCTCACACGTTTATTGTACACTCTCTAAAAACATTAGAAGAGTTAAAGAAAGTATTTCCGAACCAAAAATTTGAAATCACCGATAACCGATCACCGATAACCGATCACAAATTTGTTATAAAGCTCTATCACCCGGTTTACGATATGTTCACACCCGATCCTACTTTCGACAAAGAAAAAGTTAAACTAGAATTCGGTTTACGTAAGCATGTTTTTTTGTTTTTCGGATTTATCCGCAAATACAAAGGGTTGCATAACGTAATTCGTTCTTTTGCAAAATTAGCAAAAGAGCGTAAAGATGTATCTCTTCTTGTTGTAGGCGAATCTTTTTGGAATACACTTGATACAAAAAAATTATCTACAAAAATTAAAAAGAGCATCTTTGGATTGATAAAAAAAATGCTGATCCGTAAAAGCGATGACGAAAGCAATTACCGCCCTCTTGATTTAATTAATGAACTTGGCATTCGTGAACAGGTTGTTGTTGTAAACCGTTATGTCGGAAATGAAGAAGTGCATAAATATTTTCAAGTGGCAGACTGCAATGTTTTATTTTATCTTGTTGCCACTCCTTCGGGAGTAGAATCAATCGCTTATAATTTTAAATTGCCAAGTATTGCAACAAGAGTCGGGCATTTTCCAGAAACGATTAAGCACGGTTACAACGGTTATCTTGCTGAACCGGAAAATATTGAATCTATGTATGAAATGATGAAATTGTTCTTAGAAAAACCAATTCCCCGCGAACATGTTGCGGAACAAGCAGCAAATATGAGCTGGGATAATTATGCAAGTACAATTCTAAAATAAACTTTGTGTGCTTTGCGCCTTCTTTGCGTTCTCTGCGTTAAAAGCCTTAAACGCAAAGATCGCAGAGTATTCGCAGAGATTGTTAAGAAAAACTATTGGAGTATAAATGGCGAAGCAGCAAAAAAAAGTTCCACCAGTACAAACTAAATCGAACAAGAGCGGCTTTTCGTTTGATAAATTCATTCCGAAAAAATATCAAACACCTGCATTACTGCTATTGATCTTACTTTTAATCTTAATCTTCTTCTCGCCAGTAATGTTTGGAAATAAAACCACGTATTCGGGCGATCTTGTTCAGGTAAAGAGTTTGAGAGAATATGCAACGAAAGACCGCGACGGATTTTCTCTTTGGAATCCATACATATTTTGCGGAATGCCTGCAGTTGCAACTTCTATGTCGCTGCGCTGGTTTGATTTAACCGCTTCAGTTTATTCATACACAACAAAAGTTTATTCATCTTTCTTCCGCGATTACAATGCGATCTATACTTTCAGCTTTGTTGTTCTGGCATTTACTTCGTTCATGTTTATGAGGAGATTTGGCGCAAGCAGAAGCGTAAGTTTTCTTGTAGCTACTGCAACGATATTTAGCACCGGGATCCTCCTCTTCTTTTATATAGGGCACATTACAAAACTGATGAGTCTTGCTCTTTTCCCTTTTATTTTAATGATGCTCTTCAAGTTTCAGAAAGAAATTAAATTGTTAGATCTTTTTCTTTTTGTTTTTGGATTGCATATTCTCGTTCTGGGTGCTCATGTCCAAATCGTTTTTTACTTTGCGTTCACAACGATGATTTATTTCATCTATTTTTTCATTCGTTCGTTTGTTATAAAAGATAAATTTTTACAGAAGCAGTTATTAAAATCTCTCGGTGTTACCGCCGCCGCCGGATTAATTGCTCTGCTTATGTCATTCGATACTTATTCTCAGCTTTATGAATACAAACCTTACTCAACACGCGGGACAAAGAGTTTAACTGAAGAACAAACTTCGGGTTCACCAATACAAAGCGAGTCATACGAATATGCAACTAGTTGGTCCTTCTCGCCCGGCGAAGTTTTAACTTTTATTGTCCCTTCTTTTTACGGTTTCGGAAATTCAACATATAACGGACCGCTTTCCCAAAATCAAGATGCACCGGTAAACACATATTTTGGCCAGATGAGAAGCGTAGACGTGCCAATGTATATGGGTGTAATAATATTTGCCTTGGGACTTTTTACGCTTTTCGTTCGGCGGAAAGAACCGGTTATTCAATTTTTCGGTATTGTCATTCTGCTCTTTTTACTTATTTCCTTCGGAAATAATTTTCCCGTCATCTATAATTTGATGTATCACTATTTTCCTCTATTCAACAGCTTCCGCGCGCCTTCAATGATTCTTACAGTTCTTCAAATCACATTCCCTATTCTCGCGGGTCTTGGTGTAATGAAAATTATTTCTCTTCGGGATGAGAAAAATCCCAAGCTCGAAAAAGTCTTAAAGAATGCTGCAATATTTTTTGCCGGATTATTTGTATTGTCCATTATTCTCGGTGGAAGTTTAGGGAGTTGGTTTACTCAACGCGTTAACGATCATGCCGCATTAATTGGTCAATCACAACAATCTCAAATGTTCACAGCACTTACTGAATATATATCGGATATGTTTAAAACCGATTTGATGATTGCATTAGCTCTACTTGCTCTTGCAGCCGGTATAAGTTATGCATATGTAACTTCCAAACTAAACAAAGAATTATTTGTTTTTGGTCTCGCCATAATGATTTTATTTGATCTTTTTAGAATTGGAACCCGTGGCGCAAGTTATGTTGATGCAGACCAAATAAAGGAATTGTTCAGAGAGCCCGACTACATTTCTGTGATAAAGAAACAGAAGGAAAAAGATCCGTTTCGAATTTTGAATATGAAGCGCGATGGAATGGGAACTGCCGGCAGCAATGCGAATTATAATGTATACTTTTTGCAAGAAGATTTCTCTGGCTACTCTGCAGTAAAACCCCGCAGCTATCAAGATATTATTGATGCAGTAACACCCGCTAATTTTACATTATGGAGAATGCTTGGTGTAAAATATGTTGTAACCGATAAACCATTTCCTTTTCCCTACTTCACAACTATTTCGATGTCGCCGGATTCAACAACATTCGTTAATCGAAACGACATGTCGCTTCCACGTGTTTATTTTGTTGATAGCGTTGCGCAAAAATCATCTTTAGAAATATTAAATGCGATAAAAGAAAATTCATTTAATCCAAAGAAACTTGCTTTTGTTAACTCTCTGGATTTCAAATTTGATAAAGGAGATTCTACAAACACAGCAAAAATATCCGAATACAAAGATGAACGGATTGCCGCGGAAACGAAATCGCAAGGAAATTGCTTTTTATTTTTTGGTACAACTTATTTGCCGGGATGGAAAGCTTTTATTGATAAGGTGGAAACAACTATTCATAAAACAAATCATGGATTTATGGGAATTGTTGTGCCGAAAGGGGAACATAAAGTTAAATTTGTCTATGAGCCCAAAAATTTTGTTTTAGGAAAATATTTATCGTTGATTCTTAATTTAGTAATGTTCGGTGGATTGGGCTTCACATTTTTCTTATCAAGAAAAAAGAACGCCTCGGAAAAATTATAAATGCTAGAACGACTAAAAAGTACAGTCCGTGATACGTTTGTTTATAGTCTTAGTAACATTGCGCCGAAGATAGTCGGTGTAATTTTACTTCCGTTGTTCACGGCAAAGTTAGCGATAAGTGAATTCGGCAACTGGGATTTGATTGACAACTCAATTCAAATATTAGCCGGAGTTGCAATTCTCGGTCAAGCAAGTTCAATAATTTTTTTAAATAACAGCAAAGAATACAAAGAGCAGAAGGAATCGGCTCTTTTTACTTTGTCTGCATTTGTTTTTTCCGTCTGCGCAATTCTTGTTTTGATTACCGAACTATTAATATCAAATCATTCTTCCTTCTTCGAGCATTCGCAATTCAAATCCATTTACATCCGTTTAATTGCTTACATAGTACTTCTCCGTGTAGTGAATGATTTGTTCCTTGCTAAAGTGCGCGCCGACGAAGACGCCGTTTACTACACCGTTGTAAGTATTATTAAAACTTTATTGATGACGTGTTTAACAATTTATTTTGTAGCATTAGCCAATCTTGGAATAGAAGGAATTTTATATGCCGCTTTATCAGCAGAATTATTTACTGTGCTTGTACTTTTATTAAAAATAATTCCTAAGATGAAATTCGATTTTAATAATAAAATTTTTGTTATTGCGTTAAAATTCGGATTGCCTTTAATATTCAGTTCTTTGGGTTTTATGTTGCTTAATCAAAGCGACCGGTTTATAATAAAATTTCTCCTCGGTTCAGAATCTGTGGCTATTTATGGTTTAGGTTATCGCGTTGCCGGTGTGCTTAATATGTTCTTAATACTTCCGTTTAGTTTAATATTACTACCTGTTGCTTACAAATATTACGGTCATCCGGACGATAAACGGTTCTTCACTAAATTAATGACCTACTCGACTTTCTTTTTTGTTTGGGGATTTGTTTTCCTTTCATTGTTCAGTAAGGAAATAGTAAAAATATTTGCTCAGCAAGATGATTTCCATTCTGCTTACTTAGTAATACCGATCATTCTTCTTTCTTATGTTCTAAGCGGAATGCGTCTAACCGCATCTATTGGAATGTTCTTAACAAAAAACACAAAACATGTTGCGTGGATTACAATCGCCTCTGCCGCCTTAAATATTATTCTAAATTTTATCTTTATACCTAAATACGGAATTATAGCTGCAGCTGTGAATACTTTAATTTCATTCACAATTTTTTATTTCATTACTCAGAACTTTTCGAATAAATATTTTAAGATCCCTTACGAAAATTCTAAACTGGTTGTAATGATTTTAACCGGAGTTATACTTTCATCACCAATTTATTTTTTACCTCATATGAATTTTGTTCTAGCTTTCTTGATCAAAATAATTATCACTATTTCATTTCCTTTTATCCTTTTCTTCTTCCGTTTTTATGAAAAACGGGAACTGGATATTCTTTTGAGTCCGGTAAGATTGATAGATTTTATAAAAGGAATAATTCGCGGATCCGATAAAGCACCGGAAGATTCGGAGAATATAATTCTGCGATGAAAAAGGTTTTAATCATATCGTATTACTGGCCGCCGGCGGGCGGAATAGCCGTTCACCGTTGCTTGAAGTTTGCAAAATATTTACGCGAGTTTGGATGGGAGCCGATTATCTGCACTGCGGATAATCCTGAATATCCTGTATTCGATGAAGGAAATTTTAAGGATATACCGAACGGTGTTCGAATTTTAAAAACAAAAATTTGGGAACCGTATAATTTATTTAAGTTCATCACTGGTAAGAAAAAAGAAGAGCGGATTCACAATGTTTTTATTGAAGAAGAAAAACCAAGCTTCGGTTATAAACTTGGCATTTGGATTCGCGGAAATATTTTTATTCCCGATGCAAGAAAATTTTGGATCCGTCCTTCTGTAAAATTTTTATCCAACTTCTTAAAGAAAAATCCGGTTGATGTTTTATTCACCAACGGTCCGCCTCAATCTACTCACATGATCGCGTACGGAGTGAAGAAAAATTTAGGAATTCCATGGCATGCTGATTTTCAAGATCCATGGACGCAAGTAGATTATTTCCCGCAGCTAATGTTAAATCCGGTATCGAAAAAAATTCATTCGAAAAAAGAACAGCTTGTGTTCCGATGGGCTGATAAAATTACAATCTGCAGCGATACATGGAAAAACAATCTTGAATCAATCGGTGCTAAAGATGTTGGCGTGATAGTTTGGGGATATGATGAAGATGATTTTCAAAACATAAATGTACCACTATCAAAAAGATTTACTTTGAGTCATTTCGGTAGTATGGGTCCGGATCGAAATGCGAAAATATTATGGAAAGCGCTTTCAATTATCGCAAAAGAAAACAACCAATTTGCGAACGATCTGGAGATTGAGTTAGTTGGATTTGTCGGTCATGCAATCGTTGATGAGATTAAATTACTTGGATTAACTGGTAATCTTAATCTATCCGATCATATTTCAAGAAAAGAAACTCTTGAACGGATGCACCGTTCGCAAGTATTATTACTTATTCTAAACGATATGCCGAATGTTAACGGCAGACTTCCCGGAAAACTTTTTGAGTATCTTGCTTCACGCAGACCGATACTTGTTATCGGTCCGGAAGAAAGCGATGCTTCAAAGATTGTTCACGGTGTTAATGCCGGTTACACTTGTGATTTCAATGATCTTGAGAAAATAATTAGTACAGTAAAAGATTTATACGAAAAATTTAGGCAAAACAATTTGCCGTCGAACCAAACGGATATTTCTCAATACTCAAATAGAAATTTAACTAAGAAGCTGGCGGGTTATTTAGATCAAATAACAAAACATTAAAATGTCACTCTGAGCAAAGCGAAGAGTCTCAGATTCTTCAGTCGTCCGGCAACTGCCGGACTCTTTCAGAATGACACAACCATAAATATGAACAAAAAAATAAAAATACTTTGCTTTACGGATTTTGCTGTCGGGCGTGATGTTGAAATGATGCTGCCTATCAGATACTTTGCAGAAAAATTCTTGAACTGCGAATTTCATCATGCGCTTAATATAGATATTCATCAAATCTACCGCATTAAGCCGGATATAATTTTACAAGCAAATACTATCGGAAGTAATCTCTATTTTCAAATTTCAAAGATCGCTCATGAACAAAATATTCCGTTGTTTGCCCTTATTTCTGAAGGAAATTTTAGAACAGACGGCAGTTTTGATTACTGGGGATTCAACCGCGATAAAAAATTTTATCAAGATTTTGTTTGCTGCTGGAACGAACGAACTGCGCAATATTTAAGAAATGAAGTTCCGGAGGCAAAAGATAAAATTGTAGTAACCGGCGGCGTAGGATTCGATCGTTATACAATTTATAAGTTCATGCAGAAAGAAGAATTCCTCCGCAAGTACAGCAGTACTCAATTCAAAAAAGTAATCGGTTATGCGGGATGGGCATTCGGTAAGCTCGATCATTCCCGCGGAAGAAACGAATTGCTTGTTTGGGCAAAAGGTGATGAGAGTAAATTAAAATGGATTGAAGATCAACGGAAAAAAGTGAGAGATATTTTAGAGCAAACGATAATCAACAATCCTTCAGCGCTATTCATTTTAAAACAGCATCCGCAAGAAAATGCACCCGAAAGAACCGAGCCGGTAAAAAACGAAATGAGCGAGTTGGCTCATTACAATAATGTAGTTTATTTGTGCGAAGAAGAATCAATCCATGATCTGATCAGCGTTTCAGATATTTGGACTTGCTTCGAATCTACTACTGCGCTTGAAAGCTGGTTGATGGAAAAACAAACAATTTTTATCAATCCCGAAATAGAATTCAACCGCGATCCGCTTTATAAAGGTTCGGCTATTGTTCAAGATTATAATTCGTTACAAAAATTAATTGACGAATTTTATTCGACCGGAAAAGTTGAAAGTTTTTACAGTGCCGAGAAAGATTCAATGCGAAAAGGACTTATCAAAGATATTATTGGTTTTGGCGATGGAATGAATCACATCCGCGCCGCACACTATTTTCAAAAAACAATTAACAAATATTTTGATTCCGATAACCGACAACCGATAACAGATAACCAAACACTAATCACCAATCACCGATCACAATATAAATTCCATTTCTGGCATTGGCTCGTTTATGTTTTAATAAGAATCGCAGGACCGCTCTACAACCGCGCGGTTTATTCGAAACTGTGGAAGTTCAAAAAGCATCTTTGGGTTTTTGAAAATTATAAGATGGAAAAACTTCATAAACTTTATGAACAATATGTTCCGTTTTTTGAAGGGTTTTATCATGATAAGCAAATCGAGAAATATTTTTTGAATAAAGAACTTTTTGACAAAATAATTGGATAGATTAAGCCCATATTCGAAAATCATAATTCTGAAAGATCAACCAAGATGAACGCAACCGAAAAGCAATTTGAAATAGTATGTAAAGAAATTAATCTCAAGAAAAAGATTAATATAATTGAGCACAGACAGAGTAATCACCCGGAATACAATGACTGGAGCAATTTTCAAAAAAGTTTGGATAAAGCAACAAGCGTACTGGGATATTGTTATTATCCGAAATCTTTTGCCGAATATTTAACCGCACTGCCGAAAAAATTTTCCTACATAAACAACCTTGAAAAAACATTTAAGGTTCTTGGCGATTGTAAAGGTATAATAAAATTTACGCACCGACACGGCAAGTCAACTTATTCCCGCTACAGCGACGACTATGAGAGTTTGAGAATCCTTGCTGCAACTCAACCGTTAAAACATAACGGAAAAATTCTGATGGGAAAAAACGCGTGGCCGAGAATTGAATTGATCGAGCATATTTCGTCCATGTGCAGCGGAATACAAAACCCAACTGTGCTTGACGCGGGCTGCGGCGCCGGACTGAATATGTATCTCCTGGCAAAATCAAAACCGGAAATGAAAATTTCAGGATTCGAATACACTCATTCACGCGTGGCATCATGTATTGTAAATTTAATTCATGAATCGTTTTATGAGGAACTCTTCCTTGGCGACGTTACAAAAATCAATTTGCCCGATAACTCTTATGATGTTGTTTTTACAAATCATGTTCTAGAGCAATTGGGACAAGCAAACGCCGAACTAGCTTTAACTGAAGTTTTTCGAGTTAGCCGGAAAGGTGTAGTATTATGCGAACCCACAATTCATAATGCCAACATGTACGAAAAATGGCGAATGACAAAACTCGGTTACTGCCTTGATCTATTAAGCATCGCAAAGAAGATCCCGAATTGCAGCATCAAATTTTATAAGGAAGATACTATTCGCAATTATCCAAATACAAGTCATACGCTAGTACTGGAGAAGAAACTGTAATAAAATTATTTTTTTTGACCAAGACAACTCAACAACGCCTGCCTAATGGTATACTGGATAAATTACTTATTCAGCGTATCAGATAAATTCAGGCCAAACAGAATAATAATTTTCCTAAATTTGCCATTAGTTAAACACGAGGATTTATGGACGGTAAAACGATTCTAATAACCGGCGGAACCGGTTCTTTTGGTAAAAAATTTATTGAGACTATTCTTAAACGCTACAATCCGAAAAAAATTATTATTTACAGTCGGGATGAGCTGAAGCAATATGAGATGCAGCAGAATCCGCGTTTTAGGAAAGACGGCGTGCTGATACGTTACTTTATCGGCGACGTCCGCGAAGTAAAGAGGTTAACTCGCGCAATGGAAGATGTAGATATAGTTGTTCATGCGGCAGCCCTCAAACAAGTTCCCGCTGCCGAGTACAATCCGTTTGAGGCGGTTAAAACAAATATAATCGGCGGACAAAATGTAATTGATGCCTGCTTTGAAAGCGGCATAAAAAAAGTTATTGCACTTAGCACAGATAAAGCCGCCGCACCAATAAATCTTTACGGTGCAACTAAATTAACATCCGATAAACTTTTTACTGCAGCCAACAATTATAAAGGTAAACACGATATAAAATTTTCCGTTGTACGTTATGGAAATGTTATGGGAAGCCGCGGCTCGGTTATTCCATTTTTCATAGAAAAAAAGAAAACCGGCGTACTTCCAATTACAGACAAAAGAATGACACGATTTAATATTACGCTTCAAGAAGGCGTAGATTTTGTATTAAGCTGTTTCGATATTATGTGGGGTGGCGAATTGTTCGTTCCGAGAATTCCTTCCTTTAAAATTTTAGATTTAGCTAAGGCAGTAGCACCAGATTGTAAAATACAGGAAGTGGGAATTCGTCCTGGTGAAAAGATACACGAAGAAATGATTACAGAAGCAGATGCACTTAACACGATTGAGTTTGAAAAATATTTTGTTATTCTTCCGTCCGTTCAGCTTGGCGATAATGAACAGTTAAAACTTTGGAATACTGAAAAATTCCGGACTGCAAGCAGCGGCAAAGCCGGAAAGTTTTGCGAATACGGGTTCAAATATAACAGCGGAACGAATGAATGGTTTCTTTCTGTTGAAGAGCTGAAGAGATTAATAAAAGAAAATGTGATCGGTGGTCAATAAAAGTTATCTGTTGTCGGTTATCAGTTATCGGTAAGTAATGACAAATAAAATCAAATCGTTTGAGGACTTAGAAATTTGGAAACTTTCTCATTTTCTGGTTCTAGAAATTTATAAGGTTGTTAAATCATTTCCTAAATCAGAAGATTATATACTTACGAAACAAATTATCAGATCAGCACAATCCATTCCGGCAAATATTTCAGAAGGAATGGGGAGATTTTCTAAAAAAGAATTCTTACAGTTTTTAATTATTTCGCGCGGCTCAGTAGAAGAAACAAAATATCATTTAATACTTGCCAAAGATTTGGGTTACTTAGAAGATAATTTATTCGAAGAACTGAAAAATAATTACACCATATTGGGTAAAAAGATAAATTCATTAATCTCATCAATAAAATCAAAATGAAGAAACCGACAACCGACAACCAACAACCGATAACCAAAAGCTTTTCCTACGGACGGCAATCAATTGATGATTCCGATATTCAGGCGGTTATCGAAACACTAAAATCCGATTGGCTCACCCAAGGACCGACAATTCAAAAATTCGAGCTAGCTCTGAATAATAAGTTCGGAGGAAAATTTGCTTCTGTTGTTTCAAATGGAACCGCCGGACTTCATTTAATCGCTTTAGGATTAGGTTGGAAAAAAGATGAGATAGTTATCACATCGCCAATCACATTTCTGGCAAGTGCTAACTGTGCTATTTACGTTGGTGCAATACCGGATTTTGTAGATATCAATGAATCAAGTTATACGATTGACCCGAACGAGCTCGAATGGAAACTGAAACAATATTCGATCCGAAACAGAAAAGTGAAAGCAGTTGTTGCTGTTGATTACGCCGGTCATCCATGCGATTGGAGCGCATTAAAAACTTTACAAGAAAAATACGGATTTCAACTTGTCAATGATTATTGCCACGCTCTCGGCGCTGAATACAAAGATGAAATTCAATACGCTCCAAAATATGCCGATGCTGTTAATCTTAGTTTTCATCCCGTAAAACATATAACAACGGGCGAAGGCGGAGCAGTTTTAACAAACAATGAAGCGCTTGATAATAAAATTAAAACACTTCGCACTCACGGAATGACGAAAGATGAATCTGTTTTAGAAAAGAATGACGGACCATGGTATTATGAAATGCATGAACCCGGATTTAATTATCGCATCACTGATTTTCAATGTGCGCTTGGAATAAGTCAATTAATGAAGTTAGAGTTTAATATCGGAAGACGGAGACAAATTGCCGAATACTATGATAAGATTTTTGGAAAGGATAGTCGTTTTATTATTCCAAAAGTTTCCGGATTTGCAAAACACTCATATCATCTTTACCCGCTTCAGATAAATTTTAGCGAATTAAAAATTTCTAAGAAGAATTATTTTTTAAAATTGAAAGAGAAAAATATCAATTGCCAGGTGCATTATGTTCCTGTTCATCTTCAACCATTTTATCGAAAGAACTTTGGATTCAAAGCCCATGATTTCCCGGTTGCAGAGAGATTTTATGAGCGGGAATTATCTATACCTATGTATCCTGCTCTAACAGAAGAAGACCTTGAATATATTTCGAATACAATTATCGCTACACTTGATAAGATAAAATGAAGATCTCCATTATTACCGAAGGATTTTCAAAGACCGGTTATGGACACATCACCAGATGCCTCTCACTCTATCAAGCATTTGAAGAAAGATTTATTCATGCTACACTTTATATTAATGGCGATGATAATGTTAAATCGCTCCTTCCGGATTCAAATCATAAGATTATAGACTGGGCTGCTCACCCGACAAAATTAATAGGTGACATAAAGAACAGTGATGTTATAATCATAGATTCTTATCTGGCAGGAAAAGATTTTTACGATAATATTTCAAAGCACGCTAAAGTATCGCTGTTTATAGACGACACTCTCCGTTTAGATTACCCGGACGGAATTATATTGAACGGGACGATTAACGCGGAAACTTTTCCTTATAAGAAAAAACCCGGTAAGGAATCTCTGCTAGGGACAAAATATATTCCTCTTAGAAAAGAATTTTGGAATGCAGAAAGCAGAAAATTCAATAGGGAACTCTCTTCAATTCTAATAACAATCGGCGCAACAGACAGTCAGAATCTAACAAGTTCAATATTAAAGTCGCTGCAGGAAAGTTTTCCGGCCATAAAAAAGAAAGTTGTAATCGGAAGCAGCTTCATAAACAAAAATGAAATTGAAAACCTCCGCGACAGCACAACAGAATTATTTTATTCACCACCGGCTTCACTTATGCGCTATTTGATGTTGTCTTCCGATATTGCAATTACAGCTGCTGGACAAACACTATACGAACTTGCCGCTTGCGGTACACCCTCAATTGCAATTGTAGTTGCCGAAAATCAAAAGAACAATATTCAAGAATGGAAAAGAAAAGGATTTTTGCTAAATACAATTTATTATAGCGATGTAAACTTTACAAGAAGAATCATTGAACAAATGCAAACTTTACAATCAATTACAGTCCGTAAGAAATTAAGCAGAATTGGAAAGAAAAATGTTGATGGACAAGGTTCGATTCGTGTGGTCAATTATCTTATAGAAAATGTCTGTGCTTTATATGGATTCTATTTACGAAGCGCTGCTGATGTTGATTCACAAAAAGTGTTCGATTTGTCTAATGATCCGGTCGTTAGGAGTCAATCTATTAATTCTAACACTATTGAGTTAGGCGATCATATACAATGGTTTGCCGAGAAAATTAAGAAAGAAGATTATATATTTCTGTTGGCTTTTGATAAGAAAAACAATTTTATAGGGCAAGTACGGTTTGATATTAATAAAGCCGATGCAGTAGTAAGCATCAGCATTGTAAATGAATTTAGAGGAAAGGGTTTTTCGAAAAACATTTTGAAAGAGGCGTGCACAAAAATATTTTCAGAGAAGGATATTTCAACTATTACAGCTTACATTCTTCCCGATAATATTTCCTCTATTAATGGATTCAAATCTGCCGGTTTTATACAAAATGATGAATCAATAGTTAATGAAAAACGATTTTTAAAATTTATTCTATACAAAAAATGAATTTCAGAATCGGAAATTTCAACACCGCAACAGAAAATAAAGTACTTATAGTTGCGGAACTCTCCGCTAATCATAATCATAGTTATGATCTTGCCGTTCAATCTATCAAAGCAATTAAAGATTGCGGCGCCGATGCAGTTAAAGTACAAACTTATACTGCAGACACCCTTACAATAGATAGCAATAAAGATTATTTCAAAATCGAACAAGGCACAATTTGGGACGGTGCGACTTTATATCAGCTTTACCAAACTGCATATACACCCTGGGAATGGCAGCCGAAATTAAAACAACTTGCTGAAGAACTTGGACTAATATTTTTCTCAACGCCATTCGATAAAAGCTCCGTGGATTTTCTAGAGAATATGAATGTGCCCGCATACAAAATCGCATCATTTGAAATTGTAGATATTCCTTTGATCGAATATGCAGCATCAAAAGGAAAACCAATTATCATTTCTACCGGAATTGCAACTGAAGAAGAAATTAGAGATGCTGTTGAAGCGTGCAGACGATCGGGTAATAATCAAATCGCTTTGCTAAAATGTACATCGGAATATCCCGCTCAGATAGAAGATGCAAATCTAAAAATGATTCCGCTTCTTGCATCAAAATTTGATGTGGTTGCGGGTTTATCGGATCACACACTAAGCACAACCGTTCCAATTGCCGCCGCTGCTATGGGCGCAAGAATAATTGAAAAACATTTTATCTTAGATAAGAAAATCGGCGGCCCGGATTCTTCGTTCTCTTTAGAACCTGCTGAATTTAAAAAAATGGTTGATGAAATAAGACAAGTAGAAAAAGCTTTGGGTCATGCCGGTTTTGAGTTATCAGATAAAATAAAAAAGAGCAGAACATTTGCCCGTTCTCTTTTTGCAGTAACGGATATTGCCGCCGGTGAAGTGTTTACAGAAAATAATATTCGATCTATCCGCCCTTCTCACGGACTTGCCCCAAAATACTTAAAAGATATTCTTGGCAAAAAAGCTTCTGCAGATATTGAAAAAGGAACACCATTAAGCTGGGATTTAATTGCTTGATAGAAAAGAAAATATTAGCGTAGTAGCAATTGTTCAAGCGAGATTTGGTTCAATGCGCTTGCGGGGAAAAATATTTAAGAATTTGATTGACCAGCCGATGCTTAAGCATGTTGTCAACCGGATTTCACATTCAAAACTTATCAATAAAGTTGTTGTTGCTACAACAACTGAAGCGGATGATGATCAAGTTGAAGCATATTGCAAACTTAATACTATCCCTTGTTACCGCGGAAGCTCTAATGATGTTTTATCGCGCTACTTCGAAGCTGCAAAAATATTCCGCGCTAATACTATTATAAGAATTACAGCGGATTGTCCCTTGATTGATCCAGAAATAATTGATCGAATGATAGAGACGTTCAACAAATTAAATGAACTGAAGTATTTCGATTATCTCAGCAATACAATTCACCGCACATTTCCACGCGGATTAGATGTAGAAATATTTTCTTTCAACGCACTTCGGAAAGCTTTCTATCATGCATCAAAAGAATATGAGCGGGAACATGTAACCCCGTTTATTTATGAACATTCAAAATTATTCATAATTAAAAATTATCCGAATCCAAAAGATTATTCATTTCATAGATGGACCGTTGATACAGAAGAAGATTTTAAATTAGTTGAAGAAATTTATAAAGCATTATATCATTCAAAGAAAATATTTCTTTTCAATGATATTTTAAAATTATTTGAAGAAAGACCCGATCTGATTTCCATAAATCAGAATATCAAACAAAAAAAGCTGGGAGATAAAAATGAAGATCACACGCCGTGATTTTGTTAAAGCCGGGGCTATAGCAGGAAGCGGCTTGTTGCTAAATCAATTATCTCCTACAAATATTTTCTCCGGTTCAAAATTATCTAATGGTCCAATAGTTGTTTCCACGTGGTCGCCTAATTTGAAATCAAATGCACGGGCAATGGAAGTATTACTGCAAGGAAAAAGTTCTTTAGATGCTGTTGAAGAAGGAATTAAAATTACAGAAGCTGATCCGAATGATTCTTCGGTTGGATACGGCGGGCTACCCGATGCAGACGGCAAAGTAACTTTGGATGCTTCAATTATGGATTGGAAAGGAAATGCCGGCTCTGTAGCATTTATTGAGGATATAATGCACCCGATTTCCGTTGCGCGGCTCGTAATGGAAAAAACAAAACACGTTATGCTTGCTGGAGACGGCGCTAAAAAATTTGCTCTCGAAAACGGATTTAAAGAAGAAAATCTTTTAACTGAAAATGCAAGGAATGCCTGGCTAAAATGGAAGGAGAAGCAAGTTAAAAAAGATAATCATGATACCATCGGTATGCTGGCAATAGATAAAATGAATAATCTCAGCGGCGGTGTTTCTACAAGCGGATTAGCATTTAAATTACATGGCCGCGTGGGCGATTCACCAATTATCGGTGCAGCGCTTTTTGTTGATAATGAAATTGGGGGAGCTGTTTCAACAGGTAACGGCGAATATGTTATGAGAACAGTCGGAAGTTTTTTAGTTGTTGAAAAAATGCGAGAGGGTCTATCTCCGCAGAAAGCTTGCGAGTCTGCTATTAACCGGCTTTATAAATCATTGAAAGATTTTACCGATATCAACATTAGTTATTTGGCAATTTCAAAAAGTGGAGAAGTCGGGGCTTACTCATTAAAGGGCGGATTCACTTATTGTCTTACAACGCCCGAAGAGAACAAAGTTGTCACCAGCGATTACCTAATGAAATGATGCGTGACTGTTAAAGAAATTTTAACTCGCTTGAAGTTTCTCAGCACGATCTGCAAGTTTTAATTTTTCTACAAGTTCATGCAGATCACCTTCAATAATTTCCGAAAGGTTGTAGAGAGTTAATCCAATTCTGTGATCTGTTACTCTGTTTTGTGGAAAGTTATAAGTTCTAATTTTATCGCTCCTGTCTCCGCGTTTTACTATTAACTTGCGAGCGGCAGCTATTTCGCTGTTCTGTTCTGATAATTTCTTATCGTATAATCTTGCTTTCAAAACTTTCATTGCTTTCTGGCGGTTCTTCAATTGCGAGCGTTCATCCTGACATTGTACAACTAAGCCGGTTGGAATATGTGTTATGCGAATTGCGGTTTCTACTTTGTTAACGTTTTGTCCTCCGGCGCCTCCGCTTCTGTAAACATCAATACGAAGATCGCCCGGATCAATATTCACTTCAACATCTTCAACTTCTGGAAGCACAACAACTGATGCGGCAGATGTGTGAACTCTTCCGTTTGATTCAGTTGCCGGAACGCGCTGCACACGGTGAACGCCGCTCTCGAACTTCAAGTCTGCAAAAACACTTGAACCGGTTAAACTAAAAATTATTTCTTTAATTCCGCCGATACCTGTATCGCTCGAATCAATAATCTCTTTTTTCCATCCTCGGATTTCTGCATAACGGGAATACATTCTATATAGATCTGCGGCAAACAATCCGGCTTCGTCTCCGCCTGTACCGGCGCGGATTTCCATAATTACATCTTTATCATCGTCGGGATCTTTCGGCACTAGAAGAAATTTTATTCTCTCTTCCATTGCATCGCGTTTTATTCTTAGCTCGCTAAGTTCACTCTCTGCAATTTCTGTAAGCTCTTTATCATCGCCGCTGTCTATAATTTCTTGATTGCCATTTATATTTTTAACCAAGTTGTCGTATTCATTAAAAGCTTCAACGAGATCTATAAGACTGCTTCTCTCTCTGCTGAGTGATATAAGTTTAGATTGATCGGAAAGATTGCGCGGATCGGATAAATCCTCATTGATCTTATCATACTTCTCTTTTATAGATTTCAGTTTTTCGTAGATTTCCATTTTTCCTCTTATAAATCCCAACTTAGTCGGGAAAAAATGCGGGCAAAATATAATCAAGTTTCGAGTGAGATTCTAAGATGAGCTTCGAGTCATAAGTCGAAAAGCTTCAAGCAAGTTTTCTTAACAGATAAAGGTATTCGATTTGTTCTTCGATAGAAGGAATTACTTCTCTTCTCCTAAATTGTAAATTGTAATCTTGCCTGTCGGCAGACAGGTTTGTAAATTTAAAAATTTCATCTAGTGCTTCAAACATATTTATCAAAGGGAATCCATTATCGCGGAGATAGTGAATTAATTTCAATGTGCGGAATCCATCAAACCAAATTTGTTTCTGCTTTTGTTTCTGTTCATCGGATTTAGAATTTTTTAGAATCTTATTCCAAGTATCTTCGAAAGAATTTTGTACAAGAAAATCATAAAGAGACTTATGAATTGCTGAAGCAGATTTAAAATAATAATCAGCATCAAAAATTTCTTTCGAGCTATAAATTTTCAACCAAGATTTCAGAACATCGAACGACTTTGAATTATATAATAGATATTCGTTATGAGTGCCTGCAAAAAATCTATTTACTCTTTGCCCGGTTCCAAACGGTACGCGCCATGAGCCGCGGCTTGACGGATAAACTTTTGCAGCACTAATCTTTTTGATCTCTGTGATCTTAGCCAGTTTTTCCATAAAATAAAAATCTTCTGCGGCTTTCTTTTTGTTCATCCCGCCGATCTTAATATAACTTTCATAATCACAGATCATTGTTGAGCCGATAGTTGGAAAAGCAAATGGTGAGTTCGCATATTGTAACCCTAGCACATAATAGCGGAGAAAAATTTCGTAGCAGATTATAGCTCGCTGTTCGCTCTCGTTTTTCGGAAGTATGTGCTCATATTGAACGTAAGCGGTGTGTGTGTCCGATTGCTTGAACGCTTGAATGATTGACTCAAGATAATTATTTGAAACTGTGCAGTCTGCATCAAGACAGATTAAAATATTTTTACCGGAATTCGAATAATCAAATTGTGTGAGCGCAAGGTCCATTCCTATTTTTCTTGCCAGACCAACACC
>JBBAAM010000035.1:0-40696 GCA_041658245.1 Melioribacteraceae bacterium
AGATTGCCTAAATCACTGCATCGTAAAATTTATATCAAAGCAGTAAAAAACGGTCAAAGTCTCAATAACTTTATTACACAATCATTAAACTCTCTCTCCAATTCATAATTGTTCTTCTTCGATTGCCTCCTCACGGTTTACCCGGCATTTTCTGACGGGCTTGTCCGGCGCCTTTTGACGGACGCTCGGTAACTAAGAAAATCTACTTACATTTCACAAAATAATATTTGTCCCGACTTCAATAAATTTCAAAAGATCATCGGGACAAAAAATATTTTGCTCATAAAACCTTTGCGCAAATTATTCGTTTGTCTTTTGTGCACACTTTTTGTATTGATTACAGGCAAAAGTTAATGCTACGGCTTCGCCGTATCATTACTTTTGCTTTGTAACTACAAAAAGACTGTGCCAAAATCCAAACTCTTAACTTGCTGAAAAGCACCTTTCATTAAAATCATAAATGCACTTTCAGTAAAATCTTTGGTTTCGTTTCGACTCTCAAATTATAAAAGCATTTTTTTATTTTATTGTAACTTTTATAAATTGTTCGCTCATTGCAAAAACAAAAAGTTTTCGTTTCTCGCGCTTCGCTTCATTTCCGGGACTGCCGAAAAAGAATGGCAGAACCCGTCATTACGCTTCGCTAGTTCCACTCAAACCTTTTTATAAAACGTTTTCCTTTTTTCCCGGTTCTCGGGGATGTTTGGGGATTATGCGGGGATTTGGGGGATTTCACGGGGATAATCCTTTTTTTTCTTTCTAAAACCTTCCGAATTGTTTCCCGGCATTCGCCGGGTGTTAAATATTTTTTGCCCGCTATAAACAAGTTTAGTGTTATTCGAATCTTGGTAATCAATCGGGGCAAGGGTATATAAACAAACCCGCTATTATTGAAAATCTTTTTTGGTTAGCGGTATTTGCCCTTGCCTTGAATTATCATTTTTACTTACACCATCAGTGAATCATAACATAAAAATCATACAAAAACATTTAGTGGGCAAAAAATTATTTTTTTAGGCGGGTTATATGCAAAAATCAACAGTTCTTTTTTCTAAAATGGTTAATGGTCACTTAGTTAGGTTAGTATCTGTTCAAGGTAGTATTTATGTAAATCTCTTTCAGCCAAACGGTCATTTTAGTTCTCACAAGTTCACTTCTGTACTTCCTGCTTACTCTTTTATCAGTTTCTTAATCAATAAACTTAAAAAAATCTAAAGGTGTGTTAATTATGGTAAATCTAAATTTTGTCTCTGTTGCAAGTTTTGCTCTTAAAAATCATTGCTCTTTTATCGGCGGTCGTCCAGCTTCAAACGTGCTCAAAGGTTTTAACGGAGAAATAATTTTCCTTTTCAAAAAAGATTATTTCGGTAATCTGTTTATCCAATGGGTGCGTTATACTTTCAACTCTTCACAATATCAAGAAAAAATCCTTTCTTATAAAGGAAAAGAATACGCTGCCATCTTTCTTCTAATCCCTCAAAAAATACCTTCTAAATTTTTACACAACTTCAAAACATTCTCAAAATCATGCCCTTATCATCTCGGTTATTTTCTTAATTAAAAAAAGGAGTATCAAATGAAATTCACACGTGAACAAAAAGAACAATATCTTCTTGAGAAAAAGGAGCGGCTTAAACAAATCCGCTCAACTCTTGCCCAAATGTCCGCAGATCAGAGGCAAGCTGTAGCCGATCAATTCGGCATCGTTACTGCTGAAGGTCATTTATTGACACCTCATAATCAATGTTTTTTAGTTGCTCAATCTCCAATCAATTTTACTGTCGTTGGTGGTTTTCAGCAATGGAAAAAAGCCGGAAGAATTGTTCGCAAAGGAGAGCATGGTTTTTTAATTCTTGTTTCTTCTAAAACAAAACAAAATGAAGGTCCGGAAATGGTTTCTGATGATGAGGATGTTTTCTTTTTTACCGCAACTGTTTTCGACATTTCACAAACTGATTCTATTGCTGATTCTCTTAAAGCTGAAAATGTTGATTCTTATCTAGTGGAAGAATATAAAAATGCAAGTTGAAGAGGTTAACCAAAATCATTTATTTCTTTCTGATACTTGGGAAGCTTTGGAATATTTGCAAAGAAAACATCTGAAAGTTATATCACAAGATCTTTCAAGCTCATTCGAGGAAGTTAAAAACTTCCTCGATCTTTTAATTGATGAAAACGAAATTGAAAAAATATCATTACAAGAATATTCAAACATTGATCAAATAATTGATAAACTAAAAGGGAGTTAATAACATGAAACTAACAGAATTCGCAAGTAAACTTGCAAGCAAAAATCATTTCATTAAAGCCAGCTTCGGCGGCTTTCAAGGTGCGGGTAAATCTCGCACCGCGACAGAATTTATTATCGGTGCGTACAAAGATTTGAAATGTTCTAAACCAATTCTGATTATTGATAATGAAAAAGGATCACGCTTCTTAATTCCAATCTTTAAGAAAGCCGGAATTGAAGCAATCGCAAAAGACACAACCTCACTCTCAGACGTACACGAAGCATTCAACTTTCTTAAATCCGGTGAAGTTGATTTTCTTTTTATCGATTCACTTACAAAAATCTATTACAAATTCATTAAAGATTATAAAGCGAAAAACAAGAAATCATTTATGACGTTACAAGATTGGGGAAAAATCCTTCCTGCATGGCAAGAAGAATTTTCTGATCGCTTTGTAAATGCGGAAGGTAATATTGTCTTTACCGGACGAGGCGGTTTTGAATATGAGAAAGAAGATGATACAAAAGACGAAAACGGAAATATAACTGAAAAAGGTGCTTTTGTTAAGTCCGGGTTTAAGATGAAGATCGCGGGTGAAACCCCTTACGAAACTGATCTTAATGTTTGGATGGAATTAGAAAAATCATTGAAAGATGGGAAACCACATCAAACAAACAACGCTTATATTCTTAAAGATAGAAGCGATTCAATCAATGGCAAAATCTTTGAAATGCCAAAGTATAAACACTTCAAACCAATTATAAATTTCATTCTCGATTTACCTGTTGGAGAAGTTGCTCAAGAAACATCATCAACAAATCTAACACCGGGAAGTGATTTTGAATATTACGAAAAACAACAAGCCAAGAAAATCGAAATTGAAAAGATCGAAGCAGTTTTTGAATTGAATAATTTAGGAAGTCCAAGAAGTGCCGAAGAAAAGAAAATTAAAGCGATGATCATTCAGAAGATTTTCGGGACCACCAGCAAAACGGAGATTGAGAAAATGAATGTCGGTCAGCTTAATTTTAATCGTGCAGCTTTAGAAGAATTATTTATAGAACTTAAAGAAATCGAAAATCCAATCGAGTTTTTAACTAACTACAAACAAGCATCTTAAAACAAAAAGAGGAAGGATCTTTGTAGGTCCTTCCTCATTCTTATCGACTGTCATACTTTTTCTTTCCTTCGCTCAGGCACACAATTTTCTGCACCGCTTAATAAAAAAAGACGCTTCGCTTATGCCAGCAACGAATTCGCTCTAAAAGTGTCTTAGTAGTGTCTTAGTGAGTGGTAGAAATTTAGTTTTTGAAATAAAAAGTGAGTTTTACATATGATTATGAGTCAGCTGCTCTAACCAACTGAGCTAAGAGCCCAATACTACTAATATTTAATGAGGCACAAAAATAGTGCTTTGAAAAAATGGATGCAAATTGTACTAAAATTATTTCATTAAAATCATTTTCTTGGTTTCAATTTTATTCCCTTCTATAAGAGTATAAAAATAAACTCCGCTTGGTAGAGATGTTCCATGGAACGTCTTTACATATTGACCGGCTTTCTGATATTCATTCACCAACGTAGCAATCTCTCTTCCAAGAACATCATAAATTTTTAAAGTTACGTAACCACTTACCGGTAACTGCCAACTGATTACCGTTTCCGGATTGAATGGATTAGGAAAGTTTTGATTTAATTTATAATCAGTGATAATATTCAAATAATCTTTTTGTATCTCTGTCGGTGGATCTCCCCAAATTGAAGTAATCCACTCAGGATGATCAATAAATGGATTTCTATTAAGCTGATAAAAATAGATCACGTTATTCCTATTCATTTCAAAATCATCCGGCTGATCTTGTAGATTCCATTTCAGTAATGTAGAAAGTTTGCCGTAAAGAGGTTCTTTATTTGGTGAGCTTGGTATGTAATCGACAATCTTTAAATCCAGTTCCCCCTGATCTCCTTCGTATCTTGCGTCCATATAAAAAATCATTCTTGCAACATCTCCTTTTACCTCATCGCGCGGCTCCCATGAATCAATATCATATTTATTTCCCGGTGCATTAGGAACAGGACTTCCGCCATTGTCAAAATCCAAATTACTTTTAGCGCTGTTGATGCTTGGATTTTCAGGACGCAGATGATGACCATCTGTTCCGGCACCGGTTTCAGTTCCAAAATTTCCATGAGACTTTGACCAGACATGCTCTCTATTCCAATTGTCTTGAGGATCTTTTGCAATTGATAAACCGGAATAAATACCAATTACATTATTAAAATTTTTGGGGTCTTCATCCGCTACTCGTAACATTTTCCAAACATCAATACTTGTTGAAGAGCTATTATCTGTATAAAGATATTTAATTTGGTTCTTAATCAGGTTATGTAGAGCAGCTTTTAATGTGTCGCTGGTAAGCCCCTGAGGTAGATTGACGTAATATGAATTATCAATCCCGCTTGTAATTGTTAATCTGAATTTTGATAATGTTCCTGCGCGTGCAGATGTCCCACCACTTACATTTTGAATTTGTAAAAAAGCTTTTTTAGGTAATTCCGAAACTCCGTTATTCGAAATTGTAAAAACTATTTTTTGATTTGCAGAATTACCCGCCGGAAAAGTAACCGGTTGAGTTGAAAAATCATTTAAATATGATGCTGTTGCTGTACTCGAATCAGCAATAAAAGCAACTGAACATGATGTAGCATTGGCTACATCAGGATCTGTAATTGTTAATTCAAGATTATAAGTGCCTGCAAATTTAGAAACTGCGTCGCTTATTCCTTGAAACTGCACATATGTTATGATCGCGATTGTTGCAGTTGTGATTGCATTAGAATTGCCGCTTGATCCGATATTATTTGAAGCTCTAACACGGTAGTAATAAGTAGTACCGGGATTTAATCCTGTTACATTTGCACTGATTGTATTACCGACATCTTTATTGTTATAATTTGTAACAATAGTTGAAAAATTCGAACTTGTTGAAACATCAAACCAATATTTAGTTGCACTTACCGAGCTGTTCCAATTTGCAGTGAATCCAGTCTTAGAAATATTTGTTGCTGAAACTGCGAGAGGTGGAAGCGGTGCAGTTATTGTCCCGCCTATATTGTTCATCACAAAATTATCTATGCCTAATGCTTGTGCATTACTGGTCGTAATTCCTGAGGTTACTGAATAATTCCAGGCAATAAATAAACTGTCGTTCTGATTAATATTTAAACCGGAAAGTGTTTGGTTTAGAACTCGTTTTGTTTCTATTGGTACGATTGCCGCGCCATTATTATCCGCATTTGGTAAGAAGCTTGATAAAAAAATTGTTCCGGCAGTAGTCCAATTTGTTCCGTCTTTTGAATAATACATTTGAATTGAAAATCCGGCACTGTTTGAACCATTACGGAATCTCATAACATCGTAAGAAATATCTAATTGTGTAATTGATGCTGAACCGGTATTCTTAAAGAAAGCATAAATGTTTACACTTTGTGAACCGGAACCGGAAGATTGTCCGCCGATAGCTCTATCACTCGCAGTTATAGGAGCTCCAAGCCCAAAATTGTAGATTCCATTCGAAGAAATTGGATTGGATATATTACTCCCTCCAATATAATCGGTCCTTAAACCTGCAATAGTATATAGTCCCACTGTTCTAACTGTTGATATTTTATCTACTTTCCAATTTGCCGGCAATGTTGCAGCAGCGTTTGTACCTAGACTGTTAAAATTTTCATTAATGTTATTTCCTATAGAAATGGGAATCTGTGCAAATGATACTGCAATAGGGATAAAAAACAAGAGTAGAATTTTTTTCATCTATAACCTTTTATAAGTATTGTAAAAATATGAAAAAGAGAATTGATATAAATTTTCAGTTTAATGGAAGTTAACAAATAAAAAAAGCGGCATAATAAATCGCCGCTTTTAATAAATAAAAATGATATGTCTGTTATTTCATTAAAATCATTTTCTTGGTTTGTGTAAAATCACTGGCTTGGATTCTATAGAAATAAACTCCACTGCCAAATTGCGAACCTTGCCTACCGGCAGGCAGGTTGTTAATTGAGAATTTAGAATTATATAATCCTGGTTGCTGATATTCATTCACCAGGGTAGCGACTTCTCTTCCAAGCACATCGTAAACTTTCAAACTTACATGACTGTTAGCAGAAAGCTGATAGCTAATTACTGTTTCCGGATTGAACGGATTAGGATAATTCTGCGATAGTGAATAAGAAGTTGGAACAACCGGATTATTTTCTTCAACTGCTGTTGCAGTTCCGGTTACAGCAAGTCCCCAATTGTCGGCAACTCGAATTCCATCAATCGAGGCATTTGGTGTACCTGCATTACCTTGTCTAATCCCAAACTTACCGACATCAGCGTTCTCCGTGGTAGCAGAGGAAGAGGTTGCGGTTAAGTTCGCTAAAGGTTCTGTTCCAGACATGGCTGGGTTTATAAACAAAGAAACAATATCATTAGGCGCGCCTGAAACGATCTGATACTTAAGAACTATTAAGTAAGAAGTACCTATATTCAAGTCCGTTGTGCTGTAGTTAACGGCAGCATCGCTACTATTATATCTTAAGCCCAATCTGAATTGTGTCCCTGGTGTTGTTCCAGTTTGAATATATACGCGCCCAGCATAAAAGCTTGTACTAGCGGATGGTAAAAGCGCGATAAAGTAATCACCAGTGGCCGTTAGACCAGTAGTATTTGTAACATTCAGTAAAAAGGAAGCGTACACATTTCCGGTAATCTGAGTAGTGAATGCCCGGTAGGTATCCTCAGAAGAGGTAGTAGCTCCTACTAGGTTAAGTTTGTTATTAATATTCGAAGAGGGGTAACCAGCATACGACAAACTACCAGCTGAGACTTGTAAATAGTTGCCTGTCCCCGTATTTGTTATCCAGTTTCCTCCGCCAACGTTTGCCCCACCGCTAGCGTCCGTTAATTGTCCTGGGTTATAACTGAAATTTTCATTTAGCAAAACAGTTTGGGCATAGCT
This sequence comes from Melioribacteraceae bacterium, assembly GCA_041658245.1. Taxonomy (GTDB): domain Bacteria; phylum Bacteroidota; class Ignavibacteria; order Ignavibacteriales; family Melioribacteraceae; genus Fen-1258. The sequence continues at coordinate 7,241 of JBBAAM010000035.1, forward strand.
AACACTAAAAGATAAAACAAAAATTAGTAGTAAAAATTTTTTCATGACGACCTCATTAGTTTATTGTTATTGTTAGTTGTCTATCTATAGGCGCAACTAAAGTAAGAATTTTCAGAACAAAGTTCTGTTAATAAAAATGTAAAACTTTATTTAACTCACAACATTTAGAAATAGAAGAGGCTTCTGTTACGAGCCTCTTCTTATATAAACAGAATTAAACTATAAAGTAAAAGCTACACCAACATTGTACCATCTTTCTCTTCCAAAAAAACCTTTTGCAGACTCATAAGAATGCGCCTGTCCATACTGAGAAGATGTGGGTCCGTCTGTTGCCTCAACAATGTAATCGTTATTGTTAAGTAAGTTGAATACATGAAAATTAAGATTGATCTTCTTTACAAAGAAGTCAGTTATGTAATATGTAAATCCTAGATGGAAATCTGTAATATTATAATCAGGTATTCTCCATGATTGAGTTCTGTCATTCGAATTTTGTCTATCATCAACAAAATATCTAGAATAATGTCTTCCATAAAATTTATAAACCGGATTAATGTATATATTCAATCCAGCACCAAGATAAAGACTATAATTTAAGGATAGAGTAACTTGTTGTTGCGGAAATTCAGAAACCAATAAATTCTCGGAATAAATTCTAATCATCGTTATTCTTGTTGGATCACCTTCAGGCCATATTGCCGCATCAACATCATTTGTATATCTTGCATCAATTACAGAAGCATTAGCTTTTAATGTAAGTTTACGAATAGGCTTTGCCAATATCTCAAGTTCTGCACCATAATGAAGTTCATTTGCACCTACAACGTTTATATACGATGTTGAAAACGATTGTAGTCCTGTAACTGGATCGATAACAGAATTAGTAACAGCGTAAGGAACCATTGCCCTATCTTTCCAGTTTGTGTAGAAACCGTGTGCATTTATTGCCAAAACAGGTGAAGCATATTCATACCCTAATTCTAACCCTGTAACTTTTTCATTAACGGCACCTAATGAAACGACATTTGTATTCCTTGTAAAAATTGTGTTTGGTAATGGTGCTGTTGAAAAATAACCTATGTTTGTAAAGATGCTATGGTTTTCGTCTAAATTATAACGCGCACCGGTCTTTGTAGTATAGCCAACAAAGTTCTGCCAATCTGTTGTATTGAAAGGATCATCTGCCTTATATAAAAAATAATCTTTTCTTTGGTTAGCAGTCGTTGATGCTGATAAATTAACAAATGCGGTTAGTGCGCCTGATTTATATTCAACTTGTCCAAAACCGCCAATTTGTTTTACATATGTATCGTTGTAATATGCAACTTTATCTCCAACAACAGTCAATCTATTTGGATTGTTAACATCTTTATTATCTAACCAATAATCGCCGCCCAATAAATCTCTTACTTCCTGATAGTGTATTCCCGTATATAGTCTTCCATCTAAACCAGTCGCTAAAGTTAGATAGTCAGTAAGCTTTAAAGTTAGCGTAGAAAGAATTCCAAACCAGTTATGGTCGTTAACAGAGTTAACCCTTATAGATTTGGAGCTATGGAGATTTGCATCATATCTTTTATCAATTGCAGAAGCAGAAGTATTTGTTGTCCAAATAGCGTCATAATCCTCGTATCCGTCAGAAACCCTATATGGGGCAAAGGTGCCAAGTCCGGAAGTACCATATCCTCTTCCAGATGAAAAATAAGCAACAGAAGAAAGTGTTGAATTATTATTGATCTGCCAATTCCAATTTAAGTTGAAAGCTGGTTTATGAAATTTATTCACTCTATCGTAGAACATATTTCCATTAAGATAACCAACATTAGAATTATATAAATGCCCTCTCTTTTCCCAAGTTTGCGTATTGGGATTAGTACTGACAAAATAAAGTTGAGTACTTCTCTGTCCATGCTCTTGAGGTGTACCAAGTCCGCTTAATTCAAGTGTATGATTACCAAATACTCCACCAACTGAAAAAAAGTATGTCCAATCATTTGCATAAGTACCAACTGCATATCCATCCCAAGTTCTTCTTGAAACAAACGCAGTGGCTGCAAATGTTGCGGAAAGTTTTTTATGAAAGGAAAAACTGTTTTTTATGTTGTTGCCCGATCCATATTCCGACCTCACTTTAACAAACTCCTGTTCGGAACCAACTCCTCTTGTTGTCATATTTATTAAACCACCGACTGCACTAACCGAATATGGTGACGCGCCTAATCCTCTTTGAATCTGAATATTTTCAGTTACATCGCCAAGACCTTGCCAGTTGGACCAATAAACCCATTTGTTCTCCATATCATTAACCGGAACGCCATTTACCATAACGGCAATATTTCTTTGATTAAATCCGCGAATAAATAAATTTGCATCTCCGGCACCGCCGCCAGCTGGCGAAGCATAAACACTTGGTGTCTCTGCTAATTCCATTGGTACATCTCTGGAAGCTAATTTGAATTCTAGTTGTTCTCCCTTTATTTCAGTAAAGGCAACTGGTGTTTCTCTTAATACAGCTTTAGTTCCTTTAACTACAGTTTCCTGAAGAATAACTGAACTAGCTTCTAAAGCGAAATCGATCTTTAGATCTCTTGTTAAACTTATATTCTTTTTTTGATTTATATAACCGATATAGCTTACAGTTAATTCATAAATGCCGCTTCTTACATTTTCAATAATAAAATTTCCATCGGCATTGGTAGAAGCTCCTATAGATAAATCACTTATATAAACATTAGCTCCAAATAATTTTTCTCCTGTAGATAAATCTTTTACTGTTCCTGAGATCTTAAACCCTTGAGCATAAATAATGTTACTTAGGATTGATATTGAAATAATCACAATTAAAATTTTCATGTTTCTGTACATATCCTGTTCCTTATTTTTTTATATATAGTAATGAATATTAATTATTTATTCAATCTTAACTTATAAAAAAGTTTATCACTTCAATTTATTTTTGAAATATTCAATAGTTTCTTTCAACCCTTCAATTAAATCATATTCTGGGTGAAAATTGAGCTGTGCTTCCGTTTCTTTTATTGAAGCAAGACTATGTTTAATATCGCCAGGTCTTTCTTTTTCATAAACTATTTTACTACTGCTTTGTAATTCATCAATAACAATACGCGCAATTGCATTTATAGTAATAGCTCTTCCCGATGCAACATTGAAAACTCCGTTTACTTTTTCACTAATTGCTGCCAGTATATTTACCGATACGACATCTTTCACAAAAATAAAATCGCGTGTTTGTTCACCATCTCCGTAAATAATAATTGGTTCATTCTTCAATGCTTTTTCTATAAAAATCGGTACTGCTGCTGCATATTGGCTTTTGGGATCTTGCCTTGGTCCAAACACATTAAAGTATCTCAACGATGTTGCACCGACACTTCCTTGTTCATTATAAGTTTTAAGTAATGATTCACCTTCAAGTTTAGTTGAACCGTACGGAGATTTTGGATCTGGTTTGAGACTAACTGTTTTTGGTGATAGTGGATTTTCTCCGTAAACAGCAGCAGAACTGCTGAACACAATTTTCTTAATTCCAAATTCTTTGGATGCATCGAGTACGTTTATCAATCCGTTAACATTTATATCGTAACATTCTTCCGGCTTCTCAATTGATTCCGGGACGGAAACAAATCCGGCGAGATGATAAACATAATCAGTGTCTTTTAATACTTGAAAAACAAGATCGCGATCCGTAATACTTCCTTTATGAAATATTGCTTCGGGAAATATTTCAATATTAGATAAATATCCGCTCCGCAAATTATCTATTATGTGAACCTCAGCATCTTTACTAATCCAGTGTTCTACAATATGACTTCCAATAAATCCGGCACCGCCGGTAACAACAATTTTTAATTTACTCATATTTAATTCACGATAAATTGGGAAAGTGTTTTTCTAAAAACATTTTTACTTTTGAAATATCTTCCTTACTAGTAAGATCCGGAACTTCTTCGCTAACAGGATACGCATAAAGTGATTTTGAAAATTTCTCTATCATCATTTTAATTGCGGTCGGTAATTCTTTTTCTTTCCTAACCGGATGAAGCGGAACAGTTTCTAGAAACGGGTAGATCATATCATAATTCAATTTGAAAATATTCATACTAACTCCAATTGCACCATTCTTATCCTTCGCCGATTCAATCTCTTCAATCGTTGGTTTTTCAATTATATCAACAAGGAATCTTTCATTATCTTTTTTGGTAACAGAAAATTTTTCGATTCTTTCCTTTTCGAAATTCAATCCATCGCGGTCGTAATCAATCATAGAATTTTTATATTTCGATTCGAGCATCAGCTTAAGCGCATTTTGAGAATAAAGGTTATCGCTGTTACAAACAGTAAATGAAGCGCCACTCCAACCAGTTTTTAGTTTGAGTGCATGATATAAAGCATCGGCAGTGCCTAAAGGTTTTCCCCTTCCTTCCGGAATCGGTTGAACAGCATAGCTGATCTCCATTCCGTTAAATATTTTTTTATTTTCTTTTGTCTCATAATATTTTTTTATTGAATCATCTTTCTCGCCGATTACAATAACTATGTCTCGATAGCCGGATTCATAAGCATTAAACAATAGATAATCCAAAAATGGTCTTTCATTTTCACCGATACGAATCATCGCTTTCGATTTTAGATCAGCATCATTTATTAATTGCGGATCTAATTCACGATCAGAAGATTCTGATTTCTTCATTCGAGAAGAAATCCCTCCGGCAAGTATTACTAACTTTCCATTCATTTTACAACTTCACTTTTTTCTTCACGAGTTCCCTCATCAGAATAAACAATGAAAGCATCATTTGAAATTTTCCTAACTGCATCCAAAACTATTTCGGGTTCCTCCGGCGCGTAAGCAAACATACATCCTCCTCCGCCTGAGCCATTTATCTTTGCGCCATAAGCTCCCGCATTTAAAGCCGCATCTATCATTTTATCAATCTTAGAAGTAGATATTTTCAAAACGTCTCTTAGTATTTGATGGTGTTCATTAAGAAGAAAACCGATTTTTTTATCATCTAACGGGTTTGTTTCAATTATTTTCTTAGCGGTTATTGTAATATCACGATTCTTCATAGTCCCGGATAGCAATTCATATTGTTCATTCGATAAATACTTTCTGTACTCTTCAATCTCAGTAAATATAATTTTATGAAGAGAGAATTCGGGATTAATCTTTTTCAATTCGTTTACTATGTTTATCACACCTTGTTTTACACGAGTTAATATTGCTTTTGTATCTTTTGGCTCTTGTGAATCTCCTAAGACAAAAGCTCCAAGTTGTGAATTAATTTTCTCTAATTTTATTTTCGGAACAGATTCAAGCCAAATTATATTTCCAACCGATGTTGAATAGTGATCCATCATTCCACCGGGTTCGAAAAATTCTAGTACTTCAGCATGATGAGCATACTCGGCAATTTTTTCCGCTGTAAGAATTACAGATTGATCGCTCATTCTCAAAAGAAAATTAATCCAGGTCACTATCAAAGCAGATGAACTTGATGTTCCAGAATTAATTGGAATGTTACCACGAACAACACAATCAAATCCGTTTGAAAATGTATATCCTTCCTTTAATAAAACATTTAAGGAACTTCGGTAATAATCTCGTTCCTTTTTATAAGGGAGTAAACCGTTGATCATAAATATTTCTTTTCCATTTATATCCGGCTGATCAATTCTTATTTCTTTATCGTTTCTTTTAGAACCTTCAATAAATATTCTTTTGGAAATGGCGTTGGCAATTATTGGTAATCCCAAATAATCTTGATGCTCTCCAAACAAACAAATTCTTCCTGGAGTGGAAATTTTCAAATATTTTTTTTGATTCAACACTTCTCCATCTTCACAAGTGTATGTATAATATTTTTTATCTTTTCATCTATTTGATAAGTTTTCAATCGAAATAGATATGAACCTGAAATATGACAATGGAAAAATAAATGATTTTAATTAAATATTAATGAGCTATTTGCCCGGTTTTGATTATTTGTGAAGATTTACATTTTCAAGTCTTTTGTTAATACTAATTGTAACTAAATTAATCCTTAATTGATGCCGGGCACAGACATTCAAAATCTATCTTGACTATTGCACGCTTCAACCATAACTTATATTAGAAATTCAGATATTTAAGAATCATCTACTGCGGTTTTATAGAGTTAATGATTTTCAGTTAATTAGTTTTTTATATATAGATATTTCCTTATTCTACTATAACAATTTCTTCAACTGAAATAGGAGCTGTTATGCAACCAATCTACGGTAAATCCAAGTTGATGTTTCTATTCTTAATCTTTCTTTTCACTTCACTTAATTATCAGGCTCAAAATTTACGGCAGGGTTACCCGGAGGCAACTAAGACACCGGAAATATTTAAATCCTCAGTTGGTTCAAACCAATTCCTAACTCCAAAAGAAACAAATGGAAGTTTTTCTACAACGGTTTATACTTTCGGAGACATAACTGTTTTTTCTTATTTCAACGACACTCAAATATCTGTTTATGATGCATCCAATGTTTTGAAATATTCTCAAACACTAACTGTGGACAGTTATAAAAGTTGGACCGGTTTAAGTGGAGGTGTTTACAGAATAGTTGGCAACAAAACTTATACCGTATTAGTAGGAGACGCTTTAACAACTGCATATAACGGATATTTTGCTGTGGATGAAGCCGGTAGAGGCGTTTCAACTAAACTTAACACATGGATGTCTATGAGTATAGGAAGTTATGATGACTTTATAGTATTTGCATATGAAAATAATACAGGATTTACTGTAAAAAATTTACAAACTGGAGCAGTTATTGCAGCCGGAACTTTAAACGCTGGAGAACATTATTCTTTCAAAAGTTCAGGAACCATTCCTTATTCTAAGCCATTACAAGTAATTGGTACTAAACCGGTTAGTGCTTTAACATACACTGATCAAGACTATTATGTTCCTTCAAGTAACGGTACTTTTGTTGGGTCATTATTTTATGGTTATTCTGCCTATAATGGAGGTTGGACTAATAGTATAACCGTAACATCGTACTCAGACAATAATACTGTGACAGTAAAAAATACAACGACTGGTTCAACAATCAGCACATTCACTCTTCAAAAAGGGCAAGTTCATACTGATGGGACAACAACACCAACATTTTGGAGTGTAACATCATCAGGACCAGTTTCTGCAGCAAATATTCCTTTTGCTACATGGACCGGAAATTATTCTTATATGACTCGAGCTATTGATGAAACTGGTAAAGGATTTGGAAAACTATTTTATATGCCTACTATTGGAAGCACCATTCATGTCTTCTCTTTTGATAATAGTAACAACATAAAAATCACCGAGCTTGGATTGTACGATGTATTTCCATATACCAATACTTCGATTGTAAATCAAAGTACATTAAATGAGGGCCAATTTTATACTTTTACTTCCAAATCCGGCAGATATGTTTATAAAATTGAAGCGACCGGAAATGTTTCGGTTCTTCAAAGTTATAATAGAGCTGGTGCGGATTTTATGCCTCTCGCCTACTCGCTTGATTATCCCGACTTAGCAGTATCTACATCTGATATCCAATACAGCAAAAATGATGCAGATATTATCGCGGGTGATAATATTACAGTTACTGTAACAGTTCATAATTACGGAAGTGTAACGGCGTCTAATGTTGTATGCTACGCATACGATGGTGATCCTGACGCAGGCGGTAATGCACCTATTATTGGTAATGGAACAATTTCAAGTATAGCTGTTAACGGTATTGGCACATTTAATTTCACATATAAAGTTCCGACAAGTCCCGAATATCATCAGCTTGTTGTTAAAGTTGACCCGGCAAATCAAATTACAGAATCAAACGAATCGAATAACAAAGCACAAAGAAGTATTAGACCTAGTATTGAACTTCAACCGCCATTGGCAATTTCTATCACTGCTCCATCAAGTTTGTTATTACTAAGCGGTGTTCTTACGCCAAATCCTTTTACTGTTCACTTAGATATCTTTAATACTGGCACAGTTGCAGCTACAAATGTTACTGTAACCTTAGAGTTATTAACTGCGAATGGTTTAACTTTAGCAACCGGAACTTTGGTGAGAAACCTTGGGAATATAAATGCAAGCACAACAGCAACTGTAGATTATTCAATAAGTGCTAATGCAAACACTTCAGGATTTAATTTATATCGGTTAACAATTACTGCAGGAAATGCTGTTACAAAAATTATTAACAGAGCAGTCAATGTCCCTGATGCAACACCGCCATCTGCACCAACAGGATTCACCGGTCAAACTGCCGGAGCTAGTTCTGCATCATTTACATGGAATCAAAACACAGCGACTGATTTAGCCGGTTACTATTTATACTATAGCAAAGACGGAATTAATTATAATGCAACCGGTGCAAATCAAGGAAACTCGCCTGTTCTGATTATTAATGCTACATCAATTACCCTAACCGGTCTATCTGCTGGAAATTATTGGTTCATGTTAAAAGCTTTTGATTCTTCCAATAATTTGAGCAGCGCAAGTCAAATTGTTCAATTAACAATTTCAGGACAAACTACAACTCAAACATTATTTTATGGGAACGGTAACCCTAAAAGATGGACTGTTGCTCCTTCTAATCCTCCTGTTTCCGGAGAAGTTCCAGGTTATATTTTTGGACCAAATAGATGGGGTGACTTAGGGAAATATCAAAGATTTGATTTTAGCGGCAGTGGTCAATTAACAGCAGCTAGAATTTATTTTGCAGCAAAGAAAATTGTTGGAACCGCAAATAATTTCAATTTAGTTGTTAGAAGTGTTGGACCTACCGGAGCTCCAAATAATTTATTGTATAGTGCTACATATTTAGTTAGTGTGATTGATACATCCTCTTTTGCGGTAGTTTTCAACACCTTTACTATCAGCCCAGCATTATCAGTTACAGGTGTATTCTTTATAGGTCTAGAATGGGTATCTCCTTTCGATGATTTATTTTCTGTAGTTGCCGATACAATAGGTAAAGGTGATAATCAAAAAAGATCTTGGGAAAAGTGGAGTGATGGTACATTTCATGATGTGTATTCAAGTTGGGGCACCGGCGGAAACTTTGATATGGATATGTGGATTGCTGCCGTGTTAAGTGTTGGTACTGGTGTTGATGATAATATAAACGAGATTCCTTCTAATTATGTTTTGTATCAAAATTTCCCAAATCCATTCAATCCATCAACAAAGATTCGCTATTCACTACCTCAAGCATCTCATGTTAAATTAACATTGTATAATGTTCTCGGAGTTCAAATAATGACCTTGATAGATTCTGAACAATCAATGGGAAATCATGAGATAGAATTAAACGGTAATAATTTAGCAAGCGGTGTTTACTTTATTAAAATGAATGCAGGTAATTACTCTGTAACGAAAAAGATCATGCTAATGAAATAATAAGGATGATAAAGCCCCGAGCGCGGGGCTTTGTTTTTCTACACTCATTCATTTTGGAATACTGTTAATTCTGATTCAAGAATTCCGAAATCGAATCAACTACATATTTTATTTGCTCGTTTGATAACTCAGGATAAATCGGTAATGCTAATGAATTATCTGCCGCAAAGTTTGAGTTCGGGTAATCTTGATCTTTACAATTCAGATAAGAAAAACATTCTTGTCTATGAAAAGGAACGGGATAATAGACTTCACAGCCGATCTCTTTCTTCTTCATAAAATCCCAGAGTTCGTTTCTATTTTTTTCTACTCTAATTATATACTGATTATAAATGTGATAATTTCTTACTTCGTCTTCCGTCTTCCCTTTCACGTTTCCCGTTTTATAAACAGCTTTCGGCAACAATACTTTATTCTTCGAATCAAAATTTAATCGTCCTTCTTCTTGTGCTAGTCCGGTCTCGATAAAATACTTTGTATATGTTACAGCATTTTCTCTTCTCTTCGCAGACCATGAATTAAGATGAGGAAGTTTAACTCTTAGTACCGCAGCTTGCAATGCATCTAATCTGAAATTTCCACCGATCATTTTATGATAGTACTTTGGTTCCATTCCATGAACGCGCATAATTCTTAATTTTTCTGCAAGTGTTTCATCGTTAGTTGTTACAATTCCACCGTCACCAAAACCGCCAAGATTTTTACTCGGGAAAAACGAGAAGCATCCAATGTCTCCGATCGTTCCGACAAATCTTCCGTCTTTATATTGAGTTCCAATGGCTTGAGCTGCATCTTCAACAACTTTAATATTATGTTTTTTTGCGATGAGCATTATCTCATCCATCTCAGCGCTTTGTCCGTAAAGATGAACCGGAATAATCACTTTTGTCTTTGAAGTTATTTTTTCTTCTATCTTCTTTGGATCAATATTAAAAGTAATTGGATCGCAATCAACAAAAACGGGAACAGCATTTAATCTTGCAACAACTCCTGCTGTTGCAAAGAAAGAATATGTCGGTACAATAATTTCATCACCCGGTTGAATGTCTAGAGCCATAAGTGCTAAGAGTAATGCATCGGTACCTGATGAAACACCGATTGCTTTTTTACATTTTAGATAACTGCAGATTTCTTCTTCTAATTTTTGAATATCGGGACCCATGATAAAATATTGCGAATCAATAACGCGCTGAACAGCTTCATCAATTTCTTTTTTTAACGATTGGTACTGAGGTTTAAGATCTAACAAAGGGACTTTCATTTTATTTCACCTAATAATTTGAGTAGTTAAAATTAATTTATCTTTAATCAATAATGTCTTATAGCTTAAATGCATGGTTGTTTGAATGCTTGATTGCTTGGTTGATTTAAGGATTTTATTCATAATCTATATTCCATTCTTGTACGGAATTCATTCTGTTGATTAAACTCTTATTCATTTTGACTAAACCGTTTTCAAATTCATATAATTTAGCATCGTAATCATTAAAATCATCTTCTAATATTTGTTCCGCATTAAACAATGTGAAAAGCTGCGAATAATTTTCAGCTGATGATGCTAAAACTATTTCATAGAATCTCAAAGTTTCTTTTATACTTCTTCTTGAATAACCTTCGGCGATGTTACTTGATATTGATAAAGCTGAATCTTCAATCTGAGCTTTTACTTTAAATGGTATATCTCGATTCTTCTTTATCACATTATGAACTTGACGATAAATTTCCACTGCCTTTTTCCATATTTCAAGTTTTCTAAAGCCACGATTAATATTCCTGTTCCTTTCTAAAAACTCACTTTTTATAACTCCCCCAAAAATTTATTTCTAAAAATATTTCAATCATTCATGCAATCAAACAATCAAACAATCAAACAATCAAGCACTCAAGCACTCAATCATCCAATCATCCAAACATCCAAACATCCAAGCAACCAACCATCCAAACAATCAAACATCCAAACATTCAAACATTCAAACATTCAATCACTATACCTTTTTCAAGTTTATAGGTTTTGTTCGACTTGCTACATCGAGCTATTCCATCTTTATCAAAAATTAGTTTCTGCCCGGCTTCACTTAACCAACCGACTTGTTTTGCGGGATTACCAATCACCAATGCATAGTCGGGAACATCTTTTGTTACAACGGCACCGGCACCAATAAATGCAAATTTACCAATTGTATTTCCGCAGATTATTGTTGAGTTAGCTCCAAGAGATGCGCCTTCTTTAACTAATGTCTTAATATAAAATTTAGAACCGGCTTGAGGATATTTACTTCTTGGATCAATAATATTTGTGAAGACCATTGAGGGACCGCAAAAAACATAATCTTCAAGTGTTACACCTTCATAAACAGAAACGTTGTTTTGAATTTTTACAAAATTTCCAATCACAACATTTGAGCCTACATTTACATTCTGACCTAACACACATTTTTTTCCAATTCGAGCACCGGATTGCACATGAGAAAAGTGCCAAATCTTTGTTCCGTCACCAATTTCGACATTGTCATCAATGTAAGCGGACTCATGTTTGAAGTAATTCATTCTTTCACCTCAAATTATTTTTGAAGATATGGGTGAATAAAATCTTTCTTAGTTGAAACATCTGCAAAACGGATATTATAAACTGTCTCAATCGAAGGACGAGCATCAGCAATTCCTAATCCGTTTCCTTTTAATATTTCCTGATAAACTTTTGTATGAAGTTCTGCAAATCCTTCTGAGAATTCTATTTCATTATCATCAATTTTTATAGAACGGTACATCATTTTGTTATGTGATCTTATTTCAGCCGGTAGATCATTTTCATCAATAGAAAGAAACCAGGTAACATTTGCGTCTTTTAAATCGAGCGATCCGGACATTTTTTTATTATCAGAAAGATAAACTTCGCTTTTATGAACATCTCCGAACAGCCATATTAACAGATCGAAAAGATGTATCCCGATATTCGTTGCAATGCCTCCGCTCTTTTCGTCTTCACCCTTCCATGAGTAATGATACCAATTCCCCCGTGAAGCAATATAAGTCAGTTCCACTTCATGTTTTTTATTTGTAGAAATTTTTAACTTTTCTTTAAGCTCTATTATCGAAGGATGATATCTTAACTGCATAACTGTGTAAACTTTTTTCCCGCTCTTCGATTCGAGTTTTTCCAACGAATCTAAATTTTGAGGATAAAGCACAATTGGTTTTTCACAAATAACATCGGCTCCGAGATTTAATCCCAATCTAATCTGTGAATCGTGCAAATAATTTGGAGAACAGACGCTTAAATAATCGATCTTAGAATTATTATGCTGTGAAAGTTTTACGAGATGTCTTTCGAATCGTTCATACTCATTAAAGTAATCAGCATGCGGAAAGAATTGATCTAACACACCAACGGAATCATGCGGGTCAAACGAAGCAACAAGAAGATTCTCAGTTTCTTTTATTGCTTTCAAGTGGCGCGGAGCTATGTACCCGGCTGTTCCGGTTAATGCAAATTTCATTATAACAAAGTGAAATAATTTTATTGTCAAATTTAGCAAATAGTGTTTGAATAACTATATGGAATTAGATTAAATTTGCCCAACTTCAAATCGTACAGGAGCAATTGTGAATATTACTGCAGAACTTCAAAAAGTAAAAAAAGGATTTCTTCCTTCCTTCTGGGTTGCTAATGGAATGGAATTATTCGAGCGCTTAGCTTATTACGGACAGCAAATTGTTTTCATGATTTACTTAAGAAACAATTTAGGATTTTCGGAAACCGAAGCCGGTCAATTATCCGGTATGTTTGGAGGATTGATTTATTTATTACCAATTCTCGCCGGTACACTAGCAGACAAATGGGGATTCCGCCGCGCATTCAATATTGCTTTTTCAATTCTTGCGCTTGGATATTTTTTAATCGGTTCTATGGGAATGTCAATATTCTCCAGCATATATGGAACAGCTCCAAATTACTGGCTGCTAATGAGTTTTCTTGTACTGACAGCATTCGGCGGATCATTTATAAAACCTTCAGTTCTCGGAACAGTTGCTTTAACATCTACTGAAGAAAATAAATCGCTCGGGTACGCAATTTATTATTGGTTAGTTAATATCGGAGCCTTGTTAGGTCCTTCTATAGCTTACTTAGTTAGAGAGAGTTTTGGGAATGAGTTTGTGTACTTAGTATCATCAGCAAGCTGTTTAGCTATGCTCATTGTAAATTTATTACTGTATAAAGAAGTCAAAGGAAAAGGGACAGAGGTAGTTGAATCACTTGGTAAAAAAATTACCAACTTGTTTGTTGTACTAACCAATTTCAAATTTATGATCTTTCTTTTAATCTACTCACTTTACTGGATTATTTTTTGGCAAGAATTTATAATCGTTCCTTATTATGTAACTGATTTTATAGATAAAAATTATCCTTACGAACTTCTTCAGTCTTGGGCTGGTGCAGGCGCTATCATCCTTCTTCAAATACCAATTAATAGATTAACAAAAAATATATCTACACCGAATGCTATTTTGAGGGGCTTTGCAGTTTCAAGTTTGATTTGGGTTATTATTTGGATTCATCCAAGTATAATAACAATTGCCGCAGGTATTATTGCATTTGCCATCGGTGAAGCGATTCAAGCTCCGCGTTATTACGAATATATATCGAAGATAGCTCCCGTAGGCCAACAAGGGTTATATCAGGGCTATGCATTTTTACCAATTGCAATTGCCCGATTTATCGGAGATCCTTTTGGCGGATGGTTATATCAAAATTCTAAAGCGTCCGGCCATCCGGAATATGTTTGGTATTCAATGATTGCTATCGGGTTGCTCGCGGCTTTCTTTATGTACTTATACAATAAAATAGTTTTGAAAGGAAAATAAAAATTGAAGAGCTCTATTTGTAGAGTTCTTTTTTTATCTAACAACAGCAAGCTTTTAATCGAAGTGAAGTTTCATTTTTTATTTCAATTTCCGTTTTTTCTTTTCTGTTAGTTGAAGGTAGTTTTCTTTAGAAACGACTTTTTTACCGGTTTCTTTTTCAAGAGCAACTCTTGCATCGCCGGCAATTTTACCGCCTTTCTTTGCGGCTGTTTTATTCTCAACAAATCCTTTTGCATCGGCTTTCTTTGTTATTTCTGTTGTTGATGCTTCGCCCAGTCCCGATAACTATCGGGATAAAAATCAATTCAAGATCGGTCATATGATCTCTAAGATTTTCACCTTTACCGGGCAGATTTTTTACTTCTTTATATTCCGAAGGGGTTAAACCAAATGTAGCTTTGCTTATTTCGGAAGTTAGAATAGCAAATTCAATATGTTCTTTTACACCACGCTTCTTCCATTCATCAGTTAATTCATCCCGAACTGCAATACCGCGTAATCTTTTTTCAATCCATTCATCGCTGTAACCTTTGGCTTTGTAAATTTCTCTAATTCTTTTTGAAGCAAGTTCAGGGTTTTCAATTTCTTCCAGACGTTCGTAGCCAACTTTTGCAAGCCAGCGTTTGAACGGTTCGGCTTTAGGAGATGGAATAGATTGGATGAGCCGCATTAATGTTTCTGCATCTGCTACATCAGTTAGATATTTTTTACCGTCATCGGCTTCTAATTTCAGTTGTCCGATTTTTTCGGACAACTGCTCGAAGCCCTCTTTTATTAATCTCTTTTTAAGGTCGCTCCAATATTTTCTTGGACGACTACTTTCAGTTAAGATATTTATAATATCGATTATGGAGAAATACCATTTTTGTTCTTCCTCGTTCCAAACGGAGCGAATTTTTTTTGATTCAAAAAGTTTTATGTTACCCATCTAAAGCCCCCTTTTTCACCGTTATAAATTCTATGTTAGCGTCTTTCATTTGTACTGCTGTATTTGTTTTAAGTTTGCCATTGCCGGTGTTGTTAAGTAAATCGAAATACATCATCTTAATTTTTCCCAATCAATTTTGTCTTTGATAAATGCTTCCAGATTTCTATTAGCCTGGAAACTTTTCTGAAAGGATATCTAATGATTGACCGTCCATATCACCCATTTTTATTAATCAGTAAGAAATTTTTCAAAAAGAATTTAACACAAATCCGAATTAAATTCATTTGCTGTAGAACGTTTGCTAACATGTCTTACTGTTTGCTATGTTGTTTCAAACATAAGAACAAGATTGCCTGCCTGGCGGTAGACAGGCTTCGTCTCCGGCTAAAGCCGGATACCCGCAATGACAAACTCATGTTTTGTTAATACTTATTATTTACCTAACAATAGCAAGTTTTTGAATTGTCTCTGAAGTTTCACTTCCCTTTTTCGTTATAATTTTATATAGATAAACTCCATTAGCTACTAAATCACCATCTGCATCACGTCCATCCCACAATATTCTGTTGAAATCATATTTCAATTCCGATGAAGTTAGAATAAACTCTTTTATCATTCTCCCGGCGATTGTAAATATTTTTATTTTTAATTCATCGGGAATTTGTGTGAGCTTAAAAGTGAAATACGTTTCATCCTTAAACGGGTTAGGATAATTATAAACATTCAAAAGCTGTAAGTCGTTTCTCACGGAAAACGTTCTAACAACTCCGCTTGAATCAATTAACTTCCCGGTGGCATTTTTACCAAGAACTTTTAGAGTGTAATTGCCGTTCTCAAGTATTGGTTTATAATCTACTATAAACTTTGGATTTGATGTTGAGAAAGAATAATTAAGTGATGCGTTGTTGAGAAACGGAACTAGTTTATTATTCAGATAAATCTGAATAGCCATCGTATCTTTAATTGGAATAAGCGATTGATCGTTTAATTCGATTCTAATATTGGGATTCGGAGAGATAAAATCACCGTTGATGATATCGTTCCCGTCAAATGTGAGTTTGATAGATGCCGGCTTTGTATTCGGTTTAACATAAATTGGAGTAGAGTAGAAGTTATTGTCTTTGTACAGTTCAGTGATTTTATCTTCGGGGTCTATATTAATATTAAGTTGGAATGGCACGGAAATATTAGCAGTATTATAGTCTGCACTAAATTGCTTGTATTTCTCTACGCCGATAGAATCAACTATTTGTTCGAATATTTTTTCTCGTGAATTGTCTTTCTTAATTAATTCGACAATCACCTTAAAATTATCCGCCCGAGATTCACCAACATTGTAAACTCTAAAAGAGATATTTGCGGTTTCTCCCTGTTCTAATGTGTCTTTTGCAACAGATACAACTTGGTAGTTGGTGCCGAGTTCAGGAACGCCAGCGTAATCAACTCCAAGTGATTTTAACACAGGCAGATTTCCTTGCGTCGAATTAAATTCTGTAATGATTTTTATGAATGGATATTTTTTTGCATCAACTGAAGAGAATTCTGCAACACCGTTGTTAATTTGAAAAACAGAAAGTGTATCTTCCTTTCCATTTTTATCAATAGCAATCGGTTTAATTTTTAGCTGAGAGTTAGCGGGAACGTCTGCATTAATTAAAAGTTTCTTCCAAACTGATGAGGGGCCTATTTTTGTAGTAGTAAGTTTACCATCAGTGGATTGTTTCGTAAAGACTTTTTCAATTTGCACAAGACCATCATATGGTTCTTTTACTTTTTCGATAACATCGCCGGGTTTTGTAGATTTCTTCCCGATCAAAGCCCATGAACCACGAAACTGCAATGAATCTATTTTTGTACTGCCGAGGGACTTGATCGCATTTTTTAATTCTACAGATATATTATTTGCAGCATCATCGGCAACAGCAAGAACGGCAATCTTACCT
Organism: Melioribacteraceae bacterium; assembly: GCA_041658245.1. Taxonomy (GTDB): domain Bacteria; phylum Bacteroidota; class Ignavibacteria; order Ignavibacteriales; family Melioribacteraceae; genus Fen-1258. Next base: position 24,424 of record JBBAAM010000035.1, read on the forward strand.
TGTGGAATGGAGTTAATATAATCAACCAATTGTTTCATTCGAGGTAAATCTGAAAAGAGTTGGTACCAATCGGAATATTCCATCTTCAATGTTTTTTCATCGAATACAACTAAACCCATTCCGGCAAAGAATGAGTTTGTGAGCAAGTTTATTCCATTCACTGCTATCACGGCATTCGCACCTGCATACCACCCGGCAGATGTTGCAGAAATTTTCAGCGTGTTAATCCCGAGTTGAACTTTACCATCAGAATAAACAACGCGCTCATATTTCTGTGCGGGAAAAGAATATTGATCGTTTAGAAAAAATGGAGGAGTAGTTGAGTTGAAAAAGGATTTTACTTTCGAAAATTGAAAATTAGCGCCGTCAACTTTGTAGCGAAACCAAAAACGTTTGCCGGTTTGCAAATCTTTGATAGAAATTTTTGTGAACACATCCCCGGCGGGTAATTTGACAACTATTGGATTTTGAAAATCATAATTGTCAGATACTTCGAAGTGAAGATTTAATTGCGATGATGAAAAGTTAACCGGGTTCAATATTGTGATGTAATTCTTTGCTGAATTTTCAAAATCGTTTGAGAACAGATCCCGTAATGAGGATGAAAAAACATTTATCTTAATTTTAACCGTGTTATCGTTCTCGTAGATTTCATCAATCTGATTAAGAACATCTAAGTTTAGTTCAAGCTCGTGCTCGCCGGGATAATTTTTTGTTTTTATCCATACCGCTAATGAATCGGATAAAAGCGGTAAAAAACGAGTAATATTTTTTTCACGAATAGTTGACCCGCCGAATTTCTGAGCAAATTTTATACGGTAATCCTTCGGTTCAACCCTGCCTAAGTTTTTAATTACAAATTTAACTTGAACAGAATCATTTGATTCGCTAAAGTAATTTTCTTTGGAAAGAAAATTATTCTCATCAATAAAAAGATTTGGTTTAAGCGGCATTTTCATTTTCACAATTGGGTCGCCTAACAATGTGCCCGTAAGCGCAAAAATTTTATTTGTTGAACTACTGCCGTAAGTTCCAATCAAACTGATCTTTGTTTTTAATAGAATTTCTCCGAGCGAAAGAGTTGATTCCTTAGCGAGTATCTCGAAAAATTTCAAAGGAGCTATTAATGCTGTGGAAAGAAAACCTAAGGAAGAATTACCGATGTAACCAATTGCTTGCCCATCGTTTTTTAGAACGAATCTTTCGCCAAAACTAACAATATCCGGCTCGCCAAATTTATTAGTTGAACATCCGAAATCTAAAATCAATGGATTGCGATTAACCTTATTCTTCAGCTGATTAATTTCATTAATGCCATTATCCCATGTAGCTGTTCCGCTGTGTCCTAAATAGGGAATCACCATTGCGCCTTCGTCAATTGCTGAATTAAATTGCTGGAGCGTATAAGGACCGAAATCAGTTTGAGGCGTAATCGTTTTATAAAAATGCGTAACTTTTCCGCCAACAGGCGCCGGCTCTACATACTTATTAATTACAGTATCGTTTACATTCCTGAGAACTTTCAACTCTCCTTCTGTACCTCTGCCGCTGGAAAAAAAGAGATATTTTTTATTCCAGTCATTAAAAGAATTTTCGAAATTGTTTTTCACTTTATCGCCATAACGTGTCAGTTCGTCAACTGTGTTGATTGGGAGTCTTCCTACAACCATTTGCGGAAGTACAGAATCATTATTCAACACAGCAAACCAATTATCGCTGATAGGGAAGCCGAAAGAAGGAACAAAATTTCCACCGCCAATTACACCGGCGTTTTTATATCTATATTTTTTGTAATCATAATTAGCGTCGCCAATCAGTACAATATAATTCGGTTTTGGTGTTTGCCATAATTTGTATGCGCTAATTAAAAATGATCTTATCGCTTCGGGATAAGGATAGCCAAAGGTGAATTCATCAAATATATCGCTTATGTTTATAACTGCTGAAGCAACGTTATACATCTTAGAAATATTACCTGTGTATTGCTGCGCAGCGTTTAAAAAATTACCGTGTGTTAATGCAATGTAATCTGCACGGCGGCTGTTATCTCTTAGGTTAGAAAACTTTTTCTTATATAAAAATTTCGGTGCTTTAATTTTTATTTCGGGAATTAGAAGATACTGGTCATTACCACCGATTGTATCCGTAAAAACCAGGTTGGAGTTTACATGTTGAAATGATTCGATTCTTTTGAAAGTTGGTTTGATCTTGTATAAGACAACATTTGATGTAGAAACATTCTTCACTTTGACTGCCCTAACTTTCCTATCCAATGCTTCATCAATTATAAAAATGAGTGAATCATTTTTAGCAATCAATTGTTTTGGATACTCAATCTCGTACCAATCAAGCGCAAGGAAATTTGGATTAGTCCCATTATTTGCATTTGTAACCAACAATTGATTAGCTCCTTCTTTTAAAAAATTAGAATTTACAATTCCTTTTAGCAAGACTTGTTTATTACGATTCACCGATTGCGAATCAATTTTAATCCCGTCAAACCTTAAAGACAAATTATGAGAATGAGCCGCAACATTCGATCCCCCGCTTACATATTTAACGAACAGCTTTGCCATTTTATTTTTGTACAAGTTATCAATCTGGAATGTATAATTTCTCGTTTGCGCGAAAAGCCAATTCCAATACCAGGTTTTATTTTTGTTCCAGTCTGGAAATTGATTAGTAACTTCATCTGTGTTCAAGTTTTGCAGCATTAAATTGTTTTCATAATGGTCTATTTGATTGAAGTACTCTAAAGTATCGCTTGCAGCAAAATTAGTTTTCTGTATCGAGATTCTTTTCCCGGTCTTATTACCCCATGTTAGAAAGAAATAGAGAGAGTCGGTGTATCTGTTCAAGTACTCATTGTATTCTTCGTTATCGCTATTAATAATCCGGTGAGACTTCTTTGGATAATTCATGCCTCCAATAAACTCAATGTAGTCGTCATCGTCAAAGGTCCCGTCTTCTTCGCCCCGAACATAAACCGGCTGTTCTTTCCCGGACTCATACAAACGAAAAGTTTTAGGGTCAACTGATTGTTCAATTAATCCACGATCAACAAGATCTTTTTTAGCAATTCGAAAAATTGAGTTGGATGCTGTGGATAATTTTAGATAGGATGCGTTGAAGTCTATCCAATCTAACGTAGTGTCTTTAACTGTCGGCTCAGAGTTGGTTTGATATTTTTTTGCGTTTTCAAAATTGTAAATAAACTCCGAAAAAAATGAATCCGCTGCCGGGACTTGTGTTAACTTATCAAGAGTTTTGAAAAACATTCCATTCGGATATTCCAGACTGATTTTTATCCGATTCAAAAAACGGAGTCGGTTAGTTTGAGGATCGAAAAGATGCGAGTTAATCCGAAACTGAATACAATAAACACCCCGTAACAAAATATATTTTTGCGAGCTGATTAATTCCTTTTCAACAGAAAATGATTTAATACGTTCATAGTCCATATTTTCAAACACAAGGGAAGAATCATTTTCCAACTTTACGGTTGGATTCAATGCAGGGATGATACCATTCAAAACAATTTCTTCTTTATCTAAAACCTTAATCGTAGGACGAGTATTTGGCGGAATCGCAACAACAATTTCTTTGTACGGCAGTTTGAATTTTCCCGCTTCAGCCGGATCGGTAAATTGAAAATAATCTCGCACAACGAAATTATTTCTCTGCTCATCTTTGAATTCGTAATTGAATTCTCGAAGGGTGAGAATAATACCGTTCTCATTCTGTTCGAATTGATTTCGTATCTGCCCATAAACTATGTTTGAGACGAAGAATAAAAAAAGAATGGAATATTTTGTTCTATTACTAAACATTTGATTTGACTTTATTAATCTTTTGCAACAATACTCTAAAGAGAAATTGTGGTATTCCGATCAAATATCTCCTCCACATCTTTGTTGGATTTGTGATTAATCTTACCAACCATTCAAATCCAAGTTTTTGGAGAAAGCGAGGTCCTCGTATTCTGGTACCGGCAAATATTTTAATTCCATTGCCGACTGCAAAAATAACTTTTGCGTTTAATTTTTCTTTGTTATCAATTATCCATTTTTCTTGCAGAGGGCTACCTAATCCTACGATTAAAATATCAGCGGCGCTTTCATTTATTTTTTTATTCACTAAATCAATTTCATAATTATATCCGTTCAGGGCTCCTGCTATTTTCATTAATGGATTTTTTGAAGAGATTTTTTTTAATGTTTCGTCTGTATCGCCAAAAAAGAAAAACTTCCAATCTTTTTTAATCCCTTCGTTTGCAAGTAAAGGGTAAAAGTCCGAACCGGTTATTCGATGTTTCAAACCGCTACTTCCGTAAAGAAATTTTGAAGCCAATAATACTCCAACTCCGTCTGTATGTATGATATCAAACCGATTTAAATATTTACCTAATGAGGTATTGGAATAAGCAAGATTTAGTTTGTGCGCAGTGCAGTATCCGATAATTAGTTTTCTCTTCGCTAAAATACTTTTTGTGATCGCTAGTTCCAAATCAGCATACGATAGATCGTTAATCAGCACATCAAATATTTTTATTCTTCTATCCATCGGCTAAAACTTCTTTATAGAGTTCCAAATACTTAGGAATAATTATTTCTGCCGAACAATTGAGTTTTACTTTTTCATACAAGTTACGCCCGAGATATGAAGCTTTTACCGGATCGTCCAGTAATTTATTAATCGCAGCGGCTAATTCTTTAACGTTTCCCGGTTCCACCAACAATCCGTTTTGATCATGTTCAATGAATTCTCCAATTCCATCAACGTCTCCGCCGATGAATGGTTTAGCCATCATTCCGGATTCGAGCATAACCAACGGGAACGGATCTACGCGCGATGGTAATATAATAATATCTGCAGATTTGTAATACCGGTTCACATCTTCTTGCGGAACAAGGATTAGTGCGTTGAGTTTATTTTCGGCGATAAAAGATTTCAGAAATAATTCTTCTTCTCCGGCGCCAATCATAACTAAAAATATTTTTTCATCATTTTTCTGCAACAATCGAAAAGCCTGCAAAAGAATATCAACGCCTTTATCACGGCTGAATCTTCCAACGAATAAAATTATTTTTTGATCCTGAGGAATTAATAAGTCGTTATTTTGAGATAAGCTGGTTTCGTCATTATCCTCAACAAAATTATTTATGAGGGTAATTCTATTCTCTTCAATATAATAATTCTGCATCAGGTGGTTTTTGATTGAATTACTCACGGCAACAAGTTTGGGAGATTTATAACTGAATAATTTCTGCCCGTAAACTTTGCTCTGGACCGATGTTACTTTCTTGATCTTTAAAAATTTGCCGAGCATGAAAGAGAGAAAATCAAAATAACGATGGTGCGCGTGCAGAATATCAATTTTTTCTTTCTTACAGTAATGAAATAATTTGTAAAATATACGCAGTGAATCAAGCAAAGAGTTTCTATTTCCATTTACTAACTGAACTGAAATTCCATTTTTAGTAAACAAGTTAATGTTATCGCCGCTTAAGGTGAAAACATTATGTTGAATTTCCTTTTGAGAATTTTTAGCAAGTACTAAAATTGTTTTAGTAATACCGCATGTTTTATTCAACTCAATATGCAGATGGAGAATTTTCATTTTATTAAACTGCAAACTTGTTGATAGTTCTTATTGTTTTTTTGAATTCCTTATTGGCAGTCTTGTCCCTGCTTAAAAGAGAATTTAATCGCAATCTTAATCTATAATTCTGAAGTTTATAAAGAATCTTTTCAGAAGTAAAAGTAAGTAAGAATGCTAAAATTATTCTAACACTCCAGATGCGCTTAGGAATTTTATTCCATTCGAGTCGTGCATTTTTTTTATTCCCATAAAAGTATTCTCTCCAACCCTTTATCATTTGTTGTTCATCGTATTTTGAAATGCTAAAATTGAATTTCAAATCGCAGAAATATTTTTTTTGAAAATCATAGACGAGAGTTTTACTATCACTACAATGAATTCGACTTGCTGAATCTTCTCTTATTCTCACGAATGATAAATACTCTGGCATCACAAAAAAGTTTGCTTCCTTTATTAGTCTCAACCATAGTTCATAATCTTCAAAAGCTGTTAGTTGTTCGTTGTAGCCAGCGTGCTGTAAAATAAAATTTTTATTATAAATAACACTCGAGTTACAGATATACGAATGCAAAGCCATTCTCTTTTTAAGCTCGTCATTACTTTGAGGAGTCTCCACTCTATAAAGAATATTCCCATTTTTAAAATATCCGCTCCAGGTGCAGCTAATTGCGTTCTCGGTTGAGACCAAACTATTCAGTTGTTTTTGAAGTCTTTGAGGGTGAGAAATATCGTCTGCATCCATTAAAGCAACCCATCCATTAGAACATTCTCTAAGACCGATATTCAATGCTTTACTTCTACCTAAATGCGGAATCTTTATATAACGAATTCGATTATCCACAAAACGACTAATAATTTGTTCGGTATCATCGGTAGAACCATCGTCAATAATTACAAATTCGAATTCCTTAAAAGTCTGTTGAAGAATACTATTGACAGAAGCAATCAGATACTTCGCACAATTATAAGTCGTCATTAACACGGAAAGATTTTTAATCATACTGTTAAATATGGAATTTGTTTAAAATACTTTTATATAAATCAATTGTGGAATTAACCATATTTCTAGCATTAAAATTCTTGATAATGATTTTATGTAGCTTTTTAGCTAACAGGATTGCTTCATCATAATTATCTATCACTATAGCAATTTTTTGTGAAAGAGATTGGTAATCGCCACAATTATAAGTAATACACCCATTTTCATAATTGAACAGCTTATTCAAACCATAAAATTGACTTGAGATGACTACACATTCAGCATATGCTGCCTCAATCATTACCATTGACAATCCTTCAGATCTCGAAGTCATAACAAGAACATCGTATTCATAAAATTGATCAGCAAGATTAGTGATATCACCTAAGAAAATTATTCTACTAGCCAATTTATCCTTTAAATCTCGTAAATTAGTTTCGTAATCACCTTTACCAGCTATATAAAATTCCGCTTTTTCGAAATATTTATCATCTAGTAAACTTACAGCATGAATATAATCTTGAATCCCCTTCTGTTCTACATGTCGCGCTGCAGCAATAAATTTTATTTTTTTGTTCCGCTCTTTTGTTCTGTTTTCTTTTTCCCAAATTCCACTATAAATAAGAGATATTCTTTCACCGCTAATCTTTTCTTCAGCTACCAAATAATCATAAATATGATCATTCACCGCAATAAAATAATCTGCGGAAAAATGTTTCAACAATCCAACATTTGGCAATATCCCGTGATTTGTTTGCACTGTCTTTATTGAGAGAATTCTACAAACATTCTTCGCTATGTTCGCGCAATAGTGATGATGAGAATGAACTAAATCATATTTACCATTTAAAAGGTGAATCAAAAGTTTTACATGAGCAGTTATGAAATTAATAACGTTTCTTTTTTCATGAAGGAGCTGCGGAATTACATGCGCTTCGAGTCCGGCATCTCTAAATATTTTAACTTCTTCTCCTTTCCCACAAGCGATTTCAAAATCAACTTCATTCTTTTTTAACCCGACACAAAGATTGTACAGATGACTTGTAATGCCACAAGTGTTTTTTAATTCATTTGTAAGGAAAAGAATTTTCATTTTCTAATTAATTTGGAGAATAAACTATAATTGAATGTAGTTAAAGGTCTTAAAGACCAAAGATATCTTATAGAAATTTTTTTATGAAATATAATGCTGAAATTTATATGGAATAGAATATTCAGATAGTTTCCGAACCAGCGCTTTCTAAGAGAACGTGATAAATAGAATAATAACTGCTGTATTAAATAAAATATTACAACAGTAAATGGTATGTACTTTAATATATAATGTATATTGTTTTTGAAGCGAAGTATATCATGATGTTTATTGTAATAATTTTTATTTTTAAAAAAATGAAACGCAATTATATCTTTCTTATAAAATATTTTGAATTTATTGATATAGATTTCAGCGGCAACAGGTAATTCGTGTTGATATAAAAAATATTCTTCAGGCATATAAATAATTGATCCAATATTTTTAAAAATTACAGCACAGCCAACAAAAATCGGCCATTCGCATTTTTCAATATCTTCTTGAGGTATCCAACTGCATCTTTTTTTATTAGCGTCATTAGTATCTATAACATTTAATGTTATGCATACAATAAAAGAATCTTTTTCAAATTCAAACAATGACTTTTCAACAGCATCTCTTGATGGATAAGCATCATCATCTAAAACCAAAATATATTCCCCTTTGGCAACTTCAAATCCCCTATTCCACCCAGCAATACCAATATTTTTATTTAGTCGAATTAAGCTCACAATAGGAAATTCACTCGTCACCATTTCAACAGTACCATCTGTAGAACAATTGTCAACCACAATCACTTCAATATTTTTATAATCTTGTTCAAATACTTTTTGAAGAGTATTCCTAAGTTCGTCTTTTCTATTGTATGACAGAATATTAACTGTAACTAGCGGATTATTTTCCATAAGCTATCTTTTCAAATTTTTTTAATGTATTAGCTACTACCTGATCCATATTATAATATTGATACTCTGCTAATCTACCGCAAAAAATAACATTATTAAGTTTGCTTGTTTCTTTTTTATATAATAAAAATATTTTCCGATTTTCTTCTGTAGGAATTGGATAATATGGCTCACCTTCCAATTGCGGATACTCTCTGCTGATGGTAGTACTATCCGACTTCTGTCCGGTTAATTGTTTATGCTCTATGACTCTAGTATACGGAATATTTGAATTAACATAATTTATCTGCGCTGCCTCTTGATAAAATTCTGTATTATAATTAACAAACTCAAATTTAAGGGAACGATATGGTAGTTTACCAAAAGTATAATCAAAAAAATAATCAATTGGACCTGTGTATATCATCTTATTGAATTTTACATCTGTTATTACTTTTTTATAATCACAATTGAGGATGATTTCAATATTCTTATTCGCAAGCATTCTCTTGAACATTTTAGCATATCCTTCCGATGGCATTAGCTGATACTTATCGGTAAAATACTTAACATCATCATTAAACCGTACTGGAATTCTTCCACAAACTTGAGGATGAAGTTCGTTGGGATCAATATTCCACTGCTTCTTGGTGTAATGCTTAAAAAAAAATTCAAATAAATCAAATCCGATTTGATTGACAATTACATCTTCCGAATTTAAAACCGGTGATCTATTCTCTTTTACTTTTTCAAAAAATATAATGACATCATTCTCGTTTTTAAGATCAATATTATAAAGCCGGTTTAGAGTTAATCGATTTATAGGGAAAGGATAATTTTTTCCATTAAGATTAGCCAAAACTTTATGTTCATATTTTCTCCATTCGGTAAATTTTGATAAATATTTCATCACTGTATCACTATTTGTGTGAAATATATGAGGACCATATCTATGAACTAAAATACTGTGCTCATCGTATTCATCGAATGCATTACCCGCAATGTGATTACTTTTTTCAACTATGAGAATCTTTTTATTGAGCTGAGAAGCTAATCGTTCGGCCATAATAGAACCGGCAAATCCCGCTCCTACAATTAAGAAATCATAATGCAAGTTTAGTGCCTCTAAAATTAGAGTATACTATTATCAAACCAAAAAATACTGCCACTTCTGAAATTAGGGTTGCTAAAGCCGCTCCGATATAAGAATAATGTGGTATTAAAATTAAATTCATTAAAATATTAGTAATAGCACCTAGCCCAACTATTATTAAATAAATTTTCTGTTTACCCCAGGTTAAAAGCGGATTACCAAATATTATATTTATACAAACTACGGCTGAATTCATAGCTAGTATCTGTAAGGGATATATAGAACTATAATACGCCTTTCCGAATAATATATATATCAATTGAATTGAGAATAAAAACATAATTATAGTTGTAAACAATCCAATACTAACCATAGAAAGAAAATAGTTTCTAAAATTCTTATAAAATTTATTTGTAATAGAGAAACCTATTTCTGAAAACGTTGGGAAGAAAGATTTCATAATTAATATATAGGATACATTACCAATCAAGAATATTTTTACAGAGGCGTTATAAATTCCTACTTCATAATCACTTTTCATAAATCCCAACATTATCATATCAAGGTTATAATAGATTGTTATCATAATTGAAGAAAAAGCAAATGGAGTCGAATCTGTAATTATCTTTTTTACAAAAACCTTATCAAGTTGAAAATGGAATTTACCAAACGATTTATTGTAACTTTTCATTAGCAATAGCGAATTTACTAATGTTGATAAACCCATTATGGCAATTGATAATAAAATTCCATAATTATTTTTCACGAAAAGAAAAACTAAGCTCAAACTCAATATGCCTGAAAGAATTTGGCTTACTGCTATATATCCCATCCTTTGAATACCCTGGAAATACCAGTTCAAAGAAAAGGCAGTAGCAAACAGATTTATTCCTGTAAGAATTATTGCAATTTTAACAATTAAGTTTTTCTTAAGTATTATTGTACATACTACTAGAATTATAAATATACATACCGAAATAAAAAATCTAATTGTGAGTATTGAATTGACAAGTTTATGATTGTTGAGCATATTTTTTGCAATTTCTTGTGTTCCATAAGTCTCAAAGCCAAAATTGACAATTAGAATAAAATATGAAACGAATGCTGTTGCGAAACCTATAACCCCAAATCCATCCGGTGATAAAACTCTTGCTAGATATACGAATGTTACCAATGAAACAATTCTTCCAGCAATTTCAGCTACTGACAACGACATGAAATTCTTTAGTATTTGGGATTTTTTAATTGAGTAAATATTTTTCTCTTTTCTTTATTTTATAATCAATAAAAATGATTCTCTATAGAAATTATATAAGTATATTTTTTTTAACATACATTATCTAATATGAAATCTGATAATTAATATCGAGATATACAATACGTCCGTTGATCTTCTTTCAAGAATTCAATTCGCCTTTACAATAGCATTCCATTATATCTATATAATCTTACCGTTTATAATGCTTCATCATCTCAACAGACTCTGAAAATAATGCTGATCATAGCTTTAATAGGTGTGCCGTTTGTTCTAGCTTACACGATAAGTATTTATTGGATATTCAGAGGAAAGGTTAAAATTGATTCAATGAGTTATTAATTGTTTTTGATAAAAAAATATTTTCTTACAAAACTAGTTGTGAGACTTTTTACCTAACTCAACTCTATTAAATCCGTTCAATGCTGCAACTCGGTATGCTTCCGCCATTGTTGGATAATTAAAAGTGCTGTTGATGAAATACATCAAACTATTCCCATCGCCTTTTTGAGACATTATTGCTTGCCCGATATGAATAATTTCCGATGCCTCATATCCAAAACAATGGATACCAAGAATTTTTAAACTCTCTCTGTGAAAAAGAATTTTTAACATACCTACAGTTCTTCCGGTTATCTGAGCACGAGCTAAATGGCGGAAGAATGAATGCCCGACTTCATAAGGAATTTTCTTCTCTGTTAATTCTCTTTCATTCAAACCGACAGAACTAATTTCGGGAATGGTATAAATCCCTGTTGGTATATCTTCGATTTTTAGAGTTGTGCTCTCACCTAGAATTAAATGTCTCCCGGCAAATCTACCTTGATCATAAGCAGCACTTGCAAGACTGGGATAACCGATAACATCACCAACTGCATAAATATTTGTTACTACAGATTGATAAAACTCATTCACTGGAATAGAACCTCTTTCATCAGTTTTAATTCCAAGTTCTTCAAGTCCCATATTTTGAGTATTACCGGTTCTGCCTTGCGCCCATAATAAATAATCACTTCTGATTTCTTTGTTCGACTTTAAATAAATTTTTACACCATTTTCATCTGCAACAACTTTTTCATATTCTTCACCGTGCCGAACAAGAACACCGTTCTCTCTAAGGTGATAAGCTAATGCATCAATTATTTCATCATCAAGAAAAGATAAAAGCTGATTGCGTGTGTTTATCAAATTAACTTTTACACTTAATCCTCTGAAGATAGAAGCATACTCACAGCCGATTACACCAGCACCATAAATTGTTAATGTTTTAGGATTATCTTTTATTTTTAAAAGTTTATCACTATCAATTATTCGTGGATGTGAAAAATCAACATCTGGCGGGTGATACGGACGAGAACCTGTGGCAATCATAAATGCATCTGCTTGATATTCTTTTTTTAGTCCTGTGGATTCCATTACTTCTACAGTATGTTTATCTAGAAATCTTGCCCTGCCGATAATCAAATCAACATTGTTCCGTGTATAAAAACCATGTCTTAATTCAACCTGGCATTTTATAACAGTTCCGGTTTGTATTAATAATTCTTGATAAGTAGCTCCTTCAAACTTATTGCTGTCATATAATATTTGGCTTGCATGTCTTAATGCTTTACTCGGAATAGTACCTTTGTGAGTATTGCTACCGCCAACGAGAGAAAATTCTTCGCAAACTGCAACCTTCTTCCCTTCTTTAGCGCAAGTCATTGCAGCTCCCTCACCGCCGGGTCCACTGCCTATTATTATTACATCATATTTATTTTCCATTAACTGAATTCCAAAAAAATTAAATAGATTGATTATAGGAACAAATTTGATCTGCCGGATTAATCAAATTTAAGAATTATAGAATTTCTCTCTCGTGCAGAAAGTTCGTCCGATTTATTAGTTGTTTTGAACAAATCAAAAACATTTTTTACTTCAGTGTTAACATTCTTAGTTTCAAATTTTTGTTTTTGGTTTGAGCTTACATTCTGAGTTGTTTTGAACAAATCAATAGTATTTTCTACTTCAGTAAAAATATTTGTTGATTCATCTTTTTGTTTTTGATTTGAATCTTCATTAGCAGCAGTAATGTTTTGAGGTACTTGCAAAGGAGTAACCGAACTACCTTCCGGAATACCAAGTGCTTGTTTGAGTAATACAATTATTTCTTCTCGAAGATCATGCACTCTATTAATATCAGGCGGAGTTGGTGTTTGGAATGAAGTTGTTATTTCACCTTTATCCTCAGATATCTTCTTTACTTTGGAGATCAATGCAGTTTCAGAATCGGATGAAATGATTGTATCTTTTGAAATAATTCTCTTTTCCGGTTCAATATTTTCCGGCAGCTCGCTATCTGTAAAGTTCTCGTCAAAAGCAAAGATCGCATCGGCAAATATTTTATCATTTTGACTTTGAGCTTCAACAGCTTTTAGATCAAAACAATAGACTTCTGCAAAGTTAGGTTCAGTTTCTTTTTTTGTTAACGAAGTTAATCCTACTTGCTGGATCTTAAACCTAAATCTAGACGGATCGAGATCAAAACGTAAATGACGCAAATCTTTAATTGCAAAGATCGGGTCAAAATAAATTAGCTCAACTTTGTTATTGATCTTAATAAAATATCCGTATTTGGTTGAATAAGCGTTTAATTGATTGATATTAGTAAGAAGTCTGTAAATGATCAAATTTTTTGGTGAAGGATCTTTAACGTAAGTACAAACATCAAAATAACTAATGCGACGCGGTCTTCTCTGCTTCTCATTCTTAAATATGATCTTAAAACTATCACTGAAGTTGAATAGATTCTGAGAGTAAATCAGTAGATCGTTATTTCGCAAATCAAGAGTTTCTAGTAACATCTGTTTTCTCTTAATATTTAGTTTTAGATATATGCTTTTTTAATTTCACGCCCATCGTATTAAACCTAATTCAAAAGGATTAATTAACTGAGTATGTTTTGGAAGTATTCTTAAAGTAAATCCAAATTGTCCGGTATCGTTGCATTCAATTTGTCCACGGTAAGTATACTTAGCCGATTTTGTTTTCTTGCCGACATGAGTCATTGTAATTGAATATTTAGAACCATTCTCACCTTCATCTACTTTACCGTAATAAATTTGTACCTCTACATCATCGGGTGTAAGTTCACCAAGTTCTACTTCGGCAAGAATCGGATATTTAAAACCAAATTTCAGATCGCCGTTTTTCTCTTCTTCGGTAACACTTAAAAATTTTACTTTGTTCCAATTTTCATATAAAATATTTTTCCATCGAGAAAATTCTTTTCCTTTTTCCCAATTATTTTTCATAAGGTTCATTCGTTTTTCATATGATTCGAAATAAAATTTCTTAGCATATTCTTCAACCATTCGGTGCGAATTATATTCTGATCCCAAAGTTTTCATGGAATTTTTCATTATTGAGATCCAGCTGCGCGGTAGTTTATCTTCACCACGATTAAAAAATATTGGTACAAGTTCTTTTTCAATTGCTTCATAAATCAAACGAGACTCTACTTCATCTTGATAATCCAAATCATCATATTCTTCCCTATTCCCTATCCTCCAGCCGACATTTGGTGTAAATGCTTCGTCCCACCAACCATCCATAACACTTAAATTCAAACCGCCGTTTGCAATTACTTTCATGCCTGAGGTCCCGCTTGCTTCAAAAGGACGGCGCGGATTATTCAACCATACATCACAACCGGCAACCATGTAACGTGCAATATTCATATCATAATTTTCAATAAAAATAATCTTCTTTCTTAAATGAGGTTCTTTAGATATTGCAATAACCTCTTGTATAAGTTTCTTCCCCTCTTCGTCTTTAGGATGAGCTTTACCTGCAATTATTAGTTGAACAGGGTAATCAGGATTGCTAAGTATATTGCTAAGACGATCAATATCCTTAAAAATTAGAGTAGCTCGTTTATAAGTTGCAAACCTTCTTGCAAAACCAATAGTTAGTGCTTGTACATCTAATACTTCCTTTGCAAATGCAAGTTCCGAAGCTGAACCTCCGCGTTCATAAATTTGTTTTATTAATCTGTTTCTTGCGAACGCGACTAATCTTTCTCTTCTTCTTTCATGAGTGCGCCATAGTTCTTCATCAGGTATTTCATCAATTCGTTTCCAAGCATCTTTATCGGAAGGATTCTGCATAAATTTTTCACCGAGGTAACGGTATAATAATTCCTGCATATCGTTCGATAAGTGCGAATGTGTATGCACACCGTTTGTAATATAGTCAATTGGGATTTCATCAAATGGAACATCAACAAATCCGGACATCCACATTTTCTTAGATACTCTTCCGTGAAGTTTACTTACACCATTAACAAATCCAGCCATATTCATAGCAAGATGTGCCATATTAAAGTTAGTTGCCGGTTTTTCTTTTATGATTGTACCAAGACTGTAAAATATTTTGTCACTAATTTTTAATTCATTTCTATAATATTGCCCGAAATATTTTTCAACAAGATCATTTGGAAAAATATCTATGCCTGCCGGAACAGGAGTGTGGGTTGTGAAAACATTGGAATAGAAACCAATGTCTTTTGCCTCATTAAAAGTAAGATTGTTATTTTTTATTAAATGACGGATTCGTTCTAAAGAAAGAAAAGCTGAATGGCCTTCGTTCATGTGGCATACAACCGGTTTAATATTCATAGCATCTAATGCACGAATGCCGCCTATACCAAGAACAATTTCTTGTTCAATTCTTGTTTCTATATTACCGCCATATAATGTACGTGTAATTTTTCTATCTTCGTCTGAATTTTCAGAAACGTTTGTATCAAGAAGAAATAACGGAATGCGCCCGACTTGAATTTTCCAAACTTGTAAAACAACTTTCCGTCCGGGAAAATCCATTTCAATTTTTAATGGTGTATTGTCTTTGTTTGTAACCAACGAGATAGGTTGATTGAAAAAATCAGTTAGCTCATAACGCTCTTGCTGCCAGCCATCGTTAGTAAGATATTGCTGGAAGTATCCTTCTTTGTAACACAAGCCAACCCCCACTAATGGCAATCCAAGATCACTTGCAGATTTTATATGATCCCCGGAAAGAACACCAAGACCACCCGAATATACTTGCAAACATTCCGTTAGACCAAATTCGGCAGAAAAATATGCAATAAATTTATCGCCGTTATATTTATAATTTTTTTGATACCAGCTTTTCTCTTCAAGATAAACATTAAGATGAACCGAAACACGGTTCATATGAGATATAAAACTATCATCATTTGCGATTTCATTTAATCTGTCTTGACTTATTTTACCGAGTAATAATACGGGATTATGATGAGTATCTTCCCATAATTTCCGATCTAATCTTCTGAATAGCTCTATAGCATCATGATTCCAAGTCCAAAACAGATTATAAACTATTTCA
>JBBAAM010000036.1:0-40428 GCA_041658245.1 Melioribacteraceae bacterium
AGCTATTAGAGATTTTCTCACTGTACATAATGAACAACCTAAAATTTTCAAATGGACTAAAGACGCTGAAACTATAATGGCTAAAGTAATGAAGTGTAAGGAAGCGTTAGTGGCAGTACACTAGTTGCCAATATCTTAACGCAAATATAGTGGAGAGAGATAACTCTATGGTAATGATGGAAAAAACTAAAAACGCAACAATTCATCTTTATGACAAGGGTGATCTCTTATTAACTCTGGATGGTGGAGAAGTAAGCGGAACCATTGAAGCCAATACAGATTTCGGATTGGAAGGAATGGTTAAGAAAAATAATGTTGAAAGAGAGAAAAGCAATTCTAAACAACGGGGAGAACTAAAATGAAAGATAGATTCTGGGTTTTTAGAATAGCGGTATCTATGCTCTGTCTGCTAATGATTATTAACGGATGCAATTCCAAAACCGCAATTGAAAAGATGATTGACAAAGGAAACGCAAAATTTGAAAATGCAGATTTTGCCGATGCCGCAAAAACATTTTCCGAAGTAATTAAAAACGATCCGGATAATTTGAAAGCATATTTCAGATTTGCCAGCGCGAATCTATGTCTTGAAAGTAATATAGATAAGTTTTGGAAGACAATTTATAGAATAACGGTAGTGGATCCTTCGCTTAATGATCTTCTTAGAGATCCGACGTACAGTCAGTCCGGATATTCGACGGATAAACTGCAAAAAAATTACATGATTAGAAAAGAAAAATTATTAAAAATATCAGATGAGATTTCCGCATTTACAAATGCAATAAGTAAAAATCCGGATAATCCAAAATTATACTTCGGCAGAGGATATTGGCATTTCATGCTGGACGACATAAGAGAAGCCGCTAAAGATTTTTCTTCGGCAATTAAGTTGGATAATACCTTTGAGAAAGCTTTTATCTGGCGGGGAAATTGTTATAGAAGCGGTTATAGAGATTACACAGGATTTAGTTATACAGATTATTATGAGAATCAATTTAGAACAGAGTATAATTACCGTCGGGCCATTCAAATAAATCCCAAGAACTTGCAGACTTTATGGAGCCTTTGGTCCCATAATTATAGTTATGCAGATAGACCTGGAAGTGGAGTTGAAATTCTTTCAAGTATTATTGCAGTAGACTCGACCGATCGCTATGCATTGTTAAACAGAGCACAGTACAGAATAAACTTGAAAGACTATAAAGGAGCTATGCATGATTATGCTCTGCTTGTTAAAAACTTTCCGGAGAACAGCGACTACTGGGTTGGACTCGGACTGCAAAAGATAAATCTTGGAATGAAGCAGGAAGGAATGAAAGACTTAAGAAAAGCATTGGCGATTTGTAAAGACAAATATTACATGAAAGTAATTCAAGGAATGATAGATAAAAATACTTCTGTTAAATGATTTTTGAAATATATTCACGGCAAGAAACCGTAAAGATCAATTATAAAAACGGAGGGTAACATGAAATCAATCAGAGCAATTTCTTTTGTAGCAATAATATTTTTTTGCATTGCTGCACAAATTACAAACGCGCAGGAAAAAGTAAACAGAACAGAGCAGCTAAAGCAGATCAAAGAAGCGGAAGCAAATAGAAAAGCATTAATAGCAGACCTAACTAATCTTGCTTCTTTGGCTCAACAACATTACAGAAAACCCACAGTATTATGCGGTGACGGCAACAGTTTTGGCGGCTGGTTCATCCCCGAGGCAATTGATACAACTGCAAACGGAGTATTTACGGCAATGATTATAAAAGATTCTGTTGTGTTCGTAGGGACAGGAAACGCAATTGGTAAAGACGGAAAGAAAAGAGTGCAAATTTTTATGTCTGTTTATCCCGACTTAATTAAATCTGTAATAACTCGTAACTAAGTGAATAAGTAACAGCAAATTCAGAGGCGATAGAACTATTGATGACGGAAGAGATGCATGCAATAGAGGGTTTTGAAATTAGGCACTGAGTATCCTTGTGTAATAAATTATTTGACATCTCTAAATTCAACTCAACGGGAAAAAGATTTCAAAACAAAGTGTAATTCTTTTTCCCGTTCTTCTTAATTTTGCCGGTACGATTTTTAAACATCACAACTCATTCTTAATTTGATCGCGGAATTCAAATGATAAATTTTATTATAAATCTTCCAGTAATTGTCCGCACTTCTTTTTTACTTATTCTTTCCAACATGTTCATGACTTTTACCTGGTACGGTCATCTAAAAAACTTGTCCGATAAAAAATGGTACATTGCCGCAATTGTAAGTTGGGGAATTGCGCTGTTCGAATATCTTCTACAAGTTCCCGCAAACAGAATCGGTTACTCCGAGTTAAATCTTTCTCAATTAAAAATTTTACAAGAAGTAATTACACTTTCTTTATTTGTTCCTTTCGCAATGGTTTATATGCATCAGCCGTTTAAGATGGATTATGTTTGGGCGGCATTGTGTTTATTAGGAGCGGTCTATTTCATTTTCCGCTCTTAATCAAACCTCCTATATAACCGAAGCGCTTTCTTACTCTTAATCGTTCTCTTACTCTTTTTAGTCTTGCATAATTATGCATAATCTTGTATAATTATACCCCCAATTAATAAAGATTTGTGAAATGATTAATATCGGCATAGTAGGAGCCACGGGTTACTCGGGAGTTGAGTTGATAAAACTTCTTCTTAACCACGACGAAGTAATTATTACAAAACTGTTCGGTAATTCTTCCGCCGGAAGTTTAATAGAAGAGACTCATCCATCTTTACGCGGAATGATCTCGCTTCAAGTTGAGCAATTTAGACCGGCAGCACTGGAAGAAATAGATTTGCTGTTTGTTGCAATGCCTTCCGGACAATCAATGCAAGTTGTTAAAGAAGCGGTTAATGCAAATGTTAAAGTGATAGATATCGGCGGGGATTTTCGTCTAAAAAACGTTGAAGAATACAAACGATATTATAATCACGAACACACAGAGGCAGAGCTTTTAAGTAGTGCTGTATATGGTTTAAGCGAGTGGAATGAGCAAGAAATTTCAAGCGCAAAATTAGTTGCAAATCCCGGGTGCTATCCAACAAGTATTTTATTGGCACTTCTTCCATTGTTGAAAGAAAAATTAATTGAATCAAAGAATATAGGAATTACATCTTACAGCGGAACGTCCGGCGCCGGAAAATCAGTTGCGATAAATATGTTATTCAGCGAAGTGAATGAAAGTGTGCGGGCATACAAAGTCGGCAATCACCAGCACATTCCGGAAATAAAACAATACTTGGAACATTTTAGCGGTGTTGAAACAAATTTTTCTTTTGTGCCGCACCTTCTTCCGGTAACTCGAGGAATATATACAACAATACACACGTCATTAAAAAATAACATAGATGAAACTGAAGTGATAAATGCGTTTAAGCATAATTATTCATCAGCACCGTTTATTCGATTTATCGGGACAGAGATACCGGAAATGAAAAATGTTGTTAACACAAATTTTTGCGATATCGGATTTAAAATTTATGAGAACGGCACTTTAGTTCTATTCTCTACTATTGATAATCTTGTTAAAGGTGCGGCAGGTCAAGCAATTCAAAACATGAACATCATGTTTGGTTTTCAACAAACAGAAGGATTATTAAAATGCAGCAAGAAGCAATCGTTGCAAATAAAATAAAAGATGGAATAACAGCACCAAAAGGATTCCGCTCGGCAGGAATCCATTGCGGAATAAAAAAATCCAGAAAAGATCTCGCGTTAATTGTTTCAGATCTACCAGCCACGGCAGCAGCCGTGTTTACACTTAATAAAGTTCAGGCAGCACCGGTGCTAATCAGCAAAAAACATTTGGATGAAAGCGAATCTTTCAAAGCAATTATTATTAACAGCGGAAATGCAAATGCATGTACGGGCGAGCGTGGATTTCAAGATGCTGTAACGATGGCAAATGAAACAGCAAAAGTGCTCGGCGTTAAATCGAAAGAAATTTTTGTTGCTTCAACCGGTGTTATAGGAGAGCCGCTTCCAATCGTAAAAATAATTAATGGAATTCATCAGATTACAAAGCAGATAGATGAAAGCGAATATATGAGTACGGCAGAAGCCATTATGACGACCGATACTTTTATAAAATCGGTTTCATCAACATTTGTTATAAATGGAAAAGAAGTAAGCATCGGCGGGATAGCAAAAGGATCGGGAATGATTCATCCGAACATGGCAACTATGCTTGCGTTTATTACAACAGATGCAGCGATTGAAAAAAATGTTTTTCAAGGATTATTAAAGAATGTAAGCGATAGAACATTCAATAGAATAGTTGTTGATGGAGATACAAGCACAAACGATATGGTTGTTGCACTTGCAAATGGCGCTTCGGGGATTGATCCGCTGCAGCCGCAAACGGAATCTTATAAAATATTTGAAGAACAGCTTTATCACGTAATGAAAAAATTGTCTCTTGATATTGTTACTGACGGCGAAGGCGCTACAAAATTAATCGAAATAATTGTTGAAGGCGCATTAAGTAATGAAGACGCAACGAAAGCTGCACGAACAATTGCACTTTCACCACTTGTTAAAACCGCTATTCACGGAGAAGATGCAAACTGGGGAAGAATTATTGCTGCAGTCGGCTATTCAGGTATCGAATTTGATCCGGCAAAATTTGAAATCATTATCAACGATGTACCAATTCTCAAACAGAATTATTTTGTTACACTGCCAATTGCGGAAGCCAATAAGACGTTAAAATCAAGAAACATAAATCTAAAGATCAAATTAAATATGGGAAGCAGAACTTCAACTGTTTGGACTTGTGATTTTTCCGAAGAGTATGTAAAAATTAACGGGAGCTACCGCACTTGACGAATCCGGTTTTTAGAAAAGAAGATGTTTTGATTGAAGCGCTTCCATACATCCAGCAATTTGAACGAAAAACTTTTGTAATAAAATACGGCGGAGCAGTAATGGAAGATGAGCAATTGAAATCAATGGTAGCGCAAGATGTTACACTGCTTCGCAAAATTGGAATTGATGTAGTTGTTATTCACGGCGGAGGAAAAGAAATTACAGCTCTTTTGCAAAAACTTAATATTGAAACAAAATTTGTAAACGGTCAGCGCTATACAAATGAAGAAACACGCGATGTTGTTCAAATGGTACTTGCAGGATCTATCAATAAAGATATTGTCCGCCGTATAAATATTCACGGCGGCCGGGCAGTTGGTATTAGCGGTATTGATGCGGGATTGGTTACAGTAAAAAAATATGAACAAGACAATTTGGGCTTGGTCGGTGAAGTTATTGACGTGAATACTTCTCTGATAAAAAATTTATTGAGAGACGGATATTTGCCCGTAATAGCACCGATCGGTGTTGATGAAAACGGAACCGTGTATAATGTTAATGCAGATATTGCCGCCGGTTCGATTGCCGGTGCACTTGAAGCGGCAAAGCTCGTTTATATGACTGACGTTGAAGGAGTAAAAATTAATAATCATTTGATCTCACATCTTACTAAAGAAGATGCTGAAAATTTTATCCGTGATAAAATAATTAATGGTGGAATGATTCCGAAAGTTGAATCTGCTCTTGATGCGATTGATAAAGGAGTTCTGAAAGTTCACATAGTTGATGGAAGAATTCCTCATGCTTTGCTGTTGGAAATATTTACAAAAGAGGGTGTTGGAACGGAAATAGTGGGTGAATAATTTTTTTTGTCATTCTGAATCCGGCTTTAGCCGGATGAAGAATCTCAAAATAATTTATAGAGATTCTTCATCTCGACGCTGTCTCGATTCAGAATGACAAATATTAATTAGGAGAAAAGCCATGACCAAAAAATTAGAAGAGATTCAGAAGAGGCACGCGCAGATTAAATCGTTAATTACTTCACAAGAAATTTTCAATCAAACTCAACTTGTGAAAGCATTAAAACAAAAAGGGATCAAAGCAACACAGGCAACTCTTTCCCGTGATCTAAATGAACTTGGTGTTGTCCGTATTCCTACTGCAAGCGGATTAGTTTATAAGCTCAGCACTACAGGAGATGAGAACACTCTTCAAAATCGAATTGCGGAAGAGATTCTTTTTGTAAAAGGAAATGAAAATGTAATTATTGTAAAAACATATCCCGGACGCGCACAGGGTGTTGCTGTATTTCTTGACCGGAAAAGTGATTTAGAAATTCTCGGCACTCTTGCCGGTGATGATACGATTATTGTAATTCCGCAATCAGTAAAAAAAATCAAAAAGATAATTGAACAAATAAAAATAACATTAGGAATAAAGTAATGAGCAAGAATAAAATAGTAGTTGCGTATTCCGGCGGATTAGATACCTCCGTAATGGTTCACTGGCTTAAGAAACATTACGATGCAGATATAATCACCTTTACAGGGAATCTTGGACAGACAAAAGAATTAACCGGACTGGAAGAAAAAGCACTGAAGAGCGGGGCATCGAAAGTTTACGTTAAAGACTTACAGAAAGAATTTTTAGAAGAGTATGCTTTCCCCGCACTCAAAGCCGGAGCTATGTATGAAGAAGCATATCCGATGGCGACATCAATCGGCCGTCCTCTTCTTGCTAAAGCTTTAGTTGATGTAGCACGTTCAGAGAATGCAAATATGGTAGCTCACGGTTGTACGGGAAAAGGAAATGATCAAGTACGCTTTGAAGTTTCAGTTGGTGCGCTCGCCCCGGATTTAAAAAATTTAGCACCGCTAAGAATGTGGGAATTTAAATCCCGTGATGAAGAAATTGATTACGCAAAAGCTAATGATATTCCCGTTGCCGCTACAAAATCATCGCCATATTCTATTGATGAAAATTTGTGGGGCACAAGTATTGAGTGCGGCGTTCTTGAAGATCCGATGGTAGAACCGCCGCTTGACGCATTCCAATCAACATCTTCACCGGAAGACGCACCCGATAAAACAGAAGAAGTTATAATTGAATTTGAAAAAGGAATTCCATTTAGTGTAAATGGAAAATCTTTAGATAGTATTTCTTTAGTTAAATTGCTTAATGAAATCGGGGCTAGAAATGCAGTTGGAAGAATTGATCTTGTTGAAAATAGATTAGTGGGAATAAAATCACGGGAAATCTATGAAGCCCCCGGCGCAACAATTTTACATTTTTCACATAAAGAGCTGGAGAGATTAACACTTGAAAAATCCGTTGCACATTATAAATCATTGTTAGCGCAAGAGTATTCTAATTTGATTTATAACGGACTGTGGTTCTCGCCGTTGCGCGAGGCTCTTCAGGCTTTTGTTGATAAAACACAAGAACGAGTGACAGGCTTAGTTAAAGTAAAATTATATAAAGGTACCGTCCGTGTTAGCGGAAGAACTTCTGCCTACTCTTTATATGATCCGGCACTTGCAACTTATACCGCAGAAGACCAATTTGACCATGCGGCTTCTGAAGGATTTATAAAAATTTACGGATTACCGCTTAAGACTTACAATCGCGTTACACAAAAAATAGAAGCAGACAAAAAAACTTTGCAGATAAAAAATGGCACTCTGGGATAGCAGATTTAAAAAATCACTTGCGGATGTTGCGCTAAAGTTTTCTTCATCAATTAATATTGACGGAAAGCTTTTCAACGAAGATATTGACGGAAGTAAAGCACACGTCAAAATGCTTATGAAGCAAAAAATAATTTTAGTGAGCGAGGGTAAATCAATTCTTAAAGCGTTAGAAGAAATTCGAAAAGAAATTTCTTCCTGCAAGCTTAAACTAGATTGGCGGAAAGAAGATATACACTCACTAATTGAAGAACGGCTTGTAGAAAAAATAGGAGAGACGGGGAAAAAATTACACTCCGCACGCAGCCGCAATGATCAAGTTGCTCTTGATGAACGATTATATATGCGAAAAGAAATTGCGCAACTAATTAAACTTGCACAAACCCTTCAAAGAACTTTATTAAAAAAAGCAGAACAACATAAAGATACAATCCTGCCGGGCTACACACATTTACAAAGAGCTCAGCCGATTTTATTCGCGCACCATTTGCTCGCTTACGTTTCAATGCTTGAGCGTGATGTTGAAAGATTGAATGATTGTATGAAGCGAACTAACAAATCACCGCTTGGCGCAGCCGCACTTGCAGGAACAACTTTACCGATTGATCGGGAATATTCCGCAAAACTTCTTTGTATGAATGGAGTCGTTGAAAATTCTCTTGATGCTGTAGGAAGCCGGGATGTAATGATAGAACTTATCAGCGCTTGTTCGATTATAATGATGCATCTAAGCCGTTTAAGTGAAGAACTTGTGCTGTGGAGTTCGCATGAATTTTCGTTTGCAGTATTTGATGATTCGTTTTCAACCGGAAGCAGTTTAATGCCGCAGAAAAAAAATCCCGATATTGCTGAACTTATACGCGGAAAAGTAGGAAGAGTTTATGGTTCATTGTTCGGATTGCTTACTGTAATGAAAGCATTACCGCTTGCATATAACCGTGATATGCAGGAGGATAAAGTTCATCTCTTTGAAGCGGTAAAGACAACTAAAGATTGTCTGCATCTTACTTCGGAATTATTAAAACATACACGATTCAACAAAGACCGTTTTGAGAAAGAACTAGACGGCGATCTTCTTCTTTCCACTGATCTTGTTGATTATCTCGTTCGTAAAAATGTTCCATTCAGGAAAGCACATAATATAGTAGGGAAAGTTGTTGCGGTGTGTGTTGATCAAAATAAAAAATTGAATCAACTCTCAATTGCCGAATACAAAAAAATCTCACCTAAATTTGAAAATGACATTTTCAAACTTCTCACTGCACAAGCAAGCGTTAAGAACAAAAAATCTCAGGGGAGTACTTCGCCCCAAAAAATTGAAAAACAGATTAACTTCTTGAAGAGCGCTTTGAAATCAAACCGATAAACAGCAGCCGCATCTTCAAATTGTTGTAATTTATCTGCCAACATTAGTAAATTCGCATCGTCTAATCAGTGTCAATATTTTTCAAAAAATCTACGAGGGACTTTCATGCCTAAAAAAACGATCTCATCATTATTTACTATTTTCATGTTTTTCTTTTTGATTACAACATTTGCGCAAGATGAAACTCAAAAGAAAACGGGATTCGATTTAAAGAATCTTGACCGCTCGGTTTCACCCACAAAGGATTTTTATCAATTTGCAGCAGGCGGGTGGGTTAAAAATAATCCTATACCGGATGATCAAACACGCTGGGGCTCGTTCACTATTTTAGCGGAAGAGAACAATAAGCAGCTTAAAAAAATTGTTGAATCAGCAGCAGCAAATAAAAATTGGCCAAAAGGTTCTTCCGAACAAAAGATCGGTGATTTTTATACAACGGGAATGGACTCTGTGAGAATTGAAAAAGACGGATACAAGCCGATCATTGCCGATCTAAAATCAATAGATGCGCTTAAGAATAAAAAAGAGCTAACAAAATTTTTAGCGAACATGCATCTAGGCGGTACAGGCGCGCTATTTAATTTCTTTGTTCGCGACGATGCAAAAAAAAGCAGTATGAATGCGCCTTATCTCTCACAAGGCGGAATCGGTTTGCCCGATGTTGAGTATTACACCAAAGATGATAACCGCTCAAAAGAGATCCGCGATAAATATCTGCAGCATGTAACAAACATGTTCAAGCTAATCGAGCTTGATCCTGAAACAGCTGTAAAGTATTCTCAAACCATTTTGAACATGGAAACACAGCTTGCTAAAGTATCCAATACACGCCTCGAAAATAGAGATCCTGAAAAAACTTATAATAAGATGACGCTCGTCTATCTGAAACAAATTGCCGGTAATTTCGAGTGGGATTTATATTTCCAGGATATGGGCGTTGGCAATCTTAATCTGGTTGTAGTTTCGCAGCCCAAGTTTATGATCGCAATGGCAAATATGGTAGATCAAATTCCACTTGATGATTGGAAAGTTTATCTAAAATGGAATGTTCTTCGTAATGCTGCAAGTGCGTTGAGTTCTCCGTTTGTTAATGAACGATTCGACTTCACACAGAAATTTTTAGCCGGCGCTAAAGCAATGCCGCCAAGATGGAAAAGAATTATCGGTTCGGTTAATGGCGCTATGGGTGAACTGCTCGGGCAAATTTATGTGAAAGAATATTTTCCGCCTGAAGCAAAAGAACGCGCTCAAAAAATTGTCGGTACGCTGCTTGTCGCAATGGGAGAGAACATAAAAGGTTTGGAATGGATGAGCGAGGCGACAAAAGAACAAGCATTAATCAAGCTAGGCAAGTTTGGTGTGAAGATTGGTTACCCTGATAAATGGAAAGATTACAGCGCTTTAAATATTGAACGGGATTCTTATTCTAAAAATTTGGAGCGAGCCGGCAGATGGGCGCGTAAAGTAAATCTGGCAAAACTTGGCAAACCTGTTGATAAAACAGAATGGGGAATGATGCCTCAAACTGTTAATGCATCTTACAATCCGACAAAAAATGATATTACATTCCCAGCTGCAATTCTTCAGCCGCCATTCTTTAATCAATATGCCGACGACGCAATTAATTATGGTGCGATGGGCGCTGTAATCGGGCACGAAATTAGTCACGGCTTTGATGATCAAGGAAGGAAATTTGATGCAGTTGGAAATATAAAAGATTGGTGGACAAAAGAGGATGCGGATAAATTCAAAGCACGCGCTCAAAAACTTATTGATCAATATAATAACTTTACTGCGATCGATACTTTCAAAGTAAACGGAGCACTTACACTGGGAGAAAACATTGGAGACCTTGGCGGTTTAACAATTTCTTTTTCTGCGTTGAAGAACACGGATCAATTCAAGAAAGGAGAAGAGATTGATGGATTTACTCCAGCGCAAAGATTTTTTCTTGGCTGGGCTCAAGTATGGGCTACTAACAGTCGTTCGGAAGCATTGAAATTACAAGTGAAGACGGATGTTCACTCGCCAAGTGCGCAAAGAGTAATAGGTCCGTTACAGAACTTGCCGGAATTTTTTAAGGCATTTGATGTAAAGCCCGGCGATGCGATGAGAAACCCGGATGATAAAATTGTAAAGATTTGGTAATTGAAAAGAGTAAGATAAAGAGTAAAAGAACTAGTATTCTTTCTTGCTCTTGTTCTTAACTCTTGCTCTTGCTCTTTCTCTTTCTCTTATTCTATATTTGTTAAAATAATAATTCACACAAATGAGGGAATTTAATGTACGCATTAGAAGTAAAAAATCTAACTAAGACTTTCGATAAGTTAGTTGCAGTTGATAATGCCTCATTCGAAGTTCCCGAGGGTTCGATCTTCGGACTTATAGGAAGAAACGGAGCGGGCAAAACAACTACTATTAGAATGATGATGGGGATTTATCTCCCCGATAGTGGCGAAGTAGTATTACGAGGTGTTAAAGTTGGACAGGAATTTAAAAACCAAGTAGGATATTTACCGGAAGAACGCGGACTTTACAAAAAGATGAAAGTCCTTGATACGCTTCTTTACTTTGCAGAGTTAAAAGGGAAATCGGGGAGAGATGCTCATAAGAAAGCAGAAGAATATTTGAAACGGTTTGAACTATATGACCGCAGATTATCTAAGATTGAAGATCTATCAAAAGGGAACCAGCAAAAGATACAATTCATAGCCACAATCCTTCACGATCCGGAATTTATTATTCTTGATGAACCGTTCTCGGGACTCGACCCCATTAATACTAATTTATTAAAAGAAATTATTTTAGAGATGAAGCAGCGCGGTAAAGTGATAATCTTTTCAACGCACTTAATGGATTTTGCCGAAAAGATGTGCGATCATGTTGTTATGATTGATCACGGAAAAATTATTCTTAAGGGATCGCTTAACGATATAAAATCAAAATATGCTCAGCGGAATGTTAGTTTAACTTATGATGGAGATATTTCATTTTTGAAATCTAATCCAATCGTTGATAAAATTGCCGATTACGGAAACACAACAGGCATAAGATTAAAAGAATCAAATCAATCACAACAATTACTAAAAATGTTGATCGAAAGGAATGTTGTCGTAAAGAAATTCAACGCAAACGATATTTCTCTACAAGAAATTTTTATTGAGCTTGCAGGCAACGAAACAAACGGGAAGGAGGCGCGCAATGGTTAATCATAGAGTTCTTGCCGTTATTAAAAGAGAGTTGAAAGAAAAACTCATGTCAAAGACATTCATTTTTATGACTATTCTTTTACCCTTGATAATGTTCGGCGGAATCGGAATTCAACTATTACTTCAGCGAGACGAAGCAAAATCAACAATTGCCCTTGTAACCGAATCGCCTTCATTAACCGAATCGTTTCAAACTGAATTACTCTCTTCGGATTTGATGAAAGATGGAAAATATACTTTCACTTTTTATACAATGAACCGCGATGATCTAAAAGGATTTCTTGATAAAAAGAAACAAACATTGTTGGATGGAGATTTAACAGGTATAGTATTCATTCCTGAATCTGCTATGAAAGATAAAAAAATCGAATATTATTCAAAGACCCCAACTAATCCATCATTGTCGCGTAGATTAGAGAGCCCGCTCAACAAAGTCCTTATTGACAGTTATTTTCACAATAGATCTCTTTCACTGGAAGAGTTGAATTTTGCGAGAAAGGGAATTGATTTTGCAGGATTCAAGGTATCGAAAGAGGAAAAAATCTCAGAAGCAGCTGTTGGCAATTTAGTACTTTCATTTATATTCTCCTTCTTATTATACCTAAGCTTATTGATGACCGGACAATTAATGCTTCAATCAGTTATCGAAGAAAAAAGCAATAGAATTGTTGAAGTTATTATTTCATCTGTCAGTCCTAAAGAATTAATGACAGGAAAGATTCTTGGCTCCGCAATTACTGCTATGATACAAATGGTAATTTGGCTCTCTCCGATAATTCTCATTATTTCAACAACGTTGTTTGCTTTGCCGGCGGAGCTTACAGTTAGTATTACCATGTATCATATATTATTCCTTTTACTAAATTTTGCTATAGGGCTTATTCTGTACCTTAGTTTATTTGGAATGATGGGTTCTATCTTTGATAATCCGCAAGATGCTCAATCCGGTATGTGGCCTATCATGCTTCTTATTATGATTCCATTCTTTATTGCTGTTTCAATGATGCAAAACCCTAATAGTCCCATAGCCAATGTTGCCTCACTTCTTCCAATATTCTCGATAATGGTTATGCCGATTAAGGCGACCGTAGTTGAAGTGCCGTTATGGCAATTGATTATGTGTTTAGTTTTAAACACTGCAACGATCTTTCTTATTTTTCCAATTGCCGGGAAAATCTATCGCGTTGGAATTTTACGAACAGGAAGAAAACCAAAATGGTCTGAAGTTGTAAAGTGGTTGAAGTATAAGTATTAACATTGTCATTCTGAGGAACGGAGTGACGAAGAATCTCATTTTAAACAATTAAGAGATTCTTCGTCCGGCTCTGCCGGACTCAGAATGACATAAGAGCAAATCATGAACGAAAACGAATTATACCCATCGCTTGTTGAAAAACTCCACAAAGATTTTTCTTTAGCGAAAGAATCTTTACCCGCAGTTAATGATCTTGCAGGCATCCGCGAACATCTGATCAATAAAGTAACCGAATTAATGTCCAAAGATTATGAACGATTTCTTAATAGTATGTACATGATTGATGTTAGCGAATCTAAAGTCAGCGAAATACTCCGCTCAAAGGACCGAACAACTATACCGGAACGATTTGCAGATCTTATAATCGAACGCCAACTGCTTCGAATCAAAACTCAGATGCTTTACAAGAGCGGAAAACTTTAAGAACATCTTTCTTTCAAGCGGCAACAATTCTCATTATTTTTAAATAAGAACAAAAATTATTTTGTTATGACTAAAAAATATTTGAGAGACAACACATTAGTAAATTACACGGTAATTGTTATCGGTGCAGCAATGATGGGAATCGGCATTGGAGTGTTTCTTGTTGATGCCCGCGTTGTCCCAGGCGGGGTAAGCGGATTGGCAATGGCGTTTCATTATTTGTCAGGCAACACAATCCCGGTCGGTGTTTTGATCTGGATAATGAATATTCCTTTATTTATTTGGGGACTAAAAGAATTAGGTAAAGAATTTGGTCTCAGAACTTTTGTAGGTTTTTCGTTGAGTTCATTCTTTATTGATCTTTTCCGCGGAGACATACCCGGCTTTTCTTTCATACGCTTACAGGACTCGGCAACAATAAAGGATCTATATAAGAATGATTTTTTCTTTTTGATTTTAATCGGCGCCGTGCTATTAGGTTTAGGGTTGGGTATCATTTTCAAATTTAATGGTTCAACTGCCGGAACTGATATAATTGCGGCAATCATTCAAAAAAAATTTGGTATTAAGCCCGGGCAGGCAATAATCTTCACTGATATTTTCGTTATTGCAATCGCTGGATTTATAATAGATGTAAAAAATCTTTCACCTGACCGGCCTGCACTTGTTTTAACTTTTTATGCTGTGTTCCTACTTTTCATTTCTTCGAAATTAATTGATATGATAATCGAAGGACTTGATTATGCCAGGGCGGTTTATATTATTTCCGATCACTTTGATAAAATTTCCGAAGCGATTTTAAATGAAATGGGACGCGGAGCCACCGCAGTTAAAACACGAGGAGTTTACGGAAACGTTGAACGAGAAATGCTGCTAACGGTTGTCTCTCTCCGCGAAATAACAAAACTTGTTGATGTTGTCCGCCAGGCAGATCCTAAAGCATTCGTTATGATCTTTAATGTTCACGAAGTTCTTGGTGAAGGGTTTAGGAGAAGGATATAATTTTCATAAAAAATAAATATAGATGAGTACACAGAACAATTACTTAAAACCGGAAGAAATACGAGCACTTGCAAATTCATTTCAGCAGAGCAGAATTCTTTTGACTGCTGTTGAGTTGGATCTTTTTACCGTACTTGATAAACATATGATGCTCTCAAAAGAAGTTGCCGTGAAGATCAATGCAGATGAACGTGCAACGGATCGTTTGATGAATGCACTTGTTGCGTTGGGATTCTTACGTAAACTTCATGGAAAATTTTACAACTGTGAGAATGCATCTAATTATTTAGTTAAAGGCAAACCTGAATTTATGGGCGGACTTTATCATTCACTTGGTTTGTGGGATACGTGGAGTTCATTAACTGAATCTGTAAAAGCGGGGACATCTGTAGCAGAACGTCAACCATCTTCAACGGGAATCAGTTGGTCTGAAGCATTTATAGCGGCGATGCATTACCGTGGAGTTAAAGAAGCAAAAATTATTTCTATGATGCTTGAACTATCAAATGTAAACCGCATGCTGGATATAGGCGGAGGATCGGCAGCATTTTCTATGGAGTTTATAAAACAGAATCCAAAGATGAGCGCTGTTGTTTTCGATCTGCCGCATATTATTCCAATTACAAAAAAATATGTTGATGATGAAAAGCTGAGCGATAAGATCGAACTAATTGAAGGAGATTATCTTACTGATAATTTCGGAAATGGTTATGAATTGATTCTTCTTTCAGCAATAGTTCATATAAACAGTCTTGAAGAAAACAAAATGCTGATTAAAAAATGTTATAACTCGCTAAACGCTAACGGTCAAATTGTGATTAAAGATTGGATTATGAATGAAGAAAGAACAGAGCCGGCGGGCGGTGCATTCTTTGCCTTGAACATGCTTGTCGGAACAGAGAAAGGAGATACTTATACCGAAGCTGAGATGAAAGATTGGCTAATGGGTGCTGGAATTAATAAGATCGAAAGAAAAGATACAAGTTTCGGATCATCGTTAATGATCGGTTATAAAGAGTAATCCAGATGAAAAAAATAATTGTCGTTGTAGTAATTCTCTTGTTTACCGCATGCAGCAGTAAAAAAAATATTTCCGATGTTCTTCAAAATAAATATGAGATCAGAACAATATCGAATAATTTTTCTATACCAGCTATTGATCTTGAGAAAGATTATTTAAAAGAAATACTTCTCCTTCTGCATTATAATTTTACCGCAGAAAAGATAAAAGAACATTTTGATATGAACGACAGCATTTACAACATACGCATAAACTATCTTTTCGGCGAAGGACTAATAAAAAAAACAAGCAGCGGAGATTTCGCCCCAACATGCATGATCATAGATGCGGATGAAGGAAAAATAATTAAGAACACCGCGGATTCACTCGGGCGAGAAATGAGCGGTATAGTCATTGACCGTATTGGAAAAATTAAAGAAGCGTATGCAAAAATACCCACTTTCAAAAAAATTCCTTTTGAAAACGCATCTTTATTTATTCTCGGAAATGTTCTACATAATTATTGGCAAATGAAATTTATTGAAGAAAAATATATTAAATCATTTCCGCCGCAGAGAGGAAGCGGCAGATATTATTTAGCTTTATTACAAAATCAAAACGGAAACAATTCAGAACCATTCGGATTATTTATTAGCAGATTTAAGAAAATCGGCAGCTATACAATTAATTTATACAGAAATGAATTTAAAGGAGAATTTCCTTCTTATACCGAAAAAGAATTAGATAATTTATTTAGAACCAAGAATTCAACGTTGCTGCTTGTAAATGAATCAGATCAAAAAAACCTTGAAGAAGTTGCCTTAATCATAACACAGGATCTGCTAAACTATCTTGAAAGAAATCGGCCGCTATTTGTAAAGCTCTACTTAAACTCTGTCTATAAAGATCAAACTTCTTTCCGAGAATGGTTTATATGGTTTTATCAATTTATGATAACAAAAACAACCAACACACTGATAGAAAAGGGATTTATTCAAAAGCATTCTTCTAACAATGCTTTTTATGTATTCAAAAAGTAACCACTGAGAAGAACATT
Organism: Melioribacteraceae bacterium; assembly: GCA_041658245.1. Lineage (GTDB taxonomy): Bacteria > Bacteroidota > Ignavibacteria > Ignavibacteriales > Melioribacteraceae > Fen-1258. Next base: position 16,830 of record JBBAAM010000036.1, read on the forward strand.
TCCTTTGGGTAAAAGAAATATTTCTTTTTAAATAAATTTTTACTTTAATGATATTTTAGGTTTTATAGATTATGATTTTTACATTTGCATAAATGCGGATAAAAAAAGAAGACATATTAAAACTGATAAAAAGTCCAAAACTTCCTATCCAGGAATTTTTTGAATCAGAATCTACTTCCGGAATATTGCTTATTATAGCCGCAGTAATTGCACTTATAGTTGCTAACTCTTCGCTCAGCTCATACTATTTTGATCTGCTTCATGCTAACATAAATATTCAATTACCTTTCATCACCTTTGATAAGACATTTCATCACTGGGTTAATGACGGATTGATGACAGTATTTTTTCTGTTGGTTGGGATGGAAATAAAACGCGAACTTGTTCATGGTGAACTGTCGAGTTTTAAATCTGCTTTACTGCCAATAGTAGCAGCATTCGGCGGAGCCATACTACCGGCAATAATTTATCTATCATTAAATAAAGGAACTCCATACGAATCCGGCTGGGGCATTCCGATGGCGACCGATATTGCATTTGCTGTTGGGGTTTTAACGTTGCTCGGTCCAAGGGTTCCGCTTTGGGCAAAAATATTTTTAACAGCGGTAGCAGTAGTTGATGATATAATTGCCGTGTTAGTAATTGCTGTTTTTTATACGGCAGAATTAAATACAACCGCATTATTAGTGTCTGCTTTTGCAATATTGGTCTTGATTTTTATGAATTGGAAAAAAGTAAATTCAATTCCAATTTATATTTTGATTGGAATTATACTTTGGGCGGCTGTGTTAAAATCGGGGATTCATGCAACCATTGCCGGCGTTTTGCTTGGATTTATAATTCCCGTTAGAACCGTAATAAAAAAAGATGAATTGCTTGATGATGCTTGGAAGGGCGTTCGTTATTTAGAAGAATCATTTTCTTCATCAGAGACAGAAACAGGAATTAAAAAAGCATCTGCGTTAAATTATCTAAGTGATGTGATAATAAATTCCGAATCGCCGTTACATAGACTTGAGCATAAATTAAATAATTGGGTTGCATATTTTATTATGCCGGTTTTCGCATTCACAAATTCCGGATTGGTTCTATCTACTGAAGTTATTTCAACTGCAGGTTCATCAACAATTACATGGGGGATTATATTAGGTTTGTTTTTCGGAAAACAGATCGGGATTTTTCTCTCTACTTTTATTCTGATCTTTTTAGGCGTTACAAACTTAAAAGTTGATAAAAAAACAATCGTAATGCTTTATGGGATATCTGTTATCAGTGGAATTGGATTTACGATGTCGTTGTTTATTTCCAATATGGCTTTTACTGAAAATGCCGATTTAGAAAATGCTAAAATAGGCATTATTATAGTTTCACTTGTTTGCGGAATGCTGGGTTATTTACTTATCAGATTATTTACCCGAAAGCAGAAGGAATAAAAATTATTTTTTTAATTCTGTCTCTATAACTTTAGTCATCTCTTTAAATTCTTCTTTCTTAAATCCAACCGTTGCCATTTTTACCTTTCCGTCTTTGCCTATTACAAAACTTCTAGGAATATATTTATTTGCGAATAATTTATATACCTTTGAATTGGTATCAAGATAAATCGGGAAAGTATATTTAGACTTATTTATAAAATTATTAACAGTGTCGGAAATTTCTCCACGTGAAATACCAAGCATTGCAAAATTTTTGTCCTTAATTTTTTCAAAAATGTTTTTTTGAAGGAGCAGCATTTCGGCTCTGCAAGGAGGACACCACGTTGCCCAAAAGTTGATAAGCACAACTTTACCCTTAAGCTCATCCGATGAAAATGTTTTACCGGAAAGTGACGGCGTTGTAAAAGCAGGCAGATTATTTCCGACTTTTAAAAGTGTTGTTGATTCCAGATCATCCTGAACAAAAGTAAATGATGAAAAGAAAAACAATAATAGAATAATAGCTCTGTTTGATTTCATACTATTCCTGATCTAAAAAGTTAAAATTTAATCATGATTCGGAAAGGTTACTCTGAATGTTGTCCCTTTTCCTTTTATGCTTGATGCTTTAATATCTGCCCCATTAAGCTCACAATATTTTTTAGCAAGCGCAAGACCAAGACCATTTCCCTCAAAATTTCTTGTATATCCTTGTTCTTCGCGAGAGAATGGAGTAAAAAGCAGTGGAAGATATTCTTCTGCGATTCCTATTCCGGTATCGGAAACATCAACATATAAATTATTTCGCGGGCTGCGGTTGATTGTTATTTCAACTTTCCCTTTATGAGTATATTTAATAGCATTATCAATCAGATGATGAAAAATTTGATTAATCGAATATTCATCCGCTTCAATTGTTGTATTTACACCAGGGTTATTAAGATTAAACTGAATTTTTTTAGTAGCTGCAACCGGTTGAAAGTTCTTAAACTGTTTTTGGATAATATCATTAAAAAGATCGAAATGTTTAGCGTGGTAGGAATATGATCCGGTTTGAAGCTCTGACATATTCAATATTAATTCAACCGTACGCATTATTCTTTTGCCTTCTTCATTAATAACGTCAAAACCTTTTGCAAGATCTTCCTCGACCTTATCTTGAAGTTCGTCTTTCATCATTCCTGTAAAACTTAAGATAACATTAAGAGGTGTTCGAATTTCGTGAGACATCTGAGCTAGAAATTCAGATTTAAGCCGGTCTGATTGTTCTGCATGCTCTTTTGCTTCTATCAACGCTTCTTCGGTTAGTTTTTTGTCTGTAATATCTTCTATTGTTCCTTCATAATAAATGTTACGTCCTTCGTTGTCCTTAACGGCTCTCGCGCTCTCGCGGATAAATATTATAGAACCATCTTTCTTTTTCCACTTGGATTCAAGTCCGAAAATTTTTCCGTTCTTTTCTATCTCTTTCTTGAAAATTTCTCGTGTTTCGGGCTCTGCATAAGTGTTCTTGGCATTAAGATTTAATAATTCATCAATAGAATCATAACCGGCAATTTTAATAAGTGTTGGATTTGCAAGTAAGATCTTACCTTCAGGTGTAGAACGATAAATTCCTATTGTAGCATTTTCATATAGTCCTCTAAATCTGAGCTCACTTTCTTTTAAGGATTCATCTGCCCTTTTACGCTCTGTTATATCCTGTTTGATTGCAATAAAATTTGTTATTTCTCCTTTGGAATTTTTAATTGGGGTTATTTGCATTTCTTCCCAATAATTAGCTCCATTCTTTCTTTTATTTACAATTTCACCGCGCCATGTTTCGCCAACGTTTATCTTGCCCCACATATGTGTGTAAAAATTAACATCATGAACACCGGATTTAAAGATGCTTGTTTTTTTGCCGATGACTTCTTTTATTGAATAACCGGTTAAACTTGTGAAAGCGGTGTTAACCCAGATTATGGTTCCGTCTTTATCACAAATAACAATTCCGTTTGCGGCTGCTTCAAGTGCATTGCTCTGAAGAGAAAGCTGATCTTCGACAGTTTTCTGTTCCGTTATATCTGTTATAAATCCTTCAAGGGCAATCAATTCATCTTCTAAATTGGAGAAAATACCAACGCCCTGTTCCCAAACCCATTTTTCGTAGCCAAGTGCAGTATTAATTCGATAAACAAGTTGATATGGTTTTTTTTGTTCAACAGCTTTGTGGATTTGTTCAATTACTTTTTTGTGATCTTCCTTGTGAATAAGTTCCTCATAGTAGGAAATTATTTTATTTCCTAACAACTCTTCCTCTTTATAACCCGTAATGTGAAAACACTTTGAGCTTACATAATCGAATTCCCAGACTTGTCCTAACTTACAGCGGTAAACCATGCCTGGTAAATTTTGAATGAGTGTACTTAATTTTCTTTGACTTTCGCTTAAAGCTTTCTCAACCTTAGTTGTTCTGTGTAATCCTTTTTGAAGATCGAGTGAGGCACCTTCTAACTTCCGCGTATAAAGATTTCTTTGTTTTTCCGACCTATAAATAAGTATTATAGTAACTAAACAAAGGACCAAGCTTAAGGCCGCAAGGCCCAATTGGGTTATGCGGAAGACTTTAACAAATGAGTCAAGAACATTTCTTACTTCTTTTTCTACTTTGTTGCTTTGGGCTTCCACATTAGAATAAAGAGATTCCCACTCTTGACGAATATTAGTTTTTGATTGTGTAGAATCTTTCGATGAAACTTTACTTGATAGTCCGCGATAATTGAGCAAGAGTACTTGCAGATTCTGAACTTCCTCGGAAAGTGCAACCTTCTCAATCGGGATTGAAATTATATTGAGACGTTCTTTTTCTTCAAGCAAAGATCTTGCATTTAGTTCCGCAACATCAAGATATTCCATTGCCTGCCTAAAAGTTGCCGGCGTTTGGGCTCCGGGCTCTTTCAAAAATTCAGAACGAGCTTTAGTAACATTACTTTTTATTTCTAGTGAAGAATTAAGAAGAGATGTGTAAACAAAATTTATTCTTAAACCGATAAATAAACCGTAGAGAACAGCAAGCGACATAAACACCCCTGCGGCTAATATCATATAATATACTGTTCTGTTTGAAGATGCTATTTTTCTCTTGTGGTCCATTGACTATAACATTTATTAAAAATTATTTTCCATGCGATCATTTATTTTATAAATACCCGGTAACCCCATGGCTCAAGAGTTAATTGATATTGTGTATTTAGCAATACAGAACTGTCTGTAAAAAGATTTTTGTAAGCGCCCTCAAGTTTAGAACTTGTTATTGTAACTTGTTTCATCTCTCTAGACAGATTAAATATTGAAATTATTTTGTTGTTATCTCTTTCTCTTATAAATGCAAAAACATTTCCGTCATTAACAGAGATTTTTTGCAACTCGCCGCCCTCAGCGCCGTTCCATAGGGCTTTATTTTCTTTTTTTGTCTTGAATAGTAACGCATAATAATTACGCATTACATTGTCATCCCAATTTATTAAATCTTTTTCAAAAAAATTAAGGCGTTTATTCAAACCTGCTTCCTGTCCGCTATAAACAAGAGGCATTCCAGGTACAAGACAGGTAAGAACGGCAAATGTTTCTGCGGCGTCTCCAAATCTTTCCCGGTCTGTACCATGCCAGGTGTTTTCATCATGGTTAGAAGTAAAAACCATCCGGTAAGAATCTGTCGGATATTCACTTTTTTCTTTTTTGAAATATTCATAAAAATCGTTTGCGGATTTGTTCCCCTTGGCACAATTAACAAATAGATCTTTTAGCTGCCAATTGTATGTCATATCAAAAGCTTGATGAAGTTCAGGCAAATTTCCTTCAGCTAACATGAAGATAGGTCTTATAGCATCAAGCTGAGGGCGAACCCATTTCCAAAATTCAAGAGGAACCATTTCTGCAACATCGCATCGGAATCCGTCTATGCCGCACTCTTCGATCCAGAACTTCATAGCATCACGCATGTAATTCCACAATTCCTTATTGTCATAGTTTAGATCAATAACGTCAGCCCAATCTGCAACCGGAGGAAAAAATTTTCCGTTCCGGTCTTTAGTAAAAAAATCGGGATGGGTTTTCGTCCAAACATTATCCCATGAAGTATGATTTGCGACCCAATCAATTATAACACGCATTCCAAGATCGTGCGCTTGCTTAACAACGGATTTAAAATCTTCAAGTGTGCCAAACTCCGGATTAACGGCGGTATAGTCTTGTACCGAATAGTAGCTTCCTAAAGATCCTTTTCTATTTAATAGACCGATCGGATTGATCGGCATAAACCAAAGTATTCCGATTCCCATTTCTTTTAATTTAGGCAGGCTCGAAGAAAACGCTTTGAAAGTTCCTTCGGGTGTGTATTGTCTTACATTCACTTCATAAATAGTTGTGTTAACGCTCCAAGAAGGATGTGTAACTAAATTTTCGTCTTTCGAATTTTGTGACGTGATATTACTGCTTTGACATTGAGTAAAAAGAGGAAGCGCAATCAGCACAAAAATGAGAATGAGCATTTTATCTTTACTAACAAAAAAACGTTCGAACATTAAGCTATCTCCTTAATAAGAGGTCAGGAAGCGTAAAACGAATTTACCAAAAATAAACGTTATATAAATTCATTTTTTGGTATTTTTATTTAAGTAAATAATAACATTTTAGAAATGAAAAAGCCCTTAAGCGACCCGACAATCAAATTTTTTGTAACTATTCTGGGATTGTTTATAATCTTTATTGCTCTTAAAGAATTACAGCACATTTTTATTCCGCTTGTAATTGCATATATCATGTTCTTTTTTTTCGAGCCGCTGAATAATTTCTTCGAATCTAAAAAAATACCGATGCCGTTTATAATTTTTATTGATCTCTTTTTAACCGTATCTATGTTTTACGGTATATCAATAATAATTATTGATAGGTTGGGGGCGTTCAGCGTAAATCTGCCAATGTACGAAGCAAAACTTAATCACATTATAAGCACATCTGCCGTATCGCTCGGATTAAAGAACAGATTGATAACACATTTCAATATATCGAAGATTCTTCAATCGGTTGATGTCGGCGTTCTGGCAAGCGGAGTTTTTTCTTCAACTCTGACAATTGCCGCATCCGTTCTGCTGATCCTTTTCTTTTTTATATTTATCAATACTGGGCACAATAAAATTTTTGAAGCGATAAGAATGCGTTACGTTGAACGGGAAATAAAATCTTCACTTAAACAAATGAAGAAAGAACTCAAATCAACGAAAGATAAAGATTCAGAAAGCTACCGGGATGAGGCAATTGAAACACTTACAATTCAACGCGAATTAAAACTCCAGAAAACATTTAAGGACATTACCGAACAAGTACAAAGATATATTGTTACAAAATTTTTGATCAGTTTGTCGGTCGGTATCTTGGTCGGAATTATTTTGTGGTTGTTCAAAATCGAGTTCTTCATTATCTGGGCGGCATTTGCCATTTTGCTTAACTTCATCCCGAATGTTGGTTCTGTCTTTGCGGTGATTATGCCCACACTTATGGCGCTTGTTCAGTATGAATCATTCGGATATGCGGCATTAGTGGCTGCAGTAATAATTGTTGTGCAGAATATTATCGGAAATATTATTGAACCTAAAATTTTCGGTGATCGCCTTGGTCTTAACCCGCTTGTAATTTTACTTTCGTTATTAGTCTGGGGATATATTTGGGGTGTTGTAGGAATGTTTTTAGCTGTTCCTTTAACCGCTATCGCAAAGATCATCTTGTCAAACTCATCATCAAAGAATTTGAGATTTATTACCAATTTGATGAGTAACTGATCGTAAGCGATTGGTATTTCCCCGTTTTTTGCTAATGCTTACTCGTCTCTTTTTTGTTATATTTATCTCAAGTGAAAAAATAAATTATTAATAAATAAAAGAAGTAGAAGAACAGTTAATGATTCGTGTTGAGCAGTTGCCTCCGGCAAATGCCGGAGGAGGAAAGTCCGAACTCCGCAGAACGAAGTGCCGGGTAACTCCCGGGGTGCTGATTTTTTCGGTACACGGAAAGTGCCACAGAAAAAATACTTCCTGTTGATAGTGGGCTAAAACCCACCTTCGGCAGGTAAAGGTGAAAAGGCAGGGTAAGAGCCTACCGCTTCAATAGTAATATTGAAGGCAGGGCAAACCCCACTTGGTGCAAGGTCAAGCAGAAGGTTTCCCGAGGTTTTCTCGGGACAAGGTTGTTCGCCTTGAATTCCTTCGGGTAGACCGCTGGATCTCGAAAGTAATTTCGGGACAAGATAAATAACTGCTGCCCGGCTTATACCGGGAACAAAATTCGGCTTATAGACACGAATCATTTGGTGTTCTCCTTCGCGGAAGACGCCATGCATACAAAAAGCTGGAAGGTGAAAGAAGCGGCGGATGATAAATCCGTTCTTGCTCTTTCAGATAGTCTAAACATCCCCAGTGTAATTGCTCATCTGCTGCTGCAGCGCGGCATAACAAATTTCTCCGAAGCAAAATATTATTTCCGTCCTTCGCTTGAATCTCTTCACGATCCATTCTTAATGAACGGAATGCAGGAAGCCACGCAGCGTGTTATTCAAGCTCTTACTGCAAACGAAAAAATTTGTGTTTACGGAGATTACGATGTTGACGGAACCTGCTCTGCGGCATTAATGTATTTATTCCTAAAAGAACTCGGCGCAAAAGTTGAAACATATATTCCTAACCGCATCACCGAAGGATATGGTGTTTCAATTACCAGCATAGATATTTTAAAAGAGCGCGGAATAAATCTTCTTATAACCGTTGATTGCGGAATAACCGCCGTTGAAGAAATTGCCCATGCAAAAAAACTCGGCATAGAAACAATCGTTTGCGATCATCATCAGCCGAAAGATATTTTACCGGATGCATATGCCGTACTCGATCCGATCAAACCCGGGTGCACATATCCTTTCAAACATCTATCCGGCGCAGGAGTAGCATTTAAACTTGCAAGCGCTGTGGGTGAAAGAATCGGCAAGAAAGAGATGGCATTAAAATATCTTGATCTTGTTGCTCTTGCCGGCGCAGCCGATATAGTTCCCTTGATGGATGAAAACAGAATACTTGTTAAAGAAGGGATTGATCTTATAAACACAAATCCGCGACCGGGAATATTGGCATTGATAAAAGGCGCAAGAATGGAACCGGGAAATTTAAGCGCGGGACAAATTGTTTTCACAATTGCACCACGCATTAATGCTGTAGGAAGATTAGGAGATGCGATCCGTGCTGTAGAGCTTTTCACAACTGATAATCCCCAAAAAGCTTTGGAGCTTGCACAAGTTCTGGAAGATGAAAATATTGAGAGACGCAAGATTGATGAAATGACTTTCTCTCATGCAATGCAGCTTGTTGATTCAGAGATAGATTTTGATGCTAATCTGGGAATTGTTTTGCATTATGAAGATTGGCACCCCGGCGTAATCGGAATTGTTGCTTCACGCCTTGTTGAAAAATTTCATCGCCCGGCAGTGATGTTGACAACAATTGATGGTGTTGCAAAAGGATCAGCCAGAAGTGTTCCAGGATTTAATATTTATGAAGCGCTTCAAAATTGCGATGATCTGTTGCTTCAATTCGGAGGACATGAAGCCGCTGCCGGTCTTGCTGTTGAATTAGAAAAACTTGATGAGTTCAAACAAAGATTTTATGCGGTGTTAAGACAAAGCATGACCGCAGAAAATATTCTTCACGAAATTAATATTGATGCTAAACTTTCTTTTTCTGAAATATCTCCTAAGTTTCTTAGAGTGCTGGATCAGTTCGCACCGTTCGGACCCGGTAATATGCGCCCGGTATTTTTAAGCGAGAACGTTAGTCTTGTCTATGCGCCAAGAATTGTAGGAACCAATCATATAGTAACAAGTTTCAAACAGAATGGGAACGATAAAGTTTTTGATGCAATTGGATTCAACCTTGGTGCGTTCGCTACTCATATTGATAAAGAAAAAAATTTGGTTGATATTGTATATACGATAGAATCAGTTCAAAAAGACGGAAAAACTTATCCGCAAATTCGTCTGAAAGATATTCATGTTAAAGAAAATAATATTGTAGAAAAATAGTAACTAACAATAGACGGATAATTTTATGTCAGGCCATTCTAAATGGGCAACAATTAAAAGAAAGAAAGGCGCTCTTGATGCAAAACGGGGAAAAATATTTACAAGATTAATTAGAGAAATTACTATTGCCGCAAGACAGGGCGGAGGAGATCCCGACGGAAATCCCAGATTACGTCTTGCAATTGATAACGCAAAAGCCGCCAACATGCCCGCCGATAATATTGAACGTGCGATTAAAAAAGCCACCGGTGAACTTGAAGGTTCACAAATCTCTGAATTAATCTATGAAGGATATGGACCCGGCGGTGTTGCAATTCTTGTGGAAGTTGCAACAGACAATAAAAATAGAACTGTTGCAGAGATTCGTCATATCTTTAGTAGAGGAAACGGTAATATGGGCGAGACCGGATCAGTTGCATGGATGTTTGAGAGAAAGGGAATTATAACAGTCAAGCGCGATAACAAATCCGAAGATGAGATGATGGAAATAATTCTTGATGCAGGAGCGGATGATCTTAGCACGGAAGAAGATTTTTTTGAAGTTACAACGACTCTCGAAAATTTTGAGCATGTTAGAAAAATGTTGATTGATAAAAAGCTAACCGTAGAAAATGCCTCGTTGCACTGGACTGCAAAGAATTTAACTCCAGTAAAAGGAGAAGACGCAGAAAAGTTAATGAAGTTAATTGAGGCAATTGAAGAAAGCGATGATCTTCAAAATGTTTTTACAAATGCTGATTTTGCAGACTAAAGGACAATAGAACGCAGATCGTTAAGATTTTTTATGATTATTTAAGATCATAACAAATCATAATAATCATAAATATCAGTGTTCTATTAAAAATAATATGAGAATACTCGGTGTTGACCCCGGCACAATCTTTACCGGTTACGGTATTATAGATTTTGAGCGTAACGAACTGAAATATATTTCAGCGGGAATTATTAAAATTCCAACTACTAAAGAAATGTCTCCCCGTCTTCAAATAATTTATAATGAGTTGGATAAATTAATTAAACAATTCCGCCCGGATGAGTTTGCTCTTGAAACGGCGTTTTACGGAAAGAATGTTCAGTCGGCACTCAAGATCGGTTACGCGCGCGGAGTTTCTATGCTGGCAGCGATTCATAACGACATTCCTATGAAAGAATATTCACCGCGTGAAATTAAAAAATCAGTTGTTGGAAACGGCGCTTCATCAAAAGAACAAGTGCAGTATATGATAAAAAAACTTCTTGCAATCCATAAAACAAAAATGAAATTTGATGAAAGCGACGCGCTCGCTGTTGCAATATGTCATGCGTTCAAAGTAAATTCATTTTCAAAGAAAAGTAAAAACTGGAAAGAGTTTATTTTAGAAAATCCGGATAGAGTTATTGACTAACAAATCGTATTTTCTAATAGCTAAATACTAACTACTAAATACTTATTTCAAAATGATCGGTTACTTACGCGGTAAAATAATCTCAAAGAAGCCAACAAAACTTTTAATTGATGTGAACGGTATTGGCTATCTCGTTAACATTTCAATCAGCACATTTGAAAAAATTGCAGACAAAGAAGAAGTCTCTCTCTTCACCTATTTAAGTGTACGCGAATCTGCTCTGGATCTGTATGGATTCTATACTCTTGCAGAAAAAGAAATGTTTGAATTGCTGATAAGCGTAAGCGGAATTGGACCAAAATCTGCGCAAAGTATTTTATCCGGAATTCAAATTGAAGATTTGAAAGAAGCATTAAGAACGGGAAATATTTCACGGCTTGTTTCAATTCCCGGTATTGGAAGAAAAACCGCCGAAAGATTAATGGTTGAATTGAGAGATAAAGCAGATTCAGTTACAGACAGCAGTGAAGATTTTAAAACAGGCGCTTCAACGATTCGCTATGATGCGATAACTGCTTTGGTTAATCTTGGCTATAATCAGAAAGTTGCCGAGAGAGCAGTAAGAGCAATCACTGATCATAATCCGGATATTTCTATAGAAGATTTAATTAAAGAAACTTTGGTGAGTTTAAATAATTAAAATTTTTTTTGCAAAAAAACAGAAATAAAGTTCATTAGAAATAAGTTAACCAACATATTTTAACAGAGGGGTAAATGAAAAATAGAAATCTAAGTCTAAGTTTATTTTTACTGTTAATTCTCACAGTAAATACAATCGGTGCAGAAAAAAATATTAGTTCTTCTAACTCTTTAAAAAGTTCAACAGGTATTTCCTCTTTTGACATTACTACTTTTCATACAAAAGATTTCTATAGAATTAATGCAACTCTAAGCTTTGATAACACAACTACTCTAAGTTCTATTAGTGCGGTTATTCTAAAAGCAGCCGATGGAAAAGAAGCCCCTTTGAATTTAATTAATTTGCAGGATAAGTTTTATTATGGTGAACTATACTATAATTCGCAACCATCATTAGGTCAGATGTTTATCATTGTCACTTATACATCAAATCAAAAAGATACTGTAAGTAAAAACGTTGATAACTTTATCGATGGGATTCCTGAAATAGAATATCCTTTACTTAACGGTTTATTCTCACCGATAAATCCGACCTTCAAATGGAAAAGAGTACAAGATGATAAAGCTACTATTAAATATAGGATAGTGGTTAGCCGAAACAACTATAGTATAATAGTGTGGCAAATAAATGATTTAACAGAAAACAGCATTAAATATAATCAGGATGGTAGAGCATCAGAACAATTAACTAATCGTGGATCATATTCGATACAAATTTTTGCGTACGATGATAAAAATAATGTATCATATACTCAATCATCTTTTACAGTAGGAGTAGTAATTCCTGAAATAGAATTCCCTTTGAATAATGAAATGATAACACTAAGTGATCCAATTTTCAAATGGAAAAAAGTACAAGACAATAATGCTGTGTTTAAATATAGAGTAACTGTTACGAGGCAAGACAACAATAAAATAGTGTGGCAAATAAATGATTTAACAGAAAATAGCGTTAAGTATAATCAGGATGGGAAAGCATTAGAACCATTGACTATTCATAAATCATATAAAATAAAAGTTGATGCGTATGATAATAACAATCATGAATCTTATGCTGAATCATCTTTTTCGTTAGGAGAGTATTATTATGTTGAGAATTCATATCTCAAAATAAAATTCAATTCAGAATATCCTGGAGTTGAACAATATTTAGACAAAATTAACGGGGCTATTCTGTTCGGTGATCTTGCAAAAGATATGTATTCAGTTAAAGTATATTATCAGAATGTCGGAATAAATGTTACACCACTAGTTGATAGTATTACGATTAAAACAGATCGTACAGTTTACCATCTTACAGCAACAATCAATACTATAAAAGCTGTTAGTTTTGATTTTTCATTTATATTGAACGAAAGAACACTCGAACTAATTTTTGATAATGTTAAAGAAACATCAGGTTATAAATTAACTAATGTAAGGTCTTCAGATTTGCTAACAGTTCGCGCTGATCAAATAGGAGCGAAATTAGTATTCCCTGAAAGTGAAGGCAGACTTATTGATGTTGCAACGGCGACTCTAGCATCTGATGAAATTAATATGCAAAATAGTGGATGGAGAAATCCTTTGATATTGGCAATGTTGTACCATCAGGAATTTTTGGGAATTGTAAAATATGAACACTTGGATATAAACCTTTTAGCTAGAACCATAAACCATTCTACATTAGGCAAATTTTCCTCATTAGGAATAAATTTTAATTATCGTTATGCGCCAACAGATTTTTCCAAAGCTGGTTTTATAGATGTATTTGATTCAACTACTACCGAGATGAAAGTTAGAATTAGTTTACTAGGAGATTTTGATAATAGCGGGCAAATAGATTGGATGGATGGTGCGAAGTTTATTCGGAATCAATTCCAATCTTCACCGCTTGATATATATGCAAACACCTTTATGACCCAAATGGGCCTCAACCAAGGTGCGCATATTTCTACGAGTCTGAGTGTGATCAAGAAAATTTACAATTTAACCGACCATAATAAAATATGGTGTGATTTGCATAATTTTAATAATGTTCTCTATCCAGGGTGGATGGCTCTTTATGGAGAACCAATAGATACAGATCCAGGTTTTGGAACTGAGCAAGAGATAAAAGATTATTTCAGAATGGTTAAAAACGTTTATAATACTTCAATTGATCTATCTGATGCTTATTGTGATTATTATCCTGAATTTCCGACGTATGATCCTTCGCTTCGTGTAGTTAATGCAGACGGAACTTTTTACCCTGGGTGGCCTTTCTCGTGGGTAAAAGAAGCTTATCAAATATCTTTATATGATTATGCTCTTAAGTATGGTTTTGACCGTATCAAAAAAACTCTAGCACGTTACCCGTTTCAGGAGACTAAAACTCATCATATTGATGGTTTTAGTCTGATCTTAATGAAGAATCATTCTCTTCAATATCCATCAAGTTATCAAAAATATAGAAGAGGTGACCAAATAATCATCGATGAATTTAATAAAGCCGGAATCTCTTTAACATCAGAAGGTCTCACTGATAGATTTGTTGGATCAGTAGGTTGGTTTTATCATTCTCCAAGGTCTTATGATAAAGGTAATTTATCTGCCAACTCTCAGATCATACCCTTGATTCAATTTATCGTTCATGGTAAAACGCTGTATGGTCTTTCTAAAGATAATTTCTATACCTTTCAAACTATGCCGGATGAAAAAGCAAAAATACTTTCTTTTCTCGATAATCTTATTACAGGAAGTAGTTCGGGTTCATGGTCTTGGTACTTAGCAAATAAGACGAGTTCATCATCACCCGTTGATATATATAGCTTGGAAATAGACAGATTCTATTTTATTGATATTCCATGGATGCTTACAAACAAAAAATTCATGGATAAGTACGAGGAGAATGGTGACTATGCAAAGACAACTTACGATGCCAATACATTTGTTGAAGCTAATTATGCGGCCAACACTTATATTGTTCAGGTTGATGGCAAAGTAATTAGCAAAAATTATACAACTATCTATCCTAAAGATCCAAATACTTTTTTAATCTTTAGCCGTAGTGCAAAAACAATTACAATTCCTCTGCCTTCCGAATGGAGTGGAAAAGTATTTTTACAAAAATTAACCGTTGATGGGGCACAAGGGAATATTAATTATCAGATATCAAACAGAAATGTAATTTTTAATGTTGAAGAGAATACTCCCTATAAATTAGTAAGGAATGATGCAACAGCTATATCATTACCGGAAAAAGTAAATTTAATATCACCAACAAATAATTCAGTCAAGCAACCAACTACTTTTATCTGGAGTAGTCCAACAGTGCCGGCTGAATTTTATAAATTACAAGTCGCTACTGATAGTATCTTTACTAATGTTGTATCCGAGGATTCTACAATAAAAAACACAAAAGCAGTTTTTGATAAATCGAACGACAATACTAAATATTATTGGAGAGTTAAGGCAAAGAATTCAAGGGGAAGTGGAGTATGGTCTGATGTATTTTCATTTACATCTCAAAAGAATTATGAGGCTGACATTAGGTTTGGTACAAATCAACCTAGACATGGCATTGAACAACCTTTTAATCGCCCTGATGCTGCATATAAAACAACAATTATTAAAAACTCTCCATGTGTATATAATGATATTAATTCTAATCCTACCAGTAATTATCTATATTTCAGTATCGATGATAACAAAGTGTTTTCGGGTAATAGCCTAAGCTGCTGGGTTACTATTGAATACTACGACACACTCTCCACTGGTCAAATTGCTCTCAATTATGATAGTCCGGGTAATTCATTACAAGATATGTATAAAAGTTCTCCCATGGTTACAATCTCCAATACCCGAACATGGAAAGCGTATACATTTAATGTAACTGATGCATTTTTTGGTAACCGAGAAGGTGGAGGAGTAGCGGACTTTCGGCTTTATGCTTCTGGAGTTATGTTTATAAGACGGGTTAATGTCAGTAGCAACGATACATATAACTTTTCGCCAATTATACCTACACTTGCATATCCAGCCGACGCATCAACCAAGTCGCCAGTTAAATTAAAGTTTGACTGGAGCGACAACTTAAGGGCGAGCTATTATCATTTTCAATTATCAAAAAATATATTGTTTAGCAATCTGGTCTATAACGATTCTACACTTACAACCAATTCAAAACTATTCGATAATCTTGAAATTAACACACAATATTATTGGCGTGTTAGATCAACAAATTTAGCAACACAAAGTGATTGGTCGCCAATATGGAGTTTTAAAACGAATACATCAACAGATGTAAAGTCAGAGGAAATGCCAACGATATTTTCTCTCAGTCAAAATTATCCCAATCCTTTCAATCCAGCTACAATATTTAAATTCGGAATTCCGAAAGAAAGCAAAGTAAAATTGGAGATTTATAATGTTCTTGGTCAGAGAATAGTGCAATTAGTAGATGAAACAAAATCTGCCGGATATTACTCAGTAAACTGGAATGCATCGAACTTTGCTTCAGGAGTTTATATTTATAAACTAGAAGCAATACCAACAAATAGTGGTGAAATATTTAGAGATGTTAAGAAGATGATATTGATAAAATGAATTGTTTAGATAAAACTATAACTAGCTTAAAAAGAATCCACTCAACTGTATGGGGACAAGCAATCGGTATTTGTGAGCACCAATTGAATTTAACTTAAGAAGAATTAAAGATTTAAAATATTCACTAAATTTTAGAATAAAGAATTAATTAGTATTTAAAGAAAATAAAAACAATCATAGTGGGAATTAATTAAAATGCAGTCAGAAAAAGATTTTGAAATTAAATGTTCTGAAATAAATCTAAAGAAGATTTTTAGAATTAAAGACCTTAGACTAAATACACATCATGAATTCAATAACTGGGAGAATATGCAGAAATGCCTGAATAAAGCAATAAGCATTTTAGGATATAGTTATTTTCATAATACCTTTTTTGAACATATAAGTGTCTTACCAAAAAATTTTGCTGTCTTAAATAATTTAGAAAAGTTGTTTAAGCTATTGGGAGATTTTAAGGGAATTTTAAAATTTACTCGTAAACACGGTAAATCAACTTTTTCTAGATATAGTGATGATTATGAAAGCTTAAGAATCCTTACTTCAATCCAAATGATAAAGCATAAAGGTAATATTATCATGGGATACAACTCGTGGCCACGATTGGAATTGCTTGACCATATTATTTCTTTTTGCGGAGATAATAAAAATGCTAAAATTTTGGATGCAGGTTGTGGTTCCGGATTAAATATGTATATGCTTTCCAAAACAAATCCAGATTTGATCATTGATGGATTTGAATTTACACACGCAAGGTTAGCTTCATGTATGATTAATATGGTTTATGAAGATAAGATAAATCAGTTATTTTTAGGAGATATTACTAATATTGCATTACCAGACAATTCATATGATGTTGTATTCACAAATCATGTTTTAGAGCAACTTGGACAAAAGAGTGCAGAAATAGCTTTGAAAGAAGTTGTACGTGTTTCTAAAAAAGGAGTGGTTTTATGTGAACCAACAATACACAATGCAAACATGTATGAAAAATGGAGAATGAATAGACTGGGATATTGTCAAGATTTATTAAATCTAGCAAAAAAAATCCCGAATTGTATAGTTACATTTTACAAAGAAGATAGGTTTAGAAATTACCCAAATACGAGTAATACACTTATCCTAGAAAAGACTACTGAATAATACTTAATATTAGCATTCATACTACTGAGAAAAGATTGCAGAACTAAAATTTGTTTATAGTTTGTAAATTTACCTTACTCTTTCCTTTTATAAAATATTTTGGTTTTTCGCCCTGGATATTAAGAGCGCGGTGATCGAGAAATGTTGTTCCCGCTTCGAAGAGCGGCATTATCCCCCCAATTCTTTTTGCAGTCTAAACCTTTCTTCTATTTTTTCTTTGGTTAGAGTTGATTCTTCATCTAATGCTAAAAAGTAATCTATCTGTTTTCCCATTCCTTTCGTTTTTACTGTTTTATCCCACGAAGTATTTCTAAAGTGCGTTGCTTCAACTATATCTTTTGCCGGCGCTTCTTTGAAAATTTCCACCACCTCTTTTAATAATGACAATTCATTTGGCGTAAACCATTCTAAGTCTGCTTTTTTATTTTTCAATAAGATTTGGAAACTGTATTTATCGTCATCATCGGTTATTTTTTCAACAGAGAAGTTTTTTTTGAATTCCTCAGGGAATTCCTTTTTTTCAAATTGGTCAAGTAGTTTTGAAGGCACTGGTCCATACGGCATAGTAATGTAATCGTAACCTGTTACTGAAAGACCGTAACGTTTAAAGTGAATAAAATCCAAGTAATAGAAAAGTTTGAATAGCTTTGTTTTCTTGCAGTCTTTAGTGTTCTTTACAAAATAAATAATAGCGTTTATTATTTTTTGTTCTGTTATGTTCATTGTCCCCTTTTCTCTCTACTGAAATCTATAATGAAATCATTGAAAAAGAAACAGCTTTTTTAAGTACAATAGTTCATTTCATTATCAAATCTCTATAAATAGCCAAGAAGCTTACTTTGCTGCGGTAAGATTTTAATAGAGCTTTTATTTGTGCGCTGTAAGTTTTGTTAATATTCTTTCAGTAATTATTTCTCTGAATGTTCTTTCGTTAGCTTTGAATTCTTGCATAAAGCAGAATGGTTAATTTCTTGGTTAAAAATACACACCAAATTCTCAATTCTCCATTCTAAATTCTACATTCTGCTTCTACTATTCCTTCAATCCCAAACATGCCATCAATCTATTATGTGCGTCTTCGGAAAGATTAACATTATATTTTTTGTAGAACTCAATTGTAGTCTCAACTGATTTGAAATAATGATTGCAGTTCTCACATTCATCAAGATGTTTTTTTATCATAAGACAATTCGGCGAATCAAGCTGTTCGCCGAGATTATCGCAAATGTGCATCATAACATCTTTACAATTTGGTTTGTTCTCATTCATGTTCAAATATTCCGTTTAATTCATTTCTTAAAAAAGATCTTGCTCTATGCAGTCTCGATTTAACAGCCGCAACGGAAAGTTCTACCATCTTGGCAGTTTCCTCAGTTGAAAATCCTTCAACATCTCTCAGCATAAAAACAATTCTGTAATCCGCCGGAAGTTTTTCTATTGCTTTATCAAGATGTTCCTTTAATTCATTATTTTCCGTTACTTTATCTGGTGTTACTTTCCAATCGGCAATATTTTTTTCATCAATAGCAGCTTCTTCATCTTCAAATGATGCGTATGTGTATTTGCTTTCGGAACGAGCAAGCATTAAACAATGGTTGCTGACAACTCTGTAAAGCCATGTAGATAATTTAGATTGTCCGCTGAACTGACTTAAATTTTTCACCATGCTTAAAAAAGTTTCCTGCATGGCGTGCTCGGCTTTATCTTTATTTCTGCAAATCTTAAAAGAGAAATTATAAACAGTCTGTTCGTAAATCTTTATAAGCTCGGTTAAAGATTTTCTGTCTCCTCGCTGAGCCTGTTCAATAAGTTTTATTTCATCCATTAATATGATGTCTTTATTTTAGCAAAGATTCTGATTATTCATCCTTTTGGGGTAAATTATTGTTTAAGCTTTTCCAAAGATAAATACTAACAACGGAACAATACGGATCCCAATTATTCTTTTTCGAAATTGATTTGATCTTTTTTTCATCGGGTAATTTTTTCAAGCAGTAATTTAACATTATGGCTTTTCGAATGCCAAGATCGGAATATGGAAGCACATTTAACCGTCCCAAGGTAAAAATCAAAAACATGTGTGATGTCCAAATACCGATTCCTTTTACTTTTGTTAATTCTAAAATTATTTCTTCATCTGATTTTTTAGGGAGACCTTTAAGATTAATTTTACGCGACAGAATTTTTTTTGCAAGATCCTTAACATATTTTACTTTTGCATTAGATAAACCTACGGCACGCAACGAAGTTTCTTTTGCTTCAAGAATTTGTTCGGGCAGAGGGTTATTGTTGAATAAATTCATAAATCGAGAAGCTATCTTATCTGCTGCGTATGTTGATAATTGCTGTCCGATAATAGCATCTAACAACGCATTGAAGTATTTCTTGTGAGGCGTTAAATTGATAATACCAATGTTTTTTATTATTGTTGATAGGTTATTATCATGCTTGGAAAGGTGTTTTATAGCTCGATTAATTTCTGCATTTTGCATTAAAGATTACCTCAATATTTGTCGGTGATATGGAAAATCAATTATTAATAACTTTAAGCCGGAACAAATTACTTAAAAATGCAGACATTTCTAAGATTGACTTAAGAAATGTTAGAGGTCAATTAATTACAATTGGTGAAGGAGAAATTCTCTTCCGAGAAGGAGACATTGCAGAGATAATTTATTTAGTTATAAGCGGCGAGATAAATGTTCTTAAGAAGCGTCTTTTAGGAAAAACAAAATCATACTTATTTTCGGAAAATGATTTCTTCGGCCATGAAGAATTTTTTGAAGAAACCTCGCGCACTTCAACAGCAGTTGCTCTAAGAGATTCCTACATAGTTGCATTAACACGTGAAGAAGTTGATCTGTTAATAAAGCAAGATGATGAAATTTTAATAAACCTAAGAGAACCGGTTGCCGAAATTGATGAAGTAGAAATATCTGCCAGAAATGGAAACATTCAAACCGAGCAAGTTCATGAAATAGAAGAACCAAAGTGGGCACCATCGCTTAGCGATAATTTTATTCCTATCGAAGAACCAAAACATTTAGAAGAACAACCGGCAGAAGAAGTTTCTAATTTAAGCGCAGATAATTCAAACACCTACAGCGATAATAATATAAACTCAATAATAAAAGATGAAGTCCAGGAAGAAGAGTCGGGATCACCAACTCTTTTCTTTGATGAGAACTCCGCCCTGAACGAAGATGGAATTCCCAAAGCTGAATTCGAATTACCCGATCTTCCGTTGAAACCCGAAGAAACAAAAAAAACCGACGATGGTTTGAACGATGCATTATTCCGCATTCTTAGCGGAACTAATGAAACTCACTATAAACCTGAGAAGAAAAAAGATCAACCACCAATCGAAGAAACCGATGAAGCATTTCTTTCATCTCTAGGTTTTATTGAAGAACCTGAAATAAAAAAGAAAACTTTCGACGAAGAAGTATTACAACCCCAAGATTATTCGCCTGCTAAAATTGAATCAGACGTAAAATCAGAAAAGACCGATTACCGTTTTGATTTTCCTCCCGAAGTAATTGATAATGAAGCAAAGGAAAATATTACCGAAGCCGAAAAAGTAATCGAAGTAACTCCCCAAGCCCTTTCGCAAAATCTTAAACAACATGTAAAATCCATTCCGGAAGTTCGAATTGATGAAGTAATGAATACCGATGAACTGCAAATGATTATCAAAGCAGCAGAGCTGGTTAACTCAACTATTCGCATTGATGAAGTATTAAAAAACATAGTTGATGTTGCAACCGATCTGACAGGAGCCGACCGCGGAACACTTTATTTGGTTGATAAAGAAAAGAACGAACTCTGGTCGTTGATTACGATGGGCGATGAAATGCGCGAGATCCGTTTAAAGATCGGCGAAGGACTTGCCGGATTTGTTGCTAAGAGCGGAGAGACTGTTAATATAAAAGATGTTCAAAAAGATGTGCGATTTAGAAGCGACACAGACCGTGCAAGCGGTTACAAGACAAGAAATATGATCTGCTTTCCTATTAAGAATAATAAAGGCGCAATAACCGGTGTTCTTCAATTATTAAACAGTTCCAAGGGCGAGTTTAATAAACGCGATGAAGAATTTTTAAATGCGCTTTCGATTCATTCCGCAATTGCTCTTCAAAATGCAGAACTCGTGGAAAAATTATTACAGGCAGAAAGAGTTCACTCACTCGGTAAAATGGCAAACTTTTTAATTCAAGATATTAAAAAACCGATTCTTGTAAGTAAAAGATATGCAGAACATTTACGCAGTAAACAACTCCCTGCAGATACAATGCAAATAGTTGATATGCTGCTTGAACAACTTGGACAAGTTGCAGACTTAGTTCAAACAACTTCCAGTTATTCGGAGGGTAAGACTATTTTACGAACGATTAACGTAAGCTTAAACAATACTCTTGCAGATTATGCCTCGCGATTAGAACAAAATGTTGAAAGCCGGAACTGCAAAATTGTTACCGAGACCGATAAAGATATTACGGTTAGACTTGATGTAAAAGAATTTTTTCAATGTTATTCTCACATAGTAAAAAATGCATGTGATGCCATGCCCGATGGAGGCATGATTCATATTTCTACTAAGCGTGACGATAAAAAAGTTAAAATATATTTTAAGGATTCAGGACTAGGCATTCCCGAAGGATACAAAGGAAAAATATTTGAGCCCTTTATGACTCACGGGAAAAAAGAAGGAACCGGGCTTGGACTTTCGATCACAAGAAAGGTATTGGAAGCACATAACGGAACTATTGATGTTGAAAGTTCAATCGGCAATGGCGCTACATTTATTATAACTTTACCAATAGCATCAACTTTCTAATCCGTCATTGCGAGGAGTGAAACGACGAAGCAATCTAAATTATTTGAAGCTCCTTCCTCCGCAGAATGCGGAAGTCGGAATAACCCACTCCAATGAACTACAATCTTATTACTATTCTAGGTCCCACAGCAGTTGGCAAAACTCACCTTGCCGCACAATTAGCAAATCGGTTTAATGGAGAAATTATTTCTGCTGATTCCAGACAAGTTTATATAGGCATGGATATCGGAACCGGAAAAGATATTACTGATTACAATGTTGATGGAAAAATTATCCCGCATCATTTGATAGATGTGATCGAACCGAAAGAAGAATTCAATCTTTTTCTTTTTGATAAATATTTTTATGAATCATTTAGCGATATAACTTCACGCAGGAAGATTCCTTTCCTTGTCGGCGGCACCGGATTATACTTACATTCTATTTTAAGCGGATACGAATTAAACAAAGTTGATTTTGATGAAGTGCGTTACGCGGAGCTTAATGAATTAGAGATAAGCGATCTTAGGGAAAAACTAAAAAAGGTTAGTTTATCATTACACAACACCACGGATTTACTCGTAAAAGAAAGAATAATCCGCGCAATTATGATTACCGAAAAAGAGAATAATAAAGAGGTGTTGAAAAAATCTGATATTAATTCTCTTACAATTGGGATCCGGTTTGAGAGGGATGAGATCAAGAAAAGAATAACAGAGCGACTTAAACATCGTTTGCAGAATGGAATGATCGAAGAAGTTAAAAAATTAATTGATGATGGAATTTCATTCGAACGGCTAAACTTATTCGGACTTGAATATAAATTCATCGGTAAATATTTGAGCGGAGAATTAAGTTATAACGATATGTATCAAAAACTAAATAGAGCGATTCACAGTTTTGCTAAGCGGCAAATGACATGGTTCAGGAAAATGGAAAAAGAAGGAATAATTATCCATTGGATTGAAGGACCGAATTACGGAGAAGCAGAACAGATCATTTCTAAACACTTTTTCGTAAACAAATAGCATGATCAATCCAGTCGCCAACCACCAATCACCAGTAACTGTTCTTAGTTATTTAAAAAAATACGGATTAAAAAACTGGCCGCTTGAATTATCGTCAGATAAAAAATTTAATAACATAATTGTCATTCCCGCAATTCAAGAATGTGAAAACATTAAACTGCTGTTGGCTTCATTATTAAACAACGATAAACAATATTTGGAAAAAAGTCTGTTTGTTTTTGTTATTAATAATCTGAATAGTTCTAGCATAGAAGCAAAGATTGATAACAGGAAGAGCATAGAACTTCTAAGAAAAATTATTTTAGAGAAAAATAATTCCGGAATAAATATTGGCTTAGTAGATGCATCAAGCAGCGGATTAGAATTGCCGGAAAAAGACGGGGGTGTTGGTCTGGCAAGAAAAATAGGAATGGACCTTGCGCTCACACAATTTGATTATTCGAATTCCGGTAAAAATATTTTAATCTGTCTTGATGCAGACTGCACAGTTTCAAATAATTATCTTGAGT
>JBBAAM010000037.1:0-38758 GCA_041658245.1 Melioribacteraceae bacterium
GTGCAATGTCCTTCTTGGGTCTTCTAAAAATCCGCTTTACATAATCATGAAGTTTTTTATATTCATCAGCGGAAGAAAATTCCTTATCATTTATTTCGACACCGCCCATTTTTTTTATTTTGTTTTCTATTTCATTAATTGTTAAACTTTTCTTTTTCATCTCTTTAATTTCCATTATTTCCTAAAAAACTTTTGACAAAATCTTTGTAATTATTTTTAATCAAATCAATAGAAATTGTCAGTGCTTCTTTATTGGTAAGATAATCGAATTTGAGTATTTCAATTTTATTTCCATATTTGTCCAACTTATCCATATGAGGATAGCCATGTGCGTTATCAAATCTGAGAACCTGCCCCCACTCATAAAATTTATATTCAAAATCCTTTAATTTAGTTTCAAGCACAACAACAAAATTAACAATTTTAGTAAGTTGTCAGTGGTCAGTACATCGTACTTTGTAATTCATACTTCTTAAATCGTACTTCATACTTCGTAAATCATACTTCGTACTTAGGGTTTGGATGTTTGTTTCTTTGCTAGCGCTCAGGAAAGTGATCGGTGATCGGTTGTCAGTCTAAAAAAATAAGAAATAAGAATTCAGAAATAAGAAATAGGCAATGGGCATTAGTGATCAGTGGTCAGTATAAATGATAAATCGTAAATCATACTTCTTAAATCGTACTTCGTAAATCGTACTTAGGGTTTGGATGTTTGGTCCCATGAAATAGTAAAAACCACATTTCACGGGACAGGTTGCATGAATGATTGTTCCTTCGCTTTGCTCAGGACAGGGATTAGTAATCGGTTGTAGTTCATTTTGAACTTACCCAATTTTCAATCTCTAGATTCGCAATGCGACGAAACTCTTTTACATTATTTGTTACAAGAATTAAATTTCTGCTCAAAGCCTGTGCGCCGATTAATAGATCCATCGCTCCAATCATTTTCCTTTTCTTTTCTAATTCAGACCTGATCTTTCCATAAATCCTAGCATCATTTTTATTAAAATCTATTATGATTAACGGTAGTAAAAATTCTTCCAAAGCAACAGTATTTTCATTAGGTCTAGAGCTTTTTGCGATTCCGTAATACATCTCCGCAACGGTAATATTTGAAACTGCTATAGTTTCTGGTTGAATTTTAGAAAAGCGTTTGATTACACTTTCCGGTTTGTTCTTTATTAAGTAAATACAAATATTCGTATCAAATAAATATTTCAGACAAAAATCTCCTCTCGTTTATCCGGATTGGTTTGATTCCGGTTAGTCAAAAAGTCAACACTAAATTTATCAAGACTATTAATTAACAGATCCCATTTTACCTTTTTGGGGTAAAGAACCACTGCATCACCTACTTTTGTTATCATAACTTCATTACCTTTAAATCTATACGCTTTTGGTAACCGTACTGCCTGGCTTTTACCATTTTTAAACAATTTTGCTGTTTCCATTTTTGTCCTTATCTAATATATACTATAAATATATATCCTTATAATTTGATTTCCAAATTTGTTTTACGCGAATATTGGTACTGCACTTTTTTCGAGAACCTGAGTTTTGTTTTATAACTTATTTAATTATGATCAGTAATCATTGATGTTTTAAGAACCATTCGTATGTTTTTTTAATACCTTCTTCGAGATCAATTTTACTTCTCCATCCTAGCCCGTTTATTCTACTTACATCTAACAATTTTCTAGAGGTGCCGTCAGGTTTAGAAGTATCGAAAACAATTTCACCTTTAAAACCGACAATCTCGTTTATCATTTCAGCTAATTCTTTAATAGTCAAATCTACTCCAGTGCCGATATTAAGGTGTGTGATTCCTTGATCATAAATGTCCCTTGCTTCGACTTCGCTCAGTAAAAAAAAGAGAGAGTCTGCTAGGTCATCAATGTATAAGAATTCGCGGCGAGGAGTGCCGGAGCCCCAGACGGTGACTGAAGGAAGAGTGAAGAGTGAATAGTTTGAGATCCTTCGCTAGCGCTCAGGACAGGGCTTGGTTGTTTGGTTGTTTGGATGTATGATTGATCCCTCATTCTTTTGCCGGACAGGTTGGATGAATGTTTACTCTCGTGAAATTTGCGGATGAGTGCCGGGAGGACGTGGGAAGTTTCGAGATCGAAATTATCATTAGTACCGTAAAGGTTTGTAGGCATTACGGAATAATAATTGCAGCTGTATTGTTTATAATAATTTTCGCAAAGTTTTATCCCAGCAATCTTTGCTATTGCATATGGTTCGTTTGTTTGTTCTAACGGTCCGGTTAATAAGTATTCTTCTTTTATTGGTTGGGGACAGTCACGTGGATAGATGCATGAGCTGCCGAGGAAGATCAGCTTCTCGACTGCGCTCGAAGCGGATGCATGGATTATATTTGATTGGATCATAAGGTTATCGTACAAGAACTCTGCGCGGTATGTATTGTTGGCAAGTATGCCGCCTACTTTGGCTGCAGCGATGATAACTATTTCGGGTTTTTCGGTTTCGAAAAATTGATTCACTTTTTGTTGATTGCGGAGATCAAGTTCTTGAAGAGTTTTCAGAACAAGATTGTTATACCCCTCTGCTTTGAGTTTTCTCAAAATAGCGGATCCAACTAAGCCGGTGTGACCGGCGATGTAGATTTTTGAGCTTTTATTCATGCTATGAAGTATAACTATTTATTATCAACTTTTCTCCGTAGGAAAGATCCGTCAGGAGGCTCGCCGGACAAGTGCCGGGAAAACCATGCCCAATATGATTGCGGGTAAACTTGAAAGAGAAGTATTCCCTTATCAAGTTCGGGATAAAACCCAGTTCAAGTCTGCAAATAACCCTATTAACTTTTCTCTTGAAAGAAAAGTTACAAAAGTTCAAGACTGCAAAAAAATCAGCTAAAATTTGATTCACTTCATTACGGAAAATAAACTCCTCTCCCGATGATTTTCTAAATAATGAATTATTGAAATCGGGATCGTCAGACAGCATTTTCTGTTTAACATTTCATTCATTAAATTTCTTAACGCAATTTTTTTGAGGTCTATATAAAAATATTTTTGAACTAAATATTACACTGAAGCTAGACAACTTTTCGATTTCACTAAGAGTTCTGACTCAAAATTAAGTAAGCGGATTTTCACGGATTAGAATCCTCTTTTGAGAGTTTTTTCGAGATCGGCTAACACCATTATTTTTACTAACTCCTCAAACTTCACTTTTGCTTTCCACCCAAGTTTTTGATTTGCTTTAGAGGGATCACCGATTAAAAGATCAACTTCCGTAGGGCGGTAGTAGGAAGGGTCAATGGAGACTAAAACACATCCACGTTGTATGTTTGCATGGTTGATTGGATGTTTGGATGCATGTCCTTCGACAGGCTCAGGACGTGGTTCAATGTTTCCTTCGCTAGCGCTCAGGACAGGCTTAGTTCTTGGTTGAGAGTTAGAATTCTTTTCTAACAAAGTACTAAGAACTTCAGCACTACGAACATTTTTTACTATACCTTTTTCATTCTCATCTTTTCCAGACCATTCGATTTCAATACCTAATTCTTTGAATGCCTCTTCACAGAATTCACGGATGGTGTGTGTTTCACCGGTTGCAAGAACAAAATCTTCCGGCTGATCTAATTGAAGCATTTTCCACATCCCCTCACAAAATTCGGGTGCATAACCCCAGTCACGTTTAGCATCGAGATTGCCGAGTGTCAGATTTTTTTGTAATCCGAGTAAAATTCTAACAGCGGCACGTGTAATTTTGCGTGTAACGAATGTCTCTCCTCTACGCGGAGATTCGTGGTTGAAGAGAATACCGTTTACTGCAAAGAGGTTATAAGCTTCGCGGTAATTTTTTGTAATCCAGAAACCATAAAGCTTAGCCACTCCATAAGGAGAGCGTGGGTAAAAAGGGGTCTCTTCATTTTGTGGTATCTGCTGTGCTTTTCCAAATAATTCAGAGGTAGACGCCTGA
Organism: Melioribacteraceae bacterium; assembly: GCA_041658245.1. Lineage (GTDB taxonomy): Bacteria > Bacteroidota > Ignavibacteria > Ignavibacteriales > Melioribacteraceae > Fen-1258. Next base: position 3,952 of record JBBAAM010000037.1, read on the forward strand.
TAGAATCTCGCCTGCCGCTCGATTCCAACTTCACGTATTGAATCCAAAAACCTTAATGTACCAAGCGCATCGACTTGTGCTGTGTAGTCCGGAATTTCAAATGATACTTTGACATGTGATTGAGCTGCAAGGTTATAGATCTCGTCAGGCTCGATCTTTTCTAATAAGCGATTTAGATTACTAGTATCTACAACATCACCATAATGTAAAAAAAGTCTTTTACCCAAAATCTCGGGATTATTATATAGATGATCAATTCTTCCGGTATTAAATGAACTGCTTCTTCTAATTATACCATGAACTTCATAATCTTTATCAAGTAAAATTTCAGTAAGATAACTTCCATCCTGGCCGGTAATTCCGGTGATGAGTGCTTTTTTCATGTTTGTTAGTTAGTTATAGGTGATTGGTTGTCAGTCTAAAAAAATAAGAAATAAGAATTCAGAAATAAGAAATCAGAATTAGGCAATAGTGATCGGTTGTCAATTGTCAGTTGATAGTTGTCAGTATAAATGATTAATAGTGAATAATAAATCATGCCTAGCGGCAGACAAGTTGTAATTTGTAATTCAGACTTCGTAATTCGTAAATCGTACTTCATACATCGTACTTCGTAATTCATACTTCGTACTTAGGGTTTGATTGTTTGGATGATTGACTGATGGATGTTTGTTTATAGGATTTTCTGCAGTTCATTTTCAAAATGTTTTTGGATCATCTTCAATGATACATTATATCGCGGTTCTAAATGATCAATATTCTCATCTTCTATATTATCTATGTATGTCATCTGCATAAAAAATATTTTTTTTGTCATACCGGGTATGTATTTAAGTGCAAATTCATATATCTCATTAATACTGAACATATTTTTATTGAAAACATATAGATCGTAATAATCCCGAAATTTTGCTCTTAAAGTAAGAGCATTAACTATCATAGCACATAATATATCCGTATCTGCAATAAAGATATTATTTTTTAGCAGCGACCGCTTAGACCGGAGGATATCCCAATCATTTGCAAATAAAGTTAGTTTTATACCATCAGCAAAAATATCTAGCAAATGACTACCGGAATTAACGATTTGAATCTGTCTATTCTTTGAAATTTTTTTTAATAAAAAGATCTGTTTCTGATGGTAGAGATGCAGTCCAAGTAAAAAAATCGAGGTCTTCAGAAAGTCTATGATTCAGATAGTATGCAGCGGCGGCTTCCGCCTACAAAAGTAAAAGACTTTAATAGATCCAGATCAGAAATTTCATTAAATATGCCGGAAGTTTTATCCGTTAAGAAGTTCATTTGTTTTCTCTGATCTTTTTTTAGAATATTTCTTTAGATATGTATCAACAAATGTGCTATCCATTGAAATCCTAAAAATAAATTTTGCCAAAAAATGATTGAGTTTTCTTAATCTCTCGTCTGGAATAAGAACAGATTCCCAGATTTTTTTACAATTATCAATACCATATTTTTTTATTAATGAAATTAGCTCGTCATAATCGGAATACTTAAGGGTCTGCTCTATGATAATTTTTTCGTCTAACGGTTTTTTTGCGTATGACCAGTACAAGTTATTATTCATGTTATCATTTAGAATTTGTACTTAAATGTATTATAAAATATTTCAACAATCTACTAGGCTTAATGATGGTGCTTGGTTCGTTGTTCTTTGTGCTTGGTGCTTAGTTCTTGGTTTTAAGGTATTTGATGAAACCGCCGATTAAATTTTTTATTTTTATGGTGTAATTCATTAGTTCTTCAAATTTATTATTATCAATGTAATTCTGATCGATAGAAACGTATAACAATGATTGGACTTCAGATGCTGAACGATAGGAATAATTAAGAAAATTTATGAATGATTTATTTGATCCGCTATCAAAGTCCTCGGCTATATTACTCATTATTGAAACATATGCTCTTTGTATTTGATCTTTCAAACCATAATCGTGATAAAACTTAGTATTATTAGATAATTGATAAATCTGATTAACTATTTGTCTTGCTTCTATCCATGATTCAATTTGTGTAAACTATTTATTTTCATTTTCCCCTCTTATTTCTTTAGTTCTTGGTGCTTTGTTATGTGTTCTTAGTTTAACATCGAACTACGAACAACGAACTTCGTACTAAGAACCGACTTTTCACGCCTTAATAATTTTGGAGGATTTTATTCCTTTTCTTTCAAAAACATTTCTAGAATCAATTATGAGTTTTGAATGTTGAGTTATGAGTTTATAGTTAAAAGCATCATGATCGGTGGAGAGGATAGCAATATCGTAAGAAGCTAGAGAACTAGAGGTAAGAGGTATAGATGAAAGCTCAAAGTTGTATTTACGCGTGTGAGGAAGTTTGGAAATAAAGGGATCGCTATAGTCAACTTCTGCACCCTTCTCCTGGAGAATTTCAATTAGCTTGAGAGCGGGTGATTCGCGCAGGTCATCTATGTTTTTTTTATAACTCGCTCCAAGGATAAGAATTTTTGCGCCATTGATAGTTATTCTATTGTCATTAAGTAATTCAATTGTCTTTTGAACAACATAGTATGGCATTTGAGTATTGATCTTTCCGGCGAGTTTAATAAATTTAGTTTCTACACCAAACTCTTTAGCTTTCCAAGATAAATAGAAAGGATCTATCGGAATGCAGTGCCCTCCTAAACCGGGTCCGGGATAAAATGCATGGAATCCGAACGGTTTTGTTTTAGCTGCTTCGATCACTTCCCAAACGTCAATTCCCATTTTGTCGAAAACAATTTTTAGCTCGTTCACCAATGCAATGTTGACCGATCTGTAAATATTCTCAAGCAGTTTTGCAGATTCAGCAACTTTACAGGAAGAGACGGGAATAACATGCATGATTGCTTGACTGTATAATGCACAAGATACTTTGAGACAATTGTGTGTTACTCCGCCAACTACTTTTGGGATTGTTGAAGTATTAAATTCTTTATTACCGGGATCTTCACGTTCGGGAGAGAAAGCTAGGAAAAAGGTGTTGCCTACGGTGAACTTTTTTCTGTGATCAGTGATCGGTGATCGGTGATCAGTGTTTTTAGAATTCTGACCACTGTGAGCATTAGCGAACAACGGAAGTAAAATCTCTTCTGTCGTTCCGGGATAGGTAGAAGATTCAAGTACGACTAATTGTCCGGGACGTAAATACTCTGCAACTGATTTAGCGGAATTCTCAACAAATGAAATATCAGGTTCGTGTTTGTCATTCAATGGAGTAGGGACGCATATTAGTATGCAGTCGCAAAAGGTCAAACGTGAAAAGTCAAAGGTGGCTTCGAACTTGTTTCTGGATACTTGATACTTGATTCTGGATGAAGGGATGTGCTTAATGTAAGATTTCCCTTTTGATAAAATCGGAATCTTATTTTCGTCAATATCGAATCCAATTACTTTAAATCCTTTTTCAGCAAATGTTAATGCTAAAGGTAGTCCAACATAACCGAGCCCGATAATACCGATGACGGCAGATTTGTTGTTGATTTTATTAAGCAAGCTTGATTTGTAAGACATAAAATATGTGATTGGTGATTAGTTATTAGTGATTGGTTCTCTTTGTTTAATTGTTTGTTCTTTGTTCAATGTCCAAAGTTCGATGTTCAAGGTCTGTTTTTCATTAAACTTTGTACTTCGTAATTCATACTAACGCCATACTAGTTGTAAAATAAGAATACTGGGGTAAAAATACAGAAATAAGAATTCAGAAATAAGAATTCAGAAATAAGAATTAGGCAATAGTGACGAGTATTCTGCAGTCCAGTGCTTTTATCATTCTGCCTTCTCCTCTTTTGCATCTCACCAATCACTGATAACCAGATACAGCTCCGCTTAGTCACTCACATATAACTAAAAGAAATAGAAAAAAAGAGAATATATTTCATTAAAGACGTTAAAGAAGATTTATCTTGTTTAAGAAAATCTTTTGCTCTATTGAATTCTTTTAATTTTTAATAAATATTATTGGTAAAATAAAACAGCAAGTTTTGTTGAACTGAAAATCAATTATCAACCCCATAAGTTGACCCCATTCATAAGAAAAATTTGTTACTCTATTGAATACTTTTAATCTTGTTTAATAATAATTAGTAAAATAAAACAACTGGTCTTGAAGAACTGAAAATCAATTATCAACCCCATATCGTGACCCCATACATCAGTACTATGTTGATTTTTACAAAACTAATCCAAAAGTGATTCCAATTTACAAATAATCATCAGATTGTCAAGTATTAATTTAGTTAATAAGAATTTTATTATTTACGAGATTTTGTGAGTACGATTTGAAAGTATGAAGTACAAATTACGAATTACGATCCCTCGTTGACTTGGGACAGGTTTAAGAAGTAAGAAATACAAGTTACGAAGTAGGAAGTACGAAGTATGAAGGGATTGACGGTTTATGATTATTAATCCTTCGTTTTCTCGTGAAAGGTTAAAAACGAACTACGGACAAACAATCATACAACCAAATAATCAAGCACGAAAAAATATGTACTAAGAAGGGAGAAATAAGAAGTAAGGAGCACAAGTTACGAAGTACGAATTACGAAGTATGAAGGGATTTACGGATTACGATTTAAGAAGTAAGAAATAAGTAATAAGAACAACAAACAACACACTAAGAACTCAGCACAACGAACAACGCACCAAGAACTCAGCACGACAAACAACACACCAAGAACTCAGTACAACGCACAACCGATAACTACTTTCCTTTCGCTCTTTCTACGATCGGTCTTTTGCCTTTATCCTTAGAATTGAGCTTGCTCAAAATAATCTCGGATTCTTTTGGCGGGACATTAAAGAATGAGAACGCATCGGATATTTGAATACCTGTAACTAAATCAGGACTAACATTTGCTTTCTTCTTGAGCATCAATAATAATTCTTTTGGATTAAGATCATCCTTTTTTCCTAAAGCAAGAAACATTCTAGATTTACCTTTATCAGAACTGAATTTTCCTTTTCTTTCAAAACGGTTTTCTCTTGAATCACTGCTTTTCATTCCTCTTGAACGCTCACCGTTACGAGCATATTCTTTTCTTCCCATCGGCCGATCATCTCGAGAATCTAATGATCTTTTTCTTTCGAAGAGATCGTGGATCTTTGCATAATTTTCTTCTTCAAGTTCATTTTGATAAGTGTATTTTATCAAAGCAGCAACTACATCTTCCGGATTGTGATTCCTTATCATCTCTTTTGCCAACGAAATGTAATTATGTGCAAGCCCTACTTCCATCATTGATTTCAACTGTGCAGCAATTTTTTCTTTTTTAAAATTAATAACATCATTGATATGAGGAATTCTTTCTTTGCGTATCTCAGTTTGAGTAAAGTTTTTAATGAACATTAATTTGCGGTATTCTTCGGGAGTGATAAAAGTTACAGCTGTTCCCTCTTTGCCTGCACGTCCGGTTCTGCCAATACGATGAAGATATGCTTCGGGATCTTGCGGTAATGCAAAATTAATTACATGAGTTAGTTCATCAATATCGAGACCACGTGCTGCAACATCAGTAGCGATCAGTACATTTATTTTTTTATTTCTGAATTTCGTTAATATTCTTTCACGAACATTTTGGGAAATATCACCATGCAAACCTTCAGTATCATAACCGCGGTCATTCAGCTTTGATGTAACATGATCAACATCATTTTTTGTACGGCAGAAAACCAATCCGTAAAATTCAATTGTAGTATCAATAATTCTGCAGAGTGCATCTAATTTATCGGATTCTTTTACTTCATAATAAATTTGATCCGTAAGCTGAATTGTCTCACCGGAATGTTTTGTGCGGATGATCTCCCTCTTACCCATATACTTCTTAGCAAGTGTTGCAATTCTTTCGGGCATTGTAGCCGAAAAAAGAAGTGTTCTTCTATTCGGATTTGTTCTTGAAAGAATATCTTCGATATCATCAACAAAACCCATGTTGAGCATTTCGTCAGCTTCATCAAGAACTACGAATGATATTTCCGAAAGCGACATACTTTTTTTATTGAGAAGATCAATCATTCTTCCCGGTGTTCCTACAACAACATCAACACCTTTCTTGAGTCTTCTAAGTTGAGTATCGTAAGATTGCCCGCCATAAATTGGAGCGGCGTGAATATTTTTATTACCGCGAAGAGAATTAAATTCTTCGGCAACTTGAATAGCAAGTTCGCGTGTAGGTACAAGAACTAACGCCTGCAGATGACCTGCTCTTGTTACGAGCTGTTGTATAATCGGAATTGCAAAAGCGGCAGTTTTACCTGTTCCCGTCTGAGCTTGTCCTATTAAATCTACTTTGTTTTCTAAAATAAGCGGGATAATTTTTTTTTGGATTTCTGTCGGTTCTTCAAATCCTTTTGAATGGATCGCATGAAGTGTTTCATCGGAAAGTCCAAGATCTTTGAAGCCATTGTTAAGCATATTTTGTTATTCCTAAACATTAATAATAATTCTAGTACCAATATACGGTTATAAATTGAAAATGTTTTTTAGCAGTTCGTTTTTTGATGTATTCAGAAACTTTCTCCAATATTTGGGAATGAGATATCGAGCTTATCGGCCGCAGGCATAATTGCAGAAGCAGAAAGTATACTTTTGGGGGGAAAACAGCATATAGGTTCTGAAAAGAGAACAATAAAATTAATTACTCATTCCCAACCCTCTTTTCCTAAAGCAATATGCAATTCATTAGGATTGTGTCTACAATGATTTTCTATCTTGCTTGAATCTTCATGCGCGCGATCGTAATCCCATCCCTTTGCCATTAGATTTCTCTCATGTAATTCGTGAAGTAAAACATATGGACGTTCAACTTCTTCCAAATCATTATCAATCCAAACTTCGTTCTGCGGGACAAACTCATATACATAATCATGTCCGCCTTCAGTAAAATCTACATCAAAAACACTTCTAACAAGCCGGCCGTCAATAATCCAAACACTAACAGGTGTTTCTAATTTCTTCCATAGTCTAATATGGACTTTTTTTGCATCCGGAAGATTTTTCCCTTTAGTTAATTTTTTAACATCTCCGGATTTTTTTCTTTCAGATAATTCGACTTTGTCGGCTTGTTCTAAAGCTTCATTATAAGAGACACCCTTTCCCATAAGTTTATGTTCAACAAGCAGATGATCAATAAAAAACTTTTGTTCATCCGCTTTCCCTTCATGATCTAACCAGAATTCATTTTTAGGAATGTATTTGAAATTATAATGTTGCCCGCAATTTGTAAATTCTTCGTCAATATGGGTACGAACATATGTTCCGTCAACGATCCATATACTAATTGTTCCCCGCTGACCAACTTTTTTCAAGTATGGAAGTTTTAGTGTTTGCATAGTTCGAGTTCCTAAACCCTCCCCACACTGAAGCGTGGGGTTTATGTATAAAAATATTTAATTGGTCTCCATGAAAAAGTTACGTGTCTTTATGGTGAACTATATTAAACAAGCGATTTATAACTCTGCAAAGTTTTCATATAGTTTGCTCTTTCAAAAGCAGCCGGCTGAGCAATTTTCTTTTGGCTCATGCTTCCCTTCATCATATCAATCGAATCATATTCTTTTTCTTCCATCCATTTTTTCATTCCGTCTAAAATTTGAGTGATACGTCCAACTCCATTAAGTAAAAGTTCAGAAGCCATCATTGCAACATCGGCACCTGCCATCATCATTTTTAAAATGTCTGTATGATTATGAATACCAGTTGTAGCACCAAGACTTGCTTTGATATTACCATGAAGAATTGCAATCCATCTTAACGGAAGACGCATCTCCCAATTTGTGCTAAGTAAAAGATTTGGAACAACTTCAAGTTTTTCTAAATCAAAATCCGGTTGATAAAATCTATTGAAGAGTACAAGAGCATCAGCACCCGCATGATCAAGTTTACGTGCCATGTTCGACATCGAAGTAAAGAAAGGACTTATTTTTATTGCAACCGGAATCTTCACGTTCTTTTTTACTTCTTTTAATACATCAACGTACATATTCTCGACTTCTGAACCGGTTATATTTTGATTTGCAGCAACGTAATAAACATTAAGTTCAATAGCATCTGCACCGGCTTGTTCAATGTTTTGTGCATATTTTATCCATCCACCGGTACTAACACCGTTCAAACTCCCGATGATCGGAATATCAACTGCTTTCTTGAGGTTAGAGATATGATCTAAATATTGATCAGGTCCAAGATGAAATTTTTCCTGTTCGGGGAAATAACTTAGTGCTTCAGCAAAACTATCAGTTCCAACAGATAGATAATGATCAAGTTCACCGGATTCATGCGTGATCTGTTCTTCGAACAAAGAATATACAACAACGGCAGAAGCTCCTGCATCTTCCATAGCTTTTACAGTATCAATACTTTGCGAAAGCGGAGAAGCTGAAGGAACTATCGGATTCTTTAATTTCAATCCCATGTATTTTGTTGTGAGATCCATTTTAACTCCTAAAATATTTTGAAATAAATCAGACTCCTCTCCCGATAATTATCAGTCTCGGAGTGACTTCGTCAATTTTTAGTTTCTTCTTTTCCGCTACTGTCTTTGCCGACTTCGAACGAAGACATCTGTTCATAGAATTTCCATTTCTTCAATACTTCTTCCTGAGCTCTAACGAGCAATTCTTTCGCTTCGGTCGGATGAGATTTAGTTAACATTTTATATCTAGTCTCTTTGTAAATATAATCTTCAAGTTTGATCCTCGGAGCTTTTGAATCTAACTTAAGCGGATTCTTTCCTTCATTAAAATTTTCCGGATTGTATCTGAACAAGGGCCAGTAACCGCTATCAACAGCTGCTTTCTGGCTCTCCATTCCTTTAGCCATATTAATACCGTGAGCAATGCAATGGCTGTAAGCAATAATTAAAGACGGACCATCGTAAGCTTCAGCTTCTAAGAATGCGCGTAATGTCTGAACATCGTTAGCACCCATTGCAACTTTTGCAACGTAAACATTTCCATAAATCATTGCCATCATTGCCAGATCTTTTTTTGCTGTCGGTTTACCGGCTGCTGCAAATTTTGCAACCGCACCCATACCGGTAGCTTTAGACATTTGTCCTCCTGTATTAGAGTAAACTTCTGTATCAAGGACTAAAATGTTTACATTCTTTCCGGAAGCAATTACGTGATCGAGTCCGCCGTAACCAATGTCGTAAGCCCAGCCGTCGCCGCCGATAATCCAAACGGATTTTTTAACGAGGTAGTCTGCAACTTCCAATAATTTTTCTGCGTCTTTAGATTTTATTGTTTCAAGTTTTTTCTTTAGTTCTGTTACTCTTTCTCTCTGTTCATAAATGCCCGCTTCATCTTTTTGATCTGCATTAAGAATTGCATCTGCTAATTCATTTCCAATTTTATCTTTCAATTTTGAGATTAGTTCAGTTGCAAACTCATTTTGTTTATCAATCGAGAGACGCATACCCATTCCAAACTCGGCATTATCTTCAAACAAAGAATTTGCCCAAGCCGGTCCTCTTCCTTCATTATTTTTTGCCCAAGGAGTTGTAGGTAAATTACCGCCGTAGATAGATGAACAGCCTGTTGCATTAGCAATAATTGTACGATCACCAAATAATTGAGATACTAATTTTACATATGGGGTCTCTCCGCATCCTGAACAAGCACCTGAGAATTCAAATAACGGCTGCTGTAATTGCTGTGCTTTAATAACTCCGGTGTTGATAAGTCTTCTATCTAACTCAGGCAGCGTTAAAAAGAAATCCCAATTAGCCCTCTCTAATTCTCTGATCGGAATTTGAGGAGTCATGTTAAGCGCTTTGAGGCGAGTTTCTTTTTTATTCTTTGCCGGACAAACTTCTACGCACATTTCGCAGCCGGTACAATCTTCAACGGCTACTTGAATTGTGTAAGCGTAACCATCGGGGAATTCTTTTCCTTTTGCATCCATTATCTTAAAAGTTGAAGGAGCTTGATTCAAATATTTCTTGTCGTAAGATTTAATTCTGATACAAGCATGAGGACAAACCATTGCACATTTGCCGCACTGAATACACCATTCTGGATCCCATGCCGGAACATCGAGAGCGATATTTCTTTTTTCCCATTGTGTTGTTGCCGAAGGGAAGGTCCCATCAATCGGCATTTCACTTACTTTTATATAATCACCTTTTCCTTCCATCATTTTACCAAGAACATTGCGTACATAATCCGGAGCTTTTTCAGAAACGATCGCCGGGATTTCAATTTTGCTTGTAACTTTCGCCGGGACATCAATCTTAAATAAATTTTCAAGGGTATGATCAACGGCTTCAAAATTTTGTTTTACAATCTCTTCACCTTTTGCGCCGTAAGTTTTCTTAATTGATTTCTTAATCTGTTCAATCGCTTCATCTTTAGGAAGTATTCCGGAAATAGCAAAGAAACATGTCTGCATGATCGTATTTACTTTGCTTCCCATTCCGGTTTTGTGAGCAACAGCGTAACCGTCAATTACATAGAAATTTAATTTTTTGTCTATGATCTGCTGCTGAACTCTGATCGGGAGATTATCCCAAGTCTCATCTTTACTGAACGGACTGTTCAATAAAAATGTACCGCCGTTTTCGATATTACCGAGAACATCAAATTTTTCGAGCAATCCGAAAGTATGACAGCCTACGAATTTTGCGGTTTGAATTAAATATGTTGATCTAATCGGTTTCTTACCAAATCTTAAATGCGAAACTGTTGTTGAACCGGATTTTTTAGAATCGTAAACAAAATATCCTTGAGCATAATTTTCAGTTTCTTCACCAATGATCTTTATCGAATTTTTATTTGCGCCAACTGTTCCGTCAGCACCTAATCCGTAAAATAAACATCTTACAACTTCATCACCTTCGATCATAAAGTTTTCATCGTAATCAAGACTTGTAAAAGTAACATCATCATTTATTCCAACAGTGAAATGATTTTTCGGTTCGGGTTTTTTCATATTATCGAAAACTGCTTTTACCATAGCCGGAGTAAATTCTTTTGAAGATAGACCGTAACGTCCGCCTACGATTTTCGGCATCTTAGCAAACGGAGGATTGTTTGAACTCATCGCTTCTGAGATTGCTGTTACAATATCAAGGTATAATGGTTCGCCAAGTGAGCCGGGTTCTTTTGTTCTATCAAGTACGGAAATATTTTCAACTGTTTTTGGAATTGCAGAGAGAAAATGTTTTGCAGAGAATGGTCTGTATAATCTTACTTTAAGAATTCCAACTTTCTCTTCCATTCTTTGTGATAAATAATCAACAATCTCTTCTGCAGTTTCTGCACCGGAACCCATTAGAATTATAATTCGTTTTGCATCGGGTGCGCCGTAGTAATCGAATAAGTGGTATTGTCTTCCAGTTATTTGAGCAAATTTATCCATCGCTTTTTGAACAATCTCCGGACATGCATCATAAAATTTATTTACTGTTTCTCTGCCTTGAAAGTAAACATCAGGATTCTGTGCTGTTCCTCTAATGAAAGGATTTTCCGGACTCAAAGCTCTCTGCCGAAACTCTTTTATTTTTTCATCATCAATCATCGCACGAATATCATCATCGGTTAACTCTTCCATCTTAACAACTTCGGCTGAAGTTCTGAATCCATCAAAGAAATGAATAAACGGAATTCTTGATTCTAAAGTTGCACTATGAACAATCGCTGCAGTATCCATAACTTCTTGAACTGAATTCGAACAGATCAAACCAAATCCTGTCTGCCGTGTGGACATAACATCACTATGATCACCGAAGATTGATAAAGCTGCAGCCGCAATCGAACGAGCACTAACGTGGAAAACAGCGGGAGTTAATTCACCTGCTATTTTGTACATATTCGGAATCATTAAGAACAAACCTTGTGATGCAGTAAATGTAGTTGTGAGCGCACCGCTTTGAAGTGAACCATGAACGGCTCCGGCAGCACCGCCTTCACTTTGCATCTCTGTAACGCTTGGAACTGTTCCCCAAATATTATTTATTTTTTTAGCCGACCAATCATCAGATAATTCACCCATCGTGGATGATGGAGTGATCGGATAAATAGCAATAACTTCACTAACACGGTACGCAACGTGAGCGGCAGCTTCATTTCCATCTATCGTAATTTTCCTTCTTTCCATTTAATCCTCAAATAATTTATATGTATAATTTTTTCAATGTAATTAGTTCTTAAATTCAAATATCTTGCCATCAAAAAGAGTTTATTATATTACTTTTGAGTCTAAATTCTAAAGATTCTTGAAAAATTTTAAGTAGGACTTCTTTGATTTAGAAATTATCCTACCATCAATCTTATTTGTAAGAATTTTCTTAAAAAGACGGTCGAATAATAGAAATTAATGAAGTTAAAATAAAGACGGAGAGGTCGAATATCTACAAAACTGCTTGTAAAAATTAGCTATTCGGAAATTATCGTAACAACAATCTTCCTTGATCCACCATGGTTTCTGTGTTCACAAAGATAAATTCCCTGCCAAGTTCCGAGATTAAATCTACCATTCGTTATCGGTATGCTTATAGCGCTACCAAGTAAAGATGATTTGATGTGTGAGGTCATATCGTCCAATCCTTCCATAGTATGCTGATAAAATGGAGCGTTCTCAGGTACAATTTTATTAAAATAATTTTCCATATCAGTTCGAACAGTAGGATCTGCATTCTCATTTATAGTTAACGATGCAGAAGTATGTTTGATAAAAATGTGTGCAATACCTTTTGAGACTTTATCAAGTGAAGGTAATTGCGAAACAATTTCATCTGTGATCAAATGAAATCCGCGCCCTCTCGGTTTGAGTGTTATTTCTTTTTGTAGAATCATAGTCATAAAAAAGTTATTCAATTGTCATTAATAGTCATTCAGTTGTTATTCGGTTGTTTAGTTGATGACTGCTTACCGATAGATTTGATATAGTTATTTAACTTAACACCAAGATTATTTATATCATTGATAAACTCGTTCAATACATCTTCACTTATTAAGTTTCGATTGTATGCTTTTGTCAACCAAGTTTTAGTTTCATATAAAGAACCTCTTGCGTAATATCCGAAATGTTTAGCTTCATTAAAATGATATCTTCCAAATCCTTCGCTAATATTTGCAGCAACAGAATCCACAGCTCTAATTAATTGTTTACCGATTGTATCCTTAAGAAAATAATCCCAATGATTTATAACTTCCCAAATTCTTTCTCCAAGTTCTATGGACAATTCATATACTTTCAATTCTTCAAGTTTCATTTGCCCCCCATTTTTTATTATTTAATGACAATTGAATGACCTAATGACTATTTTTTTTTACAAAGTAAGTTTAAGCTGCTTTTCAGTGTTGCTAAATTTTTGCTCGTGTTCTAAGAGCCATTTCTTACGCCATAAACCGCTACCATAGCCGGTTAGACTTCCGTCGCTTCCAATTACACGATGGCAAGGAATAATGATCGAAACTTTATTTTGCCCATTCGCATTAGCAACTGCACGGATCGCTTTCGGATCGCCAAGTAATTTTGTGATTTCCATATATGATCTAGTTTCGCCGTAGGGTATTTTTAATAATTCATCCCATACTCTTTTTTGAAAATCTGTTCCTTCAGGTTGAAGATTTAATTCAAAATTTTTATTCTTTCCCTTGAAATATTCATCAAGCTGTTTTACACATTTTTCTATATACTGATTCGATTTCACAACGGGATTAAATTCTTCATCTATGAAGTAGAGAGATGTAATTGAATTTTCCGTTCCGCATATTTCAATTAATCCGACCGGTGAATTGTAAAATGTCTTGAAGCTCATATTCAAATATTTTTTAAGAAGTGACAAAGTTAATTGATCAACAACAATCCCAACCTATTAAGCATAGAAAGAAATGTCAAGCAAAATAATTTTTTGAAAATAAAATGCAGATCAGGCAAAGAGGGTTTTTAGAACTTCCATTAATTTATCTCTTAATAATGGTTTAGAGACAAAATCATTGAAACCGGCTGCAATAAAATTATCTCGAGCACCGGGTAATAGATATGCGGTTGATGCAATGACCGGAACATTTTTATAACCGGGCATCTTCTGAATAATTCTTAAAGCATCCAGTCCGTTATACTCTCCTTGTAAATTAATATCCATAACAAGGAAATCGAATTTTTTTGTTTTAAGAAGAGGCAATGCATTTTCAAAACTTGGAGCAAATTCTATGTTCTTAAGGTCTTTCATCTGACTCTTAAACAGCATTTGCGAATCCACTTGATCTTCCAAGTATAGACAAGAAAGCTGCGTTAGATCCAACGGTTTCTTTTCTACCGGGGCTGAAGACGGAGTAGAAACTTTTTCCGTTTGTTTGCCGCTAACTTTTTGTGTTGGCTTAGGACCAATAACTTTTTGTTGAGGAACGGTTTCCACTTCTATTTTTTTCTTATCATTTATAATAAACTTAAGAGGTATAACCAATGCGAATTCAGCCGGATCTGCATCTTTGGTAATTGTTTCTTTCTTAATTGATAATAAATCAATCAATTTTTTGGCGAGTTTAACAGAGAATCGTGAGAAGCCGTAATTTCTTCTGCTCATATTCTCGTCTTCCGAGAAAATATCATTAAATGCTTTTAACAAGTAAGGAGTAATTGTTTTAGAAGTATCTTTAATACTGACTGCGCAGTAACTATCCTGATAAAGAGAAGCCGAGAGAAATATTTTGTCTTCTTTGGTAATCTGAATTGCAAATTTTATAAATAAACTTAATAATGAAACGATCTTCTGCCTATCCGTCTCGATTTCCAATGAAGCAGAAATCTTACCGTAGGAAAGTTCAACTTTTTTATCATCAGCGGTTTTTCGCGTATTCTCTTTAAGTTCATTCAAAAGATCTACGAACTTGATATGTTCGGATTTTAGTTTTACAACTTTCTGTTCAAGTGTTGAGTATTCAACTGCATTATCCATTATCTGAAGAAGTAATTTTTGATTTTGTTTAATAATATCAACGGCTTCTTTCTGTTCTTCATTCGGTTTTTGAATGCTTTCTCCAAGCTCTTGTGTAAAACCGAGAATCACATTAATAGGTGTTAGAAGCTCATGGAAAACATTTGAAAGAAACGGAGGATCAATTTTTTCGATGGAATCTTCTTGAGTTTTCTTTACATCTTTAGTAATTACAGGCTCATCAATTGGTTTGATAATTAGACAGAATGAATCTATATCGCCACTAAAATTTTTAATTGGTGTTGCTATCAAATTAGCTTTAAGAAATGTTCCGGAAGGTTTTTTTATTTCAATATCTATAATAGTCGGTTTCAAAATTCCGGAATGAAAAATATTTTTATTTATCTTAGCACGGTCATCATCGGAAGCAAGAGAAATAAACGGACGTGTCTCCAGATCTTTTTTTGAGTAACCAAAGCGTTTTGATACCGGTTCATTAATCTCATTAATAAAACCATCTTTATCAGTAATAATTATTGGATCGTTTGTATTATCAAATGCTGATTCTAAAATTTGAGTTCTTTTTTTAAATTCTGCTTGTTCGGAAACATTCCTTACAAGATTTAGATGCGATTTTTTTCCTCTAAATTCAATTGATGATCTCCTAAGTTCAACTAGAATAGAAGTGCCGTCAATCTTTTTTTGTCTCCATGGTCCGCTGTAACTTCCTTGAACAATTTTACTATCACCGGTTTGAATCAATGTCTGGATGTCTTCGGGAGCGTAAAGATCGGTAAGATCCATGTTGAGGAAATCATTCCGTTTGTAGCCGTATAATTTTAATGCAGCATCGTTGACATCAAGAAATTTTAGATTCTCAATATCATAGATAAACATGGCTTCCGGTAAATGTTCAATTAATGCTTCGTACATTTTTGCTTTTGTTTCTATCTGATAATCCTCATCCAGTTTTTGAGTTATTATAATCTGAGTTCCGAAATATTCGTCGTTATCAAGAAATATTTTTTTAAAGTTAACTTCAGTATTAAGATGAGCTTTTTCAGCAAATAAATAATTGATCTTTACTTCCGGATTTTTATCGGAGTTCTTCAAATATTTTTCGAATTGAGTTATAAACCCCTTTTCAAAAATCTTACTCAGATCCAGCAGTGTTAAATCTACTTTATCATTGAGATTCAACAGACGGACAAACTCTTTGCTATATGACGTTATTTTAAAATTATTATCAATTAGTATAACTGCAATTGGTAAATCCTTAATAAGAAAATTGCCCGATTCATTTTTAGTTACTGGAACATGGTGTTCTTTTTTTTGTGAAAAGCCGATAATTGCAACTACATTATTATCAAGATCGCAGAGAGGAAATTCTGCTATAGAAATATTTCTATTAGCACCGCTTGTAACCGGGGTAACAATGCCTTCAAATATTACTGAATTGGTAGAATCAATAATATACGCATCAACTGTTTTATAAAGATTTACCAAATATTTCGGAAGGTAATCCTGTTCATTTTTGTTCTCTAATTGATTGGGCTTAAATCCTAACGAATCTGCATATTTATCATTGACCATAACTAATTTTCCGGATGACTCTTTGATCCAGAAATAATCATCAAGTTCATTTATATCTTTTTGAACTTTTGCTTTTTCTATAAATGTGAAAGGATAATTCAGCTTGATTTTATTTACGATTGAAATAATTCTTTTATCATAAGCTATTTTTTCAAGTTCCGAGGTAGATATCCAAAATTTTTGTGTTTCGGTTGTATTTTTAACAAATGATTCATGATTAAGATTTATCAGGAAGTAAACATTATTTTCACTGCGCAAAGGTGAGAATACAACTTCAAAATTATACTTAACTTTATCAATTTCAAGATCTATTATATCTCTTACGGGAGTATCATATTTCCTTACATCAATAAACATTCTTTGAAGTGTAAGTAATTTTACTTCATCAAAAAGTTCAAAGAAATTTGATTGCGGTGTAATGGAAGGTAACAATTTTTTTAAATCACTGCTGAAAGCAATAACACGCCCTGTTTTATCAATGATCAAACTGGGAGAAATATTGGGGCTATCAATCAAAGTTTTAATATTTGTTTCACTATCTATCATAGCCTTTTAAGGAATATCAACTCTAATGCTTACAGAATAAGGAGTGTAAACTTTATTTCCCAGTTTTTGTCTAATGCGATAGAAATAAGTTACGCTGCTTGAGAATGAAAAATCGAAAAATTCAAACTCATCTGAGGCAGTTGTTCCTATCTCTTTGAATTGACCATTTATTCCAAGTTTTCGTTCGATAATTGTTCCTTTAGAAAGATTTTTACTATTATCAGTCCACTTTAATTTTACTGCTAATCCGGGTATAAGAACAGCACTAAAATCGGTCGGAGGTAAAACATCAGTATAAAAAGTAGAAATAGATGCCTCGTTTGAATAACCACTTTGGGTAGTTAGTGTGAAATAAGCTACACGATATTTATAAGAACTGCTTGGTGTAACAAAATAATCTTCATATTCTGAAACGTTAGGACCAACAATTGCCAAGATCTTGAAATTATTAGTAGAAGGATCTATTCTTTCAATCTGAAATCCTTGTTCGTTAATAGCAAAATCAATCCAAGTCAATTTTACTAAACTTGCACCAATAGCTTCAGCTTGTAAATTCCATGGACCGCCGCCTAAACTTGTAGTACTTATTCCTTCAGAAAATTCAGAAGCACCGGATTCATTGATTGCCCTAACCAAATAATAATAATCAACATACGGAGATAAACTTCCATCAGTTGTAGTAATTGTATTTACACTAACTGTTTTAATTTTTCTATAATCTATTACAATACCGTTACCTATATCTTTTCTAAATAATTCAAAACCGGTTTCGTTTTTTGAATTATCATCCCACTTCAGTATTACCGTGTAATCATTCAATCGTGATAATATTAGATTTGATGGAGCATTTGGTATTTTATCCTTAATGTAAATATTTTCCTGCAATATACTTTCAGTTGACTTACCCGTTGTGTTATAAACTTTCAAAGAATAATTAATTCGAGCGTGAATTAAAGTTGAATCAACTTCCAAATAGATTAACGGATTAGTTCCATTAGTATTCAGCGGATATTTTTTTACAAATACTTTATTAACATACAGTTCATAAAAAGAAAGACCTTGACCACCGGCACCATCGTATGCCTGATAATAAATCGGATTTTTCCCCACTTTAACAGAATCATTAGTCTTAGGGCTGAAGATATCAATTGTAGGCGTAGCGGAGGAAGTCTGAATATCGGTTAATGATTCAACACAACCGAATGTAATTGCTAATAGAAGGAAAAGAATAGGCATTGCAAATTTCTTTAGACAGCTGATCGATTTCATTATTTCTCTGAGAATGATCATTTTACAATATTCAATTTAATAAATGGAAATCAGTTTTAATAATTATTACTAAAGGTGATAAGACTATAAACAATAATTACACGACTGTAAATTATACAAAAAAGAATAATTCTGTCTAAAAATATTGGCAAGCTTTTTTGGCTGGTATTCCCTTTTATGTTTAGGGCAAAAAGCGCCATTGCAATTGTAAAAGGTCTTATCAGTGGTTAAATAAATTATTGTCGTTAACTGTCAATGTTATCAAAATCTATTAACAACGAACGTGTTTCATGAGGATCCATTTTATCTAAATAGAAGAAAATAGTTTTGGAATCACTATCTAACTTATATTTTGGGATCTTAGTATTAATTATATCAGATGAAACCGAAACATTTCTTACCCTCTTATTAAAGTTGACCTGAACTATAAGATCATACGCTTTTTCATCGCGAGGATTATTCAACTCAACTGCGATTCTTCTTTTGCTTCTGACTTCATAACGGACTTCAACACCCAAGCGGCGAATCCACCAACTTTGTAACTCTCTCAGAGACGTGATCCACATTTTTTTACTACGAGCATAATTAATAACGTCTTTTATTACAGAAGAATATTGTGGTTGTAATTGATATTCAGTATGAACTTTGAAAACATAAAGTCCACCTTCAAATAAAACTCGATCTACATCTTCTTCATAAGTATATCTTTGATATTCCTTATTAACCAAACCATAATTTCGTACTACTTCATAATCATCCCGTGCTGTTTTTGTAATGATCATGATTGGTTTATTATTTCTTATACGAATTTCTGGAACAGAGCGGTCTGTTAATGAATCAGTGACCAAGAAATCATAATTTAGTTGAGACATAGATAGTAACGTATTATCATCATAATAACCATTTAACGGCATTAGTGCTTTAACCGTTTTCCCCGATTCCTTGCCGAGAGAATCGGCTGCATATTTTAATGTAGAGCTCTGTATATCTTTCGAGAAAAGTTTATTGATTGTATCTTCGGAAGATTCAAGAAATCCAATATCAATAATAGCTCCAATATCCCCTTTCTTAGAAATTGATCTTATCAATGCGGGATTTTGTGTAGTAAGTATTGGATCAACAAAAAAGGTTACCGGTGCTTGATTACGATTTAATCCATAGTTAAGATTATAAATATTTTCCGGCTGCTCTTTTACTGTAGGAATAATGATCATAGCAGCATCATAAGGAACCGGCCAATCTTTTATGAATGCTGTTGGTTGATAAATAAGCCAGTTAACGGAATTGTTGAAAAGCCTTTCGAAATAGACATAATCTTTTTGAACACCAAGAACAGAATTTAATTCAAAACCATACCAAACAAATCTACCCTTGCCGTAACTACCGTAAGCTATTCCTGCACTCTTCTGAATTTCTTCTCTTACAAGTCCGGCTTCCCTTCTGAAATCATACCAGAAACTGACTTGTGTAGTACGCGGCTCTAGTACTTCTGCATAAATAGGTCTATCCCAAGTAGCGATCTTAAGTGCATATCCGGTTGGAATTTGTGCAGTAAGCGGTAAACTGCCTCTCAGTGTGTGAACTTTATATGATTCTTCCGGTTTGATTTCTCTGTTAAAGTTCATACCAAAAACTTCTTTGAAAAAATCCCATCCTCTCCACATGCCTACATCTGAATACGTTGCAGGACCGCCGGTAACAAACAAACTACCGCCATTTTCTACATAGCGTTTTAATTGCGTGATTTCTTTATCGGATAATGATTTTGAACCGGGAAGAACTATCATTTTATAATCGAAATGTTCACCTAATTCAATTGTCTGATCTGAGATAACATCATATTCTAATTTGGAATTTTTAATGAATTTTTTCCAAGTATCAACATTATCACGTAACCAAGTACTTCCGGAAGGAAGCATAATTTCGGTATACTTAGAATAAAGTATTCCCGCCTTTCTTTTTTTCTCATCGGTTAAAAACTTAAGGTTATTTTTTGTAGGTAGGATTTCTTTCAGTTCGTAATTACCGTAAATATTTTTTACGATGAGTAAAAAAACAAGAAAAGCGGTGATAAGTAATACAAATCCGCTTAAGAAAATAATAAGGTAATTAACTTTGAGCCCTTTGGCTTCTCTTACCGCCACCTTAGATTATCCTCTTGTTTACGATCTTGACGCGTTGGTTCAACATAACCTTCATTTGTATAACGCATATATTTTTTCTTAGAGCCTGATGACGAACGTTCAGATTCGTTAGTTCGAGCATTTTCACCGGTTCTTCTTTGGTCATAAGCCGGAGATGAAGCAACGAATGTAGGTCTTAGCTCAGGACCGCGTGATTGTTCTTCTTGCGGTATATATGCAGGTTGACGCTGATACTCATAACCATACTCTTGTTGAGGGGATTGCGGTTCGAATGTCCTTCGGTCATGAGTCATGAATCTTTGCTCTTGCATTAAAGGTGCAGGAGCTACAAGTTCAGCGGGAATTGCAGAAGGCTGCACAGCTTGAGCTGTTATACCTTTACGTTCTCTAACCTTGTAGAGGATATATGCACCTACAGCTAGAACAAAGGTTGAGATTGTTGCAACCAAAATGATTAATGAAAGTATAGGAATTAATTCCATGTTAACCTCTATTAATAAGTCTTTTCATTTTATCTAACACCGGCTGTATTATTTGCTGTTCTTGGTGATCTTCCGAGTCCGGTTCGCTCGAGTTTTCCCCACGTCATTCTTATACCAAGAAATTCTTCTACTGTTGCCATTGCTTTTGTAACATCAATTAAAAGAATGAATACAATACGATAAATAATTGCATATGGTACTAATCTAAATTCTTCTTTTTCTGCAGCTATGCAATAAACTGCCGCCATTAAATCTAGTACGGCTATACCTATCCACCATAAAAAGATAAAACTTGATAATCCATAAAATAAAGCTACAATAATAAAATAAAGATTAACAAAAATATTCATAGCCGGCCAAATTAAAGCTTCATAAAACATCTGCCATAATATTATACTATTGTTAAAATTTACAGTTGGATTGATGAATTGTTTTTTATGTTTTCTAATAGCTTGTAATATACCGCGTGTCCATCTATATCTTTGTTTCAATAATTGATAAATGGAAGCAGGAGCTTCAGTATATGCGATCGCATTCGGTTCATAAATAATTTTCCAATTTTCGGCAAGGATTTTCAATGTTATATCTGCATCCTCAGCAAATGTATCGCTTGAATAAAAACCGGCATCTCTCAATGCTGCTTTTCTGAATAAACCGATCGGTCCAGGTATAATGTTAACCATCTCTAAAAAACCCTGGGCGCTTCGCGGCATATTTAGTCCTTCTAAGTACTCAAGTGCCTGAAGATCAGTTAGAAGATGTTTTCTATTTTGAACTTTTACGTTACCGGCAACAGCACCTACAGCAGGATCTTTTAAATGTCTTATAGCCATTCGTAATGAATTAGGAGTTAACTGAGAATCGCCATCCATACACAAAACAAACTGAGCTTCAGAATATTGGATCCCTGCATTGAGTGCTTTCGCTTTACCGCCATTAGGTTTATTAATTAAAGAAATTTTAACTAATACGCTCCTGCCTCTTTGATAACCTACAAGTCCTTCGGCAACAATGATTGTATCATCGGTTGAACCATCGTTGACAATTATTATTTCATAATTTGGGTAATCAATATCGAGCAAAGATTCAATAGAGTTTTGAAGAACTAGTCCTTCATTATAAACCGGGACAATAATAGAAATGAAAGGATAGAATCCATCTGTTTCCTGGACTGTATATTTTGTAACATAAAAGTAAGCCATGAAAAGTGTTGCAAAATATCTTATCAATAATATGAATAAGAAGATTACCAGTGATACTATAGAAGAGTAAACGAATAAGCCACTCCATGATAATACTGTTAATGGGAGTGTTAGAATAATAGTCATTATTAAGAAAAGCGAAAAAATACCTGATAAAAAGATCACTCTTAATTTTTCAGCACCTAAATTTCGCTTCGGTGGTTTAAGTTCTCTATTATCTAGAGCTATTTGATATTTCTGATTGTTATTATTCACTTACAAAAATCTATTATTATTAATAATATTGTTAAACAATATGAATGCCAGAATTATTAGTGAATAAATCGATTTTTCAAGAGGACACCTAGTCTAAGCTGTCCCAACTTCGTACAATATAGTTTTTTGACTCAATAGTGAACAAATCCTAACGGAATATAAACTTTTTAATAACTTATTGCAACAAAATAAGTTATTCATAAACCTTAAAGAAAGAGTATAGAAAAAATCTATAAATTCTTTCTATTAATAGGCGCCTATTTGGAATATTTTTGAAAGGCATCAATAATAGATTCGAAGAATAACTCACTAACTCGTTCTCCACCTTCAGTAGTGAAATGACAATAATCCTTCAAAGCTTTAGGCGGAGCTACGTTTACCCATGTATTCATAGAATTATATCCACCCATGGCTTCCCACAGATTCCAGAAGGCGATTCCAGTTTTTTCTGCAATTCTTTTTTGTGTCTCTAGTAAAAAAGTGATTTCAGGATTTGTAATAAACTCACTACCCTTTTTCATCGCTTTATCAGCAGAACTAATAATAAGAAAACTTGCACTAGGAAATACTTTCTTAAATTCATTTACCACATTTATCATTTTATTTTCATAAATATTAAAGATACTTCGATTAGGTGCTGAAACATTTGCACCAAAATGTAAAATGACTAGATCATATGATAAATACTTATCAAAATCTTTCAATACTTGTGGAGAAATATCTAGTAAAGAAACACCGGTATTACCTCGCATTGAAAAATTATCAAGATAAACACCATTTCTTGTCTCAAAAGAAATACCGTAAAAATTTGGAGTTTTACCCGAAATAAACTGTAGTTCAAATTTTTTGACACCGTTTTTATCATTAATTATTAATTCTTTTATATCATTTCCATTCTGAAGAGATACTTTTTTCTGAATCCCACTATCTATTTTATACTCAATTACTGAATTTTGATCGGCATCTGAGTAATAAATTTTAATAATATCAAATGAACTGCTTAATTTAAAATTACTTGCCGCTTCAAATTTTATCCAACTGCCTATTTTAGGAATTGAGACCATACCGCTAATTCCAAAAGGTAAATTATCTGGATTTCTGGAAATAAAAGAGGCAGTTTTCCAATCATCTGAAAAAGTTTGATTTATCGTTCTCCTCATTCTGTAATCTTCAGCTATTGTGGAGACAAAACCTACTCCTTGCCCGGAAAATTGTTGCTGAAATTTTTCTCTTAAATACTCCGTTATAACATCGCCAAAAATTATTGAGTCACCATAATAAGCTATTCTTACTTTAGCTGATTTTGAATTATTAAGGGCTTTAAAAAAATATTTTAGTTGATTAACATCGTATGTGATTGGGACAAACTTTCCAAGTTTGGGATCTTGATTAGTACCGGTTATATCGTTAGATGATATTATGAATTCACTATAACATAATTCAGATGGTATTAAACATGAGTGCTCATTCAACAAAATACCGTATGATAAATTCGTTGCTAATAAATTTTTTGTAACGGTTAACATGATCAGAGAGAGAAAGAGGAGAAAGAATATTTTAGTAAAATATATTTTATTCATTTTAATTAATTAAATTATTAATGTTTTGAATAGCGGTTTAATTTGAAAATTTTTAATTATTTAAGAATTTGTATTAACTAAAACAAACTCCAATATGCAAATAGTGAAAAAGAAAAGTTATTATAGCTTGAATCAAAACGGTAACTATTACTATAACTTATTCTTCCAGTTAAGATAAGATCCAAAATAGGTTTATATGAAATCTCTGTATTCAATTCGTTAATAACATAATCAACTGATGGGACATAACCAACTTTACCATTTAGTTTGAATTTTAGATTTGGCTTATATAAATAATTCCATTCTGCCCAAATACTATGAGATTGAAAATTATTTGGTGAGTAATAAAAATAGGTAGTAAATGCAAAGTCAGAATAAAAATATTCATAACCCATAAATCCATTCTGAAGAAATTTTTTCCCCAATCGGAATTGGAAATCATTACCTTCATTTCCATCTTCTAAATTGAAGTAATTATAATAACTGGAAATTTTGAAATTATTACTATAAATATAATATCCGTTAAATCTGAAAAAATCTGTTCTTAATCTTGAATAAATTATATTCGGAGAATAGAATAGTAATCTTGCATCATTATTTTCATAAGACAGTGTTAGCGATAATTCCTCAGGTTTTTCGTAACGTAATGTAAAAATGCCATTGAATTTATCCGGTTCATACAATATCTTAATTTTACCGTAACTTCCGCTTAAAGAAAAATATTTTGAAAAAAGAATTGAAGCTGTGCCTCTGAATTGAGTAAAACTTTTACTATCGTTTGAATTTTCTATAATTGAACGAGACCAGAAGAATCCCAATGATAAAAAGCTTACAAACCCGATATCTAGCTGAGTCCCGTAGTTCCAAAGGCTAAATTTAGTATTATCTCTATAGTAACTTGAGAATGGCGCTAAACCAATATTAGTAGGTAAGAATATTGTAAAGAAATCTCTAATACTAGATAGACCTCTTGAAAAACCTGAAGGTGGCAGCCAACTAATTCTTTCTTTTGTTGCTCTAACCATTGCAGAGTCTTTAACTTCTTCCAATAGATCAGAATAAATACTTTTCGCTTGTCCATAATCTTTTTCAGTTGAATAAGCATCGCCCAAAAATAAATATCTATTATTCAATTCTTTTCTTTGTTCATCATTTTTAATAATTACTTTTAAATAATCAAGTAATTTCTCTGCGTTATCTAATCTTTTATCACTTATTAAAGCATCGCCTAGAAAAAGAAGTCTATTATTCAATTCTTTTCTTTGTTCATCATTTTTAACTATTTCTTTTAAATAATCAAGTAATTCCTCTGCATTGTCAAATTTTTTATCCTTAATTAAAGCATCACCTAGAAATAGAAGTCTATTATTCAATACTTCTCCTTGTTCTTCATTTTTTATTTTTGCTTTTAGAGAATTAAGTAATTTCTCTGCGGCATCTAATTTTAAATCATTAATTAGAGCATCGCTCATAAAAATCTGTTTATCAAAAACATTTTTGATTATATCCGGATCTTTAGTAGTAGTTGGAATTTCATTGTAAAGCGAATCAGCTTTTTCATAATTTTTATTTTTGACATACAAATCACCGAGATTTGCTAATCTCTCAATTAAATCATGGGTTGCTTTTTCATCTGTTGAGAGTAACAGCATATTGCGATATATAACTTCTGCTTTAGATAATTGATTCGAAATAGCATATGTATCAGCTAATAGTAGTGTTGTTTCATCATTAGCGGGATCAATTTTATTTAAGTTCTCTAATAGATTTTTTGCGTTAGCTGCATCCTGGATGAAATAATAATCTTGAGCAAGTCTCAATGCCAATTTATAGTCAAACTCTTGATCCATTAATTTCTTGTATGTCTCTATAGCTTTCCCATATTGTTTTGCTGCGGAACAGATATCAGCATACTCAATTAATTCATCTCTAGACAAAGTCTTCCTTTTATTTATATATTCTTCATATTTAGAAAAAGATTCATCAATTTTTCCTTCAACTGCAAGTCGTCCTGCTTCTCTTCTTATGTCGAATATTTTGGATTCTTCATAAGCCCCAAGTCTTAATTCATAATTATTAATTGCAGTTTTGACATCGGGGCTTTCCGGTGCAATTGATTTTGCTAAGTCTAAATATTTTTTAGACTCCGGGAAATTGTTTTTCCATGAATAGATAGTACCAAGCGCTATTAATGCTTGAGTATCCTTCGGTCTAACTTTTAAGACGTTTAATAAATATTGTTCAGAAATATCTAAGTCAACCGAAGTCCATGCACTTATTTGCCCTCGTAATAACTGATAATCGGGGTTGTTAGGTTCTAATTCAAGTAATTTATTTAATTGATTTATTGCCTTTTCCCATTCATAGTTCCAAGCCGAGTATTGAGCATATATAAATCTCGCATCTCGGTCCTTGTCTTCAGGAATATTTGTTAAATATTCATTTAGAACTTCAATTGCACTATCGTAATAGAACAAGTTTGCATATGATTCGGCTAGTTTCAAAACAGTTATTTTATCTGATGGATTTTCTTTAATTGTTGCAGTATAGAGTTCAATATTTTTTTTAAAAGTACTGTCTCTATTTTCAGTTACATTTTTCCAAAGCGATTTAAAATTATCTTCTTCAGCATGATTTGGCTGAAGATATTGTAATTGTTTAAATGCTTCTTCTATTCGATTAGCTGTAATGAGTTCGTTAGTAAGGTCAAATCGTATTTGGTCATTTTCAGGATCTTTTTCCAATAAGCGGTAAAAACGGTCAATCGGATATTCAGTACGTTCAAACGATCTAGGAACATTTTGTATTAAATAACCTTCCTTCTTAGCAAGATCTAATCCGTCTTCAGCTTCCTTAAAAAATGGTTTAAACCCAAGTGAAGTATTAAAAGCATCTTCTGCTATTTTATATTTGCCGAGCCACAATGTAAAATATCCGTATTTGCTCCAAATCCTCCAATCATCAGGATAACGAATAGTATATGTTTTTAATATTTTTTCACCTTTGCTAATTGATCCGTTCTTAGCTAAAATTTCTGTGTAGCGGATTATCTCATCTGGTGAAGCATTGTCATCTCGTTTTATGTATTCATCATACCAAATTTCTGCATTCCTCCATTCTTCTAACCAACGGTAAGATTTTCCAATTTCTAAATAACTGAATGCATATTTCGGATCTATTGCAATGTCTCGCGTGTGGCCATCAATCTTTTGATAAAGTTGCTTATGCCAAATTTCAATAACACGGTTAAGGTCTTTTATTATATTGGAATTTTGGGGATCTAATCTTACTGCGCGGCGTAAATCAAGAACGGAGTATTGATATTCTGATCTTTGTTCGTAACATAAACCTCGTTTATGATATCCATCTGCTTCACGTGGATTAGCTGCGATATATTTATTTAATTGATCAACTGCTTCGCTAAATCTTCCCGCTGACATCAACATTACAGCTTGACGTTTTAGAGTTTCATACTTGTTTTGTGAAAGAATAGGATGAGTTATAATAAAAAAAAATAAAAAAAATATTTTTAGATATCTATTCATCATCCAATATACTTATTGAGCGGCTGATAACTCTGTGGTGAATCAGCATCTGAAGCAATAACAAAATCCATCATTGTTTCGGCGTTATCAATCCGATCATCTACCTCTAAATTATATATCGAAATATACTCTAATACAGCATTAATATAATTCTGATCGTGGCTTGGTAGATTATTTTGCATTGTTGTCATAAGATCAATAGCGCTTTTTAAACTTGCTCTCACTAATAAAACTATAACTTTGTTTTCAAAAACACAAATTTTATCTTTTTTGCTTGTTGAAAGACGAATTGCATTTTGTAATTGGTTGACACTTAATAATCCTCTCATCAGAGCTGCAGGGTCTACTTTGAATGATATCAAATTAAATGATTGACCTGTACTTTTATATAATGCAATCTGGTTATTCAGTATCAAAAGGAAATCGTTGTAATTATAAATGTTTGAGAATGCATATGGTTCAGATGGAATTTCTATTCGAGTCGGTTTATTGAAATTTCTACTTCTTGGCATACTCGGCAATTCTTCTGTAACATGTGTTACGGGGGTAAACTCAGTTGTAACACCTTTATAAGGTTCAATTCTATATTCTGCTGTAAACTGACCTTCGGTATGACCTATGTTTGGTGTAATTGTAACTATTCCACTTTGAAGACGTTCCCCTTTATCTGATAATTCTTTTTTCAATTGAATAGTTGCAGTAACATATTCAGAAAGGCCATCAATAATTGATTTGGCTTTTGGCGTAGCAGGCTCACTAATTAAAAATAAACTTGTTATATCTTTTTCTTCGATAGTTTCCAAAGTCCTAACGAACGAATCTTTTAAATAATTTTGACTCTTAAATCCTACAAACGGAGTTAATTCATCAAAGATGATTCTAGTAGGATGGTATTGATCTACAACAGTAACAATATCGTTAATATATTCAACAAGATAATCATCAGGATTATACATATCATAAACGTTATTAGGTGGAAGAACACGCACTACAATTAATAAATTTTGATTCATATATGACTGAATATCAAAATTCAATGAAGCAGCTTGAATCATTAAATCTTTAGGACGCATTAGTGTAAAGTACAAACAAACCTCGGAAGACTTTGCAGCTTCGAGGGCAAATTGAAGACCTACTAATGTTCTACCGGATTTTCTAGGTCCGATCAATAGGTAGCTTCCACCTCGGTAGATTCCTCCCCAGTTTTTATCAATAAAGGAAAATCCAGATGGGATTCGCCGTATAGAATTTGTCATTTTAAGACCTATTTTTAGATTTTATACATCTGATTAAAGCCAACTCCTATGCCAAAGAAAATCCATTTTTCAGTCGAAAATGTTAATTTTTAATACACTGAGAATCTAAAAGTGAGAATAGAGAACCGTGTGCATCAAAATAAAACACAGTCTATTTCTTTTCAGAAGCCAAATTCCCAAAAACGAATATGGCAGTTGCGTTTCCTGTTATAGTCGGTTCATTTGTAATATAATCCATTCTATCGTCACGATAATAATCATTTTCAGTCTGAAATTTTAAATATTTATCTGGCTTATCATAACTGATTTTTGCATTATCAACAAATGCTTTAGTTGCCGGACCGGCAGAAAAGCCGCCGGGTAATTTTCCTTTCAAAAAGGAAATTTGGTTATGAAAATTTTTCGTATAATTCTTACCAAACCCCGATACAAAACTAACACCCCAAGGATTCCTACCCAAAATATAATCTCTTTGAGAAAATGCAACTGAATCAAATTTTGAATCATTCGTTAATTTTTTATAAAGAATATTTTGCAATGTTATTCCTAACAAAGTAACATTTGTCCCCCATGTTATATCATTACCTTTTTCAAATAGATTCTGTTTCTTTTTTTTATTGAACTCTTCTAAATTTTTCACTATAAAATCAGTAAATTGTGGAATAAATTTTGCCAGTCTGTAATGTGCAAGAGAATTCAGATTTCCCCAGCTCCACCAATAATCGGAACCTGCTTTCTCAGCTAATGAAGCAGCTTCATTTAAGTAATTTGTTTTAAATGTTGTCATATAAAGTTCAACAGCACCAAGTGCAAGTTTCCCTTCATAATTTTTATCAAGATAAATCCCGCTTCCGCTGCTATCTACATCCTGAACTTGATTTCTGATCGAATAAATATTTTCAGCGGCAGTTAAACATTGCTTGGAAAATTCCGGGAAGCGAATTTTTTCATACCATATTCGTGAAGCTAATGCCATTGTTGCAGTGTAAATTCCAATCAGGTTTTTTCCGATACCAACAAAAGCCGGACGGTCAAACCCAAGTGCGTCTTCTTCGGGCAAACGCCAACCTACTTCATGATCTCGTAAATCTTGAACTTGTGTAACTAATTTATTTTTTTGATAGTAACATCGAAGCATCCAATCAAGACCGATTTTTGCTTCTTCGAGAATATCAGGAGTACCATTGTTGTTTGTATCAAATCCGAATTTAACCGGATCAAATTCGTAAGAAAATAATAACAAGTATGTTACAACTGCTGTAGTATTTAATGATTTTACATAATCCCCTGCATCGTGCCAGCCGCCGGTAACATCTATAGTTTTTGCAATAGTTTGTTTCCCGTCAATTATACTTGTCGCATCAGAGATATGACAAACTTTATGTAAGAACGGATCTGTATAGCCGCATCTTTGAACCCGGAAAAATTGAAGAAGAGAATCAGCTAATCCATTATAAATATTATCACTAATACTAAATGTATAAGAACTTTGCCGAGCATACTTAAAATAATATTCTCCCAAGGAATTAACTGAACTGAAATCAATTGTATAAGTAAAAGGGAAATTACCATAAGCACCAAGATTATTTCCAAACTCTGTTGTAAAGATTTTTTCTTTTCTTTTATTATTATAAATATATATTGATTTCCCTTCCAGCTTATTATAAGAAAGTATTACAGCTTTCTTTATATCGTTTGGAAGATAGCCCAACTGATTGAATCTGATATATATTTCTGGCTCAGCATTCAAGTTCAATGTACAACTTGGAAGAAAAAAAATAATTATCATACTAAGCATTATCGAAACATGAAGAGATCTCAATTTCAGTCCTTATTATTCTAGTGAAAAATTTCTCGGATGAAAGGAATTTAATTTACAAAATATTTCTTACTCAACCGGCTCACTTACAATGCTGTCTTTTTCCGGGAAAGTTGTCCCAAAAACATAATCCCATGTCGGTTGACTAACACCATATCCTAAACCCGGATTTTGATAATGATGTTTTGAATGATGGTTTTTTATCGCCAGCCAAAATTTGTTATGCATACTAAAATGATGAATAGCATAATGAGTAATATCATAAAACAAATAACCGATTAAAAATCCTGCAAAGAAAGGCAGCACAAACGCATTACACATCAAAGTATTAAATAATATAAAGAACAATGACGCAAGCGGCAGACTGACTGAAGGCGGCATTACTAATCTCTTTGAATCTTTCGGATAATCATGATGTATGCCATGAATTAGAAAATGAATTCGTTTGCCCCACTCGCTCTTGGGTATATAATGAAAAACAAATCTGTGAAGAAAATATTCAATAAAAGTCCAAACGATTAAGCCTGCTAATATTAACAACAATGAACCGGATATTGGTAAATAGTAAATGTAAAAGCCGCGGAATAATAAAAACGAAATAATTGGTACAAATACACATAATGGTACTGTCCAATGAATTCTTGACAATGCTTCCAAAAAATCATTCTCAAACAATCTAATTGTTTCATCTTTGTTAGAGACATAATTCTT
Source organism: Melioribacteraceae bacterium (assembly GCA_041658245.1). Lineage (GTDB taxonomy): Bacteria > Bacteroidota > Ignavibacteria > Ignavibacteriales > Melioribacteraceae > Fen-1258. The sequence goes on from JBBAAM010000037.1 coordinate 35,256, forward strand.
CGGCATAATACGTTCCTAATTTTTACGGCGAAAATATAATCAAATGAATAAAAAAACTAAACTTAATTGTATGAATTTTCGAAAACTACAATTCAGTAAAAAGTAAGTTCTCTTTTAAATCAATGCTAAGACCATTTTTTTTAGATAAATGTAATCTGCCATCAACTACAGTAACCGCATCAAAGGATCATTTGTAATCAAAAGATTTCCATCAAGATCGGTAAAATCAACTAACGATGAAAGCTGAGCTGCTGCGCTTATTCCGCATGAAGTTTCAGTCATACATCCCATCATAACTTTCAAATTATTCTCGCGTGCTTTAAGAATCATTTTATATGCTTCATTCATTCCTGTACATTTCATTAGCTTGATATTGATTCCATTAAACGAGTTTTTAATTTTTTCAATGTCAGATAATCTTTGTACAGATTCATCGGCAATTATAGGAGTCGGTGATCTTTCGGTTAACCACGCTGATTTTTCGAGATCATTTTTATAGAACGGCTGCTCGATCAATAAAACATTTTGCCGATGCAGCCACTCAGACATTTCCAATGCGAAATATTTATCCGTCCAGCCCTGATTAATATCAACATAAAGCGGCTTATCGGTTTCATCTCTTATGAACTGAACAATCTGTTTATCATCTGTTGTCCCGAGTTTAACTTTGAATATTTTAAATTCTCCAGCTTCAGAAATTTTCTGTTTCAATATTTTTGGCTCATCTATTCCGATCGTAAAAGAGGTCAAAGGTAAAAAGTTAGCTGTAGATCAAATAATTGATAACATGGTTTTTCATTTATCTGCCCGTACAAATTGTGTAATGCAATATCAACTGCAGCTTTAGCAGCAGTGTTATTTTCTAAGACTTTATCAACTTCATTAATAATTTTTTTATAATTAGAAATATCTTCAATGTCTATTCGGGATATAAGTTTTAAAAAATTTATTACAGATTCTTGTGTTTCAGTTAAGTAAGGCGGAAGCGATGCTTCTCCGTATCCGGCAAATCCATCATGTTCAATCTTAATCAGAACAATCGGTGTAGATTTCCTTGAACTATAAGAAATAGTAAACTGATGCTTTAGTTCAAGTGAATATTTTATAAAAGAAATTTTCATAACAAAGTGAGTAATTAGACAGGTGAAATATAAAAGAAGTGTTGTATGGTTTAAAGCAGAAGAGGCCGTTTCAGAAGTAATTATTTAGTCACCTTACGCAAGGTGTCATTCTGAACGGAACGAAGTGGAGTGAAGAATCTAATAATTGAGCAAAAAAGAAGTTTTTAGATTCTTCTCCCGATGAATCGGGATCAGAATGACAAATAATAATGTCTTTGCGTAACGTGAGTTATTTATTCAAAAATAGACCTCTTTTTTTTGCAAATATTCTTCTAATTTATACTATAATAGAAATAATTAGAGTATGAAAAATAAGCATGGTGAAATGCGAAAAGAAAAAGACCAAAAGCCGCAAGCACCAGGAACAAAACTATTGATACACTTATTTTTTTCATATTAACCTCTACTTTTTTAGAACTACCCTATATTTTCAATTATTTACTGATCTTATATAAAAAATTGATCCTCTGAATTACATCCACGTATTTGAACCTTTAAGTTTTTTGTCATTTTGTAGATTCAATATGTGTGCCTAATGATGCTTGCTTTTTTAAGCTTTTTTCGTGTTCAATGTGGTTGAAATCTGTATTGAATTGAAATCTTATTGCAATTTGGGACAGTTAGATATAGTAAAAAACCTTCGAGGTTAACATAACGTTGGCAAGATTAAAACCTCGAAGGTTGTCGCAGCATGAATTAAATTAACCGTTGCATTTGAACTTTTAGGTAGTAATAACCTTCGAGGTTGACACATCGTTGGCGGCATCGTAACCTCGAAGGTTGCTATAATAAGTTTATTAAAAGTTGAAGCACCAACGGTGTAGCTGCCTTCGGCTGCATTAGGTCCACCAGAAGTAAATCCACTCCAAATATTGATCAAACTATAACATCTATTTCAATTTGAAACACTTCATTTAACAAGTAACTGCCTTTTTGTTGAAAAAAGCGAACATTATTGTGGCATTTATATTGTTTAATCAACTGTGAAATAAGCACAGACAGTTAGTTCTTTGAAACATAGGTAGTTTTTTTTGGCGGCGGTGATTTTTGAGAAACAATTCTCGGCTGGGTTGTTTTTCAGGGTTGCCGTCCACCTTTTTAAAACTAACTAATGTGTTTTTTATTGGCGGCGGTAATTTTTGAAAAACAATTCTCGGCTAAGTTGTTTTCCACTATTATCGCCTTTTATTTTAATGCCATGTAATAAAGAAAAAAGGTGCATGAGCTACAATTTGAAAAACCAAACTTATTTACTTAGAGACTTCTGAAAAATTAACAATTGTCATGTTGAACGAAGTGAAACATCTCAATTTTAGAACGTAAGAAGACTCTTCACGGAGTTTACACTGAACGAAGTGAATGTGTTCAGAGTGACAGTGTTACAATAATTCAGAGGTCTCTATACTTATTTATTCGATGATTCACCCATGCTCATTCAACAGGAAATAATTACTCAGTAAATAATTCCAGTTTTTCTTTTTTTTACAATAGAGTTGAAAAGATTGTATGATTTTTTTTGATTACTCAGCCATGCATCATTGGCATTAGAATTGACTTTGTATTACTAACATAAGCACCCTCTTATGTATAAAATTGGCGAGATGAACGAAGGTCTTGGCTGGGCTTTAGTTCTATTCTCGCCTTCTTTTTTTTCTTCTTAAATAAGATTCGAAAATCATTTGAAATACTAGAAACAAAAGCCCATCCCCACCCAATCGATTAAAACCTCGAAGGTTGTTGCAGCATGAATTAAAACCGATCCATTTGAACTTTTAGGTAGTAAAAACCTTCGAGGTTAACACATCGTTGGCAAGATTAAAACTTCGAAGGTTGTTGCAGCATGAATTAAATTAACCGATGCATCTGGACTTTTAGGTAGTAAAAACCTTTGAGGTTAGAACATCATTGGCAAGATTAAAACCTCGAAGGTTGTTGCAGCATGAATTAAATTAACCGATGCATTTGAACTTTTAGGTAGTAAAAACCTTCGAGGTTAACAGATCGTTGGTGAAATCAAAACCTCGAAGGTTGTTGAAGCATGAATTAAACTAACCGATGCATTTGAACTTTTAGGTAGTAATAACCTTCGAGGTTAACAGATCGTGAAATCAAAACCTCGAAGGTTGTTGCAGCATAATTAAATTAACCGATGCATTTGAACTTTTAGGTAGTAAAAACCTTCGAGGTTAACATAACGTTGGCAAGATTAAAACCTCGAAGGTTGTTGCAGCATGAATTAAATTAACCGATGCATCTGAACTTTTAGGTAGTAAAAACCTTCGAGGTTAACAGATCGTTGGTGAAATCAAAACCTCGAAGGTTGTTGAAGCATGAATTAAACTAACCGATGCATTTGAACTTTTAGGTAGTAATAACCTTCGA
>JBBAAM010000038.1:0-38104 GCA_041658245.1 Melioribacteraceae bacterium
TAAACCACATGCTCCACTGCTTGTGCGGGCCCCCGTCAATTCCTTTGAGTTTCAACCTTGCGATCGTACTCCCCAGGTGGAATACTTAATGCGTTAGCTGCGGCACTGGATACTAATGCATCCAACACCTAGTATTCATCGTTTACAGCGTGGACTACCAGGGTATCTAATCCTGTTTGCTCCCCACGCTTTCGCGCCTCAGCGTCAGTTACGGACCAAGAAGCCGCCTTCGCCACTGGTGTTCTTCCAGATATCTACGTATTTCACTACTACACCTGGAATTCCGCTTCTCTCTTCCGAACTCAAGATTTGCAGTATCAGAGGCAGTTCTGCAGTTAAGCTGCAGGATTTCACCACTGACTTATAAATCCGCCTACGCGCCCTTTACACCCAGTAAATCCGGACAACGCTTGCCCCCTACGTATTACCGCGGCTGCTGGCACGTAGTTAGCCGGGGCTTCTTCTAAGGGTACAGTCAGTCTAAGTCCCTTACGAAACTTAGTTATTCGTCCCCTTCAAAAGGAGTTTACAACCTTACGGCTTTCATCCTCCACGCGGCGTTGCTGGGTCACCCTTTCGGGCATTGCCCAATATTCCTCACTGCTGCCTCCCGTAGGAGTCTGGACCGTGTCTCAGTTCCAGTGTGGCTGATCATCCTCTCAGACCAGCTACTGATCGTAGCCTTGGTAGGCAGTTACCCTACCAACTAGCTAATCAGTTGAAAGTTCATCCATAGACGTTACATTGCTGCAACTTTAACAACATCACCATGTGGTGCCGCTGCATTATTTGGTATTAGCGTCGATTTCTCGACGTTATTCCAAATCCATGGGTAGATTACTTACATATTACTCACCCTTGCGCCACTTTACTCAAGATATTGCTACCTCTTTCTCGTAGACTTGCATGTGTTAGGCACGCCGCCAGCGTTCGTCCTGAGCCAGGATCAAACTCTCCGTTGTAGAGTTTGTAATTTTTTTGAATCAACAAAGCTGAACTATCTAAAGAATTTCTTTAGTCACTCACTCTATCAAAGAACTTTATTTATTGCGGATTTTAAAATTATACTTTATTTTTTCTTTTGTCAAGAGTTTTTAAAAAGAAATATTAAAAAACTATGTAGAAGTATATATATTTTAATTCAAGAAGTATTGTGCTGAATCAATTTACTAAAAATAAATTCGTAATCATTTAATTGAGATTAAATGTGGTAACTATAATAAATTACAAAGTTTTTACTGAAATAATTGAGTTAGTGCAAAAGGAATTCCGTTTTTTCCAATTAAAAATATTAGGGAAAAATTAGTAGATAATATTCATACATAATATGTCTTGACAAAAGTATTCTTATGATATATTTTTTTAACATATTATTTTATAGCTTAGTTTTTTATTCTTATTGTTACTATTATAAAGTACTTATTCTATAATTTTTAGAGGTTATTAGAGGTCATTGTGGTAAAAGAAAAAAGAAATATAAAGGACGTTAAGAAATCAATATCATCACCATTTAAAGATTATTGGGATAAGAACAATTATATTCTAATTGCATCTGGTTTAGTGGTTCTAACTTTAGGATATATATTTATGGCACAGGGTAATTGGGATAGTTTTTTTTCCCTCACTATCTCACCTATTACACTTTTAATCGCTTACATTATTATTATTCCATTAGCAATCTTATTGAAATCTTCAGTTTTTATTAAGAAAAAGACAAATGTTTCTAGCAAAGATTAAAGGTAATATAGTATCCACTCCAAAAAATAAATTTTTAATTGGGCATAAGTTATTAATAGTTCATCCGATTGATTATAATGGAAACTTAATAGGCAAAAAAGATTTTATAGCTTTAGATCAGATCGACGCCGGGATTGGGGATTCTGTAATTGTTGTTCAAGAGGGTGATGCTGTTGAACAAATATTGGGACACGCTAACGCTCCTGTTAATACGATGGTAATTGCAATTGTAGACGACATTGAAATCAACGAATAATAATTTTCAGACTATAACTTGTCTCAAACTAACTTTGATAATCTAGTTTATCTTCGTTTATTACTCAGTATTGAGGGGATAGGTCCGTTAAAAATATTTTCTCTTCTTTCCAGATTCCATTCTTTAGATAGAATTCTACACACAGATTATTATAGTTTATTACAAGTTGAAGGGATTAGTAAAACTCTTGCAGCAAAAATTAAACTTTCCTCGGATAGTTATAATGAAATTAAATCTAATTTAATTTCCGAATTAGAGAAATTGAATTCACTAGGTGGGCGATTAATTACTTTTTGGGATGAAGATTATCCTGAACTTCTTAAAAAAATTTATTTTCCCCCATTAATTATATATACGCTTGGTAATTTTATCGAACAAGATAAATATTCTCTTGCAATTGTTGGTACAAGACAACCATCTTCATATGGTAAAATTGAAACAGAAAAATTTTCATCAGAACTCAGTGAAAAGAAAATAACTGTCGTAAGCGGTCTCGCTCGCGGTATTGATTCCATAGCACATGAATCAGCTTTGAAATCCAACGGTAGAACTATTGCAGTAATTGGATCTGGTCTTGATGTAATTTATCCACCAGAAAACAAAAAACTTTTTTCACAGATTAAAGAAAATGGAGTAATAATTTCAGAGTTTGAATTAGGGACAAAACCTGATGCACAAAATTTTCCAAGAAGAAATAGAATAATCTCAGGTATATCTTTAGGTACACTTATAATTGAGACAAAACTTAACGGTGGAGCTATGCAAACAGCTGCCTATGCACTCGATCAAAACCGGGAAATATTTGCCGTACCGGGTAACTTGAATATTCCACAAAGTGAAGGATCAAATGCTTTAATTCAAAGAGGTGAAGCTAAATTAGTAACTTGTGTTGAAGACATATTACTTGAACTTAATTTAAAGTTGAAACCTGAAGTTGGAATAAATATTCCAAGACCTAGTGTTGAACTAACCTTATTCGAAGAGAAAGTTTTTAATGTTTTGACAAACGAATCAAAACAAATTGATGAGATCGCCTCATTAACCTCAATGGCAACATCTGATTGTTTGGTAAACTTATTAACATTGGAATTCAAAGGATTGGTAAAGCAATTGCCGGGAAAAATGTTTATTCGTTACTAATATTTCTTTTTCCCCTTCCACAAATTCATTAATCTTTCTTTTATTGTCTTTTCATTACCGTTTTCTGACGGTAAATAATATTGTTTATTCTTCAATTCCTCGGGTAAATAATTTTCCTGTGTAAAATTATTTTCGAATGAGTGCGGGTATTTGTATTCCTTTCCATAACCTAATTCTTTCATCAATTTTGTCGGTGCGTTTCGTAAATGAATTGGAACTTGATATTGAGGTAAGTTTTTTATGTCTGTAAGTGCGTTATCAATTGCAAAATATGATGCATTACTTTTGGGTGAAGAAGCGAGATACGTTGCACATTGAGAAAGAATTATTCTCCCTTCAGGCATTCCAATTTTATCTACAGCACTGAATGCAGCTTCCGCAATAAGAAGAGCGTTGGGAGAGGCATTACCAATATCCTCCGACGCAAGAACTACCATTCGTCTTGCAATAAACAGTGGGTCTTCTCCGCCTTCCAGCATTCTTGCCATCCAATAGACGGCAGCATCCGGATCTGAACCGCGTAAACTTTTTATAAATGCGGAAATAATATTGTAGTGTTCTTCACCGGCTTTATCATATAATATATTTTTCCGCTGAATTATATTCTCAATAACTTCTTTGCTAATAATAATTTCTTCTTTCTCATATTCCTGAATGCAAGATGCTTCCAGAATATTTAATAATATACGCGCATCTCCGCCGGAAACATAAAAGAGAAAATCGCTATCAATAGATTTGATATTAAGTTTTTTAATAAACTCATCTTTTGTTAATGCCTGGTTTAAAATATTCTGAAGATTATTTTTTGATAGCTCTTCTAAAATAAAGATTCGTACCCGCGATCTTAATGCCGGTATCACTTCAAATGACGGATTCTCTGTAGTTGCACCAATCAATATAATTTGGCCGCTCTCAACAGAGGAAAGCAACGCATCCTGTTGAGCTTTATTGAAACGATGAATTTCATCAATGAATAAAATCGTTTTTTGGAAATGCTCTAAATTCTTTTTTGCAAGTTCAATAATCTGACGAATTTCTTTCACACCCGATGATACAGCATTGATTTGGTGAAACTCGGATTGTGTTGATTCAGAAATAATTTTAGCAAGAGTTGTCTTGCCGGTTCCAGGTGGACCCCATAAAATAATTGAGCTCATTGTATCGGACTCGATCATCGTACATAGAGGTTTTCCGGGTCCAACTAATTTTTCTTGACCTTGAAAATCATCTAAAGTTTTAGGACGGCTTCTTTCAGCAAGTGGTGTTTGCGGAATATTAATTTTGTTTTTCAATTCCTATTTCTCTTCGATCTTAAAAACTTTTTCATTCTTTTTCATCATATGAAATTTTTCGCGGGCTACTTTCTCAATTTTCTCTTTACTTGTTTTTAAGGAATCAATTTCTCTTTCAAGCGTTTTTACTTTCTCAACAGCTTTTCTTAATTCTTGATCAAGATGCTTTAACTCGCTTTTGGTCTTTAAATATTTCAGAATACCGTTTTCATTAAAAAACAAAAAAGCCAGGGAACCAAGCAAGATCAAAATGATAATGAGTCTGTTGAGCAGTTTATTATTAAACGGTATCATTAAAGCGAATTCTTGATAATTCTATCAATCAATTGTTCGAATGTTATACCGGCAGCTTTTGCCATTTTGGGGACAAGTGATGTACTTGTCATTCCTGGTAAAGTATTTATTTCCAGACAATAAGTTTTAAAATCATTTGTCATTCTAAAGTCAATCCGAGCATAGCTTTCACAGCCAACCGAGTTGAATGCAAGAAGGGCTTGATGTTGAAGATGTTCGGAAATTTTTTGAGGAATTTCTGCCGGAACGATATAATCTGTTCTACCGCTTGTATATTTATTTTCATAATCATAAAAACCGCTTTTAGGTTTGATTTCTAATACCGGTAACGCTTGCTGATCAATTATAGCAACAGTCAATTCATGTCCTGCAATATATTCTTCAACTAATGCTTTATCTGAATACTGGTGTGCTTTCTTTAACGCTTGATGAACTTCAATATCGCCACGGGATATTGTTAGACCAATGGTAGAACCTTCATCATTCGGTTTTATAACACAAGGATAGCCAAAGAATTTTTTGATTTTAGAACGGACCAAATCCAGATCATTTTCATTTTTATTAACAACAAACCATCTTGGTGTATTCACATCAAAATGTTGAAACATAATTTTCGTCATGCATTTATCCATTGCAAGAGCGCTTGCTAAAACTTTTGAGCCTGTATATTTTATATCACGAAGTTCCAACAGAGACTGAATCTTTCCATCTTCTCCCCATTTCCCATGAAGTGCAAGAAATGCGATATCAATATTATCTAACATTGTAGAATTAATAGCTTCAACGATATTTCTATTGGATCTGTCTGTGTAATCTTTCTCAGCAAAAAAATTTTCTTCTTCTTTAGGTTGATTTAATCCGAAAGCTGGATCGATTACTTTTACTTTGAACCCAAGATCATATAACGCTTTTAATACCGATTGACCTGTGTTTTTTGAAACTTCCCGTTCAGGAGAAGTGCCTCCAACAAGAAGTGCAACATTAATTTTACTGTTTGGCATTTTTATCTCTGAATTTTCCAACATTAATACTTTCTTAAAGAAATTTCATCTTGTCATCAACTTTAACCCCGTAAATTTCTTCGGAGATCATGTAAAGTTTTTTTAGTTGATCAACTGAAAGTTTGTTTGCCCCTCCAAGTATTTCTGCTACGGTCATAATTTTAGCAAAATGCTCCAACTTCTCTACTTTGAAATAAGCATCCTTAATTGATTTACCAAATGCCAGAACACCGTGATTTTGCAACAGTAGAACCCAAACATATCCTATACAAGGTAAAATTGATTCTTCAACTTCTTCAGTTGATATCGTTGAATAATTACAAAGCGGAATTCTTCCCAGTGAAAGAATAGATTCCGGAAAAATCGGTTGACTTAAATCTTTATTTACTACACAAAATGCTGAAGCATGAATTGGATGACTATGGACTACTGCGTTGACGTCTTCTCTGTTTTGATATGCTAGAAGATGCATTTTCACTTCAGCCGAAACTAAACCATCTCCGCTTAACACATTTCCTTCATAATCAATTTCGAGAAGATCCTTCTCTTCCATTTCTCCTTTACACTTACCGGAAGGTGTGATTAATAATTTCTTGTCGTCAATTCGTGCCGACAGATTTCCATCGTATGCCGCGACAAAACCGTTAGCATAAATTTTATGACATGCTTGAATTAATTCTTTTCGTAAAGGCATTGTTTCTCTATTTTTTCTATGATCAACATATTTTCTAAACCATCTTCGCCCGTTGTTAATGGCAGTTCATTTTTCAAAAATGTTTTTTGAACGGAACGGATCATAAACAATAATTTATTTGTTCTCTTGCGAAACATTTTTTTACCTTCGCCTTGAAGATCAATAATTAGTTTAGTTGCAAGATTTTTTTTACCTAAAAAATTCTCAATAGCAAGCGAACCATTGTAACCCAAAATTTCTATCCTATTGTGTGCTTTCTTCGTGTTGTATGAAATATTGAAATAACCGTACCCATTCTTTTCAAATTTTACAATTGCCGAAGTGAAATCTTCTACATCGCTCTTGTAAACAACATTATCCATATAAGCTTTAACATCAATAATATTTCCACCAAAAAATCGTAATAGATCTATCATTTGTCCGCCAAGGTCACGAAGTACTCCGCCGCCGCTTAGTTCTTTCTTAAATCTGAAATTATCACCGGGCGAAACATCAATGTTATATGTTGCTGAAATAGAAACAATTTTGCCCAGCATTTGATTATTAATTAACTCTTTCGCTTTTTGAACAAGCGGGTGAAATCTGTGCAAATGATTTATCATTAAAATTACATTTTGTTCTTTACATACTTTTATCATTTCTTCAATTTGAACTGAGTTCAAAGCAATCGGTCTCTCACATAAAATATTCTTTCCTACTCTTGCGGCTTTTAGTACTTGCCAATAATGATCGGAGTTAACGCTTGAGATATAAACCACATCTATATTACTGGTTAGAAAAGTATCAAAATTATCAAATGAGTTCTGAGCACCAAACTTTAGCGCAATATTCTTAGCTCTTTTCAAATCATGACTATAGATGGAAACTAGTTTACTTCTTTGTGCTAAAAGCAGAGCTGGCAGAAAAGAATTTTCCGCAAAATTTCCGCAGCCGGCTACTCCCCATTTTAGTTTACGTGGAATTGCAGAAGAAAATTTTAATCGTGTTGATGATCTGATCATTCTATTAACTCATATTTTTTAATTTTTTCATAAGCATTTTTATCGGCTTAGAATCCTGCATAATATAAAAATGAATTGCCGGAACATTTTTATTTAATAACTCCTCAACTTGCTTTACAGTCCAGTTAACTCCGATTTCAAGTGTATGTTCCGGTTTTGCTTTTTCAATTTCTTCCGCCAACTCTTGAGGTATATCTATGTAAAAATTTTTGGGAAGAGTTTTTACATTCGATTTACTCGTTATAATCTTCAAACCCGGGATTATAGGAACTGTTATATTTTCTTTACGGCATAGATCAACATAATCAAAATAATTTTTGTTGCAGTAGAACATTTGAGTTACAATATATGAAGCACCGGCATCAACTTTGGTTTTTGTATAGCGAATATCGGTTTTCAGGTTAGGTGATTCAAAATGTTTTTCGGGGTAACCGCTTGTACCGATACAAAAATCCATCGGCTGTGCATCAAGCAACCCTTCTTCCAAATATTTTCCTTTATTGATTGAATTGATTTGACTGATGAGATCAACTGCATATTCGTTTATACTTCTACCGAACTTTACCGGTTTTTTATACTCGCTGTCATCGCCGCGGATTGCAAGAACATTATCAATCCCTAAATAGTGAAGTTCAATTAAAAAGTCTTCGGTTTCTTCACGCGTAAATCCTGTACAAAGAACATGGGGTACTGCATCTATATTATATTTATTTTGAATGAGAGCGCAAATTCCCAATGTTCCAGGCCGTTTACGTTTTATTTTCATCTGCATATTACCCGAGACAGTTTCCTCATATATAACTTCTGCGGCATGACTGGTTATATCAATAAAAGGCGGATTATACTTTGTGATATCTTCCAATACAGTAAGTAGCTGTTTAATATTACCGCCCCGTTTTGGCGGAATAATTTCGAAACTGATTAAAGTATTTTTTGCTTTATCAAGATGTTCAATTACTTTCATAGATTTCCGTTTTGTCTCGACACAATTTAATATTTTCTAAACTTATTAGTATTACAATTATTTTATTATGGAATTAACTTCAATACATTTATTGTTCGTTTCCTAAACTCATCCTCTTTTAACGGTACTTTAATGTACTTTCCTTTTAACCACATCTCACTCATGTCTTTATAATGATCACTCATAAAATGTCCCGCTTGACCCGTTGGTAGAATAAATTCCAGATGATCGGGATCGGCAAAATCGAAAATATAACGCATTGATGGACCAAGAATATTTTCATATTGTTCAGAACGATATGGTTTAGTTAGATCGCGGCTACTTTCAAATAATTCCGGAAATGAATATTCCGTATTAAATATTGTAGTCCCATCACCGCCAATATTAAATGGTCCGATGTTTATTATTTTATCCAGCAGTCCTGATTTACTATGAAACATATGTTTGAATGTAACTTTATGAACATCGCCCCATTGCCAATTTGCAATATCGTTCCCATAATTTTTTTCGAGATCAATAAGTGCATCAACTAAACTTTTTCTGATTATATCGTTCTGCGTTTCTCTTTGCGGTGTGCGTACATCATCAATAAATGATGATTTATTTTCTTCCAATAGTTTGTGAATAATTCTATACGGGACGTTGGCAACAAAAATATATTCCTTAAGCAGATCTACTCCCATCTCATCTTCAAAAATATTTTTTATTAAATATTGAAAAAACCTCGAGTAAATAGTTGGGACTTGACTGCCAGAGTTCATTTCAAAATTCCAATTATCGAAAAGTTCTAAAGCAAGCTTGAGATTTTTATCTGTCACCTTAACGCTTTCAAATGCTGCAGTTATATATCTTGTTAGCTTTTTTGCGTATGGTGAAGTAATATCAAGCTGATATTTTTTGTAATCTTCTTTTGAATGAATTGGCTTGGAATTAAGAAGTTCCGTAATTCTTTCTATACGGGATGACGGTTCCCAAATATTCGAAATGTGATACTTAAAGTTCAGCAGAGTTTTATTATTTGCCGATGCAATAAAATTTTGCGGCGGATTAAATAGTTTCGGCATCTCTTCATAAGGAACAAATCCTTTCCAATCGTTTGCCTCAGTTGTACCATCGTTAATTAATGTTGGACTGTTTGAATTTCTAATTGGTAACCGTGCTGCACAGATATAACCGATATTTCCTTTATCATCTCCATAAATAAAGTTCTGACCGGGCACAGTGAAATATCTAACAGCATTCTTAAAATCATCCCAGTTCTTGGCTTTGTTAATTGAGATTGAGGCAAACATTTCATCGCTCGGTTCTAAACCGGTCCATCGCATACTAAGCTGTGCGGTTTTAATTCCTGTGTTTGGATACATCTGCTTAAACGGATGAATATCAGTAATGATCGGTCCGCGATGTGTACGCTTTATTTCATAAACTACATTCGCAGTATCTTTAACATGAATTGTATCTTTTTCGATTGACAGCTTACGCCACGATTTGTTGAAAAAATAATTCTTCCCCAACGAATCAATTTTCTCGACATAAAAATCTGTGTCATCTGCCATAACGTTTGTTAAAGCCCATGAAATATTTTTATTCTTTCCGATAACTATTGCGGGTAAACCCGGAATTGTAAATCCTTCTGCATTCCAATCGTTACTTCTAATCATTGCAAAATACCAGCGCCCCGGTGCTGTATAGGCAAGATGAGGATCGTTAGCAATTATCGGTTTACCTGAAGCAGACATTTTACCGTTAACGATCCAGTTGTTAGAGCCGATATGTGTTCCGACAAAACCGGTAAAATTTCTAAACTGTTGATCAACTTTTATAAAGTCGGAGGAAATTGAAGCTACTCCTTTTAATCCGGATGGAATAATTGTCGGTGAGTTTTCCGGAAAGTCCGGCAATAATTCTTTTGCCTTCTCAGCTCCGAACTTTTGAACTAATTGAGAAAATGTTATATCCGACCACCAGCTTAAGTTCAATTCCCAGCCCATCAGTTTTGCAATTACTAAACTATGTTCCGGTTTCCACGGATAGGGATCGTAACCTAATAAATCAAATTCAACTGGGTAATTTCCTTTGGCAGTTTTAATAAATGCGTTTACTCCTTTAGAATAAGCTACTAAGATTTTTTTTGAAAGAGTATTAAGTTTTTCATAATTCGCTTTTACATTTTTGTAGATGCCGACTGTTCTAAACATTTGATCTATCGGGATAGTCTTCGCGCCAAAAACTTCGCTAAGCCGTCCTTCCCCTGCTCTTCGGGCAACATCCATTTGAAATAATCTTTCCTGTGCATGAACGAACCCGAGTGCAAATGCGGCATCTTCCTCGTTTTGTGCTTTGATAAAAGGAATTGCAAAATTATCTCTCAGAACTTCAACTTCATTTATTAATCCTTCCGCTTGTATTTCTCCATTATATTCCGGTAAAGATTTCCTAAGTAAAAGGTATGATATAAAAGAAAAAACAATAATTAGTACTATAAGAGTTGCAACACCACCTATTAATATTTTTTTCCATTTATTCATTTTGATATATCCTAGAAAGACTTCCTAAAATTATGAAATAATTGATTTGCTGAATAACAAAATATTTGATAAATAACTTACTGAAAAAACATATAGGAGAAAGTAATTTTGAAGTAGAGTTGAAATTCACTTTTCTTATATTTATAATTCCTTGTGAGTTATCAAAAAGACATTCTAACATTAGTTCATAAGTCAGTAAAGAAAAAAATTCTTTTTCTTCCTCATGCTGTAAGTCAAATGTCGAAACCAGAACGAATGATAAAAGCGGCAGAGGTTAGACATGTTGTTTAGCGATTGTAACAGCATATATTCCGAACAAGGAAGAATGGGAAAACAATTTTAAGAAAAGGAAAATGCAATGAAATGTATGCACTGCAAAGGTAATATGGAAAGAAAGACCGCACCTTTTCATATTGACAGGAAAGGTTATCATTTGTTCTTTGATTCAATTCCCGCGTGGGTCTGCAATCAGTGCGGAGAAGTATACTTTGAAGAATCTGCAGTAGAAACCATCCAAAAGGCATTGAACGTTTTAGATGAGCAGACAGAAAAACTATCTATGGCTTTGTGAATTTTATAATTTAATAACCTTCACGTATTACGTTAGGTAAACTTAGATGAGAATATTACTCCACGAAATTCCGAAAGTTCTCGGAAGGATCGTTCAACAAAAACAAATCATCCCTCCGCCTTCTCCGCCGAAGGCGGCGGATTGTCGGGATGCCTATGGCAAAATGTTTTTAATTCAAAAGAGAAATAAAAGTTTATCCGCCAATGGAATATTTCGTATATCATACCAAATTTGGGTGGGTATACGAAATGCGTAGTTACACTAGTTATGTAAAATTGCGCCCTTTATTATGAGAGACCACAGAAGTGAAAAACACCTTTAAAATATTCTTTGCGACTGATTTACATGGGTCAACAATCTGTTTTAAAAAACTTTTAGCTACAAAGGAGTTTTACAAAGTTGATTATCTTTTCTTGGGTGGTGATTTGTCAGGGAAAAAAATAACATTTCTAAGGAAAAACAGACTAGGCAACTATGAGATAAATAACACTAATAAGTTAATTACATCAGAAAAAGAGTTGGGTAATTACCTTACTAATTTAGAAAAACAAGGGATATATTTTGAGATATTAGAAGGTGATAATTCAGAATTGTCGGAAATTGAGATTTTAGAAATCTATAAAAAAAAGGTTTGTGATAGATTAAAGAATTGGTTAGAATTAGCTGAAGAAAAGTTGGGAGAGCAAGATAAAATAATAGCAATAGCAGGAAATGATGATTCATTTAAGATTGATAATATCTTGATGCAAAGTTCAAAAGTCGTTTTAGCCAATTTGAAATTACAAAATATTGATGGCGTATTTGATATGTTAGGATATTGCTACAGTACCCCGACACCTTGGGACACAGCAAGAGAGAAAAACGAGAATGAAATAGAGAGAGAGCTAGGTTCAGTAAATTACACAAAGAATTTTCTGCCGTTAATTTTAAATTTCCATATTCCTCCTAAGGGTATAGGTTTAGATGCAACTGTAGCCTTGGATAAAGACCTTAAGCCAATTATGGGCAGTGGAGGTGTACAAACAATAAATGTGGGAAGTAAAGCGGTGTATAATTTTGTTAAGAAAGTAAAACCGTCTTTAGGTTTATTTGGGCATGTGCATCAGGCAAAAGGAATTTCTAAGATCGGAAACACGATCTGTATTAATCCGGGTAGCGTATATTATGAAGGTAAGTTACAAGGTTGTGTTTGCACTTTTGCAGATAATAAATTAATTTCTTGGCAATTAACTGAAGGTTAATAACATTATGACAGAAAGTATTTTTCTTAGGAACTCGTCAGGTCTAGTGAAAACGGCAAAACCCTTTGATGTTCTAATCTTTAATCTAGGATTAATTAGTGTTGGAATTGCAGTGACGCTTGGTCATTTCTTTATTCCAGCGAATTACACAGGAGCTGACCTTGTTATCGCAGAAGTAATTGCAGGTATTTTTATGGCTGTAATTGCATTTGCCTTTTGGTGTTGGACTTCTGCCATACCACGCTCAGGAGGGGTGTATTCATTTGTTTCAAGAGGTGTACATCCTTTAGTTGGTTTTGGTGTTAGTTTCATAGATTCTACCGTTTGGTTGTTCTATAATACCTTTGCTGCAACATTTTTAGTGACCATTGGAATTGCCCCAGCCTTATTCTATTTAGGGGTCAGCACTGACAACCAAACACTTCAGTCATTAGCTATTAATTTACAAGAACCTGTTTACCTATTTATTATCGCGAGCTTAGCTATAATAGTAAGCGGGTATTTACTTATTCAAGGCATGAAAGCATTTTTTGTTTTCCAGAAAATTATGTTTACCATAGCTATCATCGGTACTGTTACAGCTATATATGTGCTTATGAATTCAACTGCAGAGGGCTTTCAAGTAAGTTTTATTGCTTCTTATAGTAGCTACATAGATAACCCAATTCAAACTATTCAAGCATACAGTACCGACCAGTATACCTATTCCTTTAAAATGACTGTCTTAGCTGCCGTATGGCCAATTCTTTCTTTTGTTGGTAGTATATTTTCGGTAAACATTGCCAGTGAAATTCAAAATGTACGGAAGGCTCAATTCTTTGGAATGTTTGGATCTATCGTTCTTGCGATAATCTTAATGACTTTATTATCACATAATTTAAACAAAGTTGTCACGCCAGAATTTCAAGCAGCCCTATCCAACTATTATTTCAGCAAGGAGGGCGCTAACTTGCCTCTTGCCCCTTATTTTTCTGTATTGGCTGCCGTTGTTACTCAATCACCAATTCTGATTATATTGATTTGTCTGGGTTTCTTCTCATGGGCATTTCTTTGGATCCCTGCCACTTTAACATATTCAGCAAGAGCTGTTTTGGCTTGGTCTTTTGATAGGATTGCACCGGCAAGTTTAGGATTTGTTCACCCTCAAAAGTTTACTCCAGTAAATGCTATTATTACTGTAGTTATAGCCAACTTAGTTTTTCTTGTTCTTTTTCTTTTCGTTCCATTTTTTAATAGTTTGATATTGGTTCTTGCTGCAATGCTTGCCTGGATACCTGTAATGATTGGAGCTATTATATTTCCGTACAGGAAAAAGTCTATGTATAAAGAGACGGAAATTTCAAAATATGAACCTTGGGGAATTCCATTAATATCCATTGCCGGATTTTTTGGCTTATTAGCAGTAGCAACATTATCAGTTTTTCTTCTTTTTGATGAAGTAGCTACTGGGCCAATTATACAATCAATAGGCACAATCTTAGTGTTATTTACAGTCGCGGTTGTATGGTACTATACAGTAAAGAACATTAGAAAGAAAAAAGAGAATATTGATATTTCAAGAGCATTCGATGAAATCCCAATTGACTAATGAAGAAAGGCTGTCGAATTTAATTGAATTCGGCAAAATGATAATTGATGAATGCCGGAAAAATGAACTTGAGATTAGGTACTTTGGTTCTGTTGGAGTTTATTACCAATGTTTAAAAAAGACGGAAAAGATTGATAGCATAAGATGGATAAAAGACTTGGATTTAATTTTTAAGGAACAAGATGATCTACCTGATATCCTCACAATATTTCAGAAGCATGGATTTGAATATAGCAAAGAACTAATGGTTCAGACAGAAGGGAAAAGAACCGTCTTGTACCGCGAAAAAGATAATGACTTCACAATTGATCTAATTAGCAATCCTTTTAATTATGCACAGACAATCGATTTTGAAAAAAGATTTAGTATTGACGAATATTCTCTTAGCGTTACTGATCTATTTCTTACACGTATGCAACCAATCAAATTAGAGCAAAAAGACATAGTTGACATTATGTTATTGATTGATATATATGGTCTTTCAGAAAATACTGAGGATGCAGTGAATATTAATCGGGTTGTCGAAGTGCTCAGAAAGAATTGGGGTTTTTGTCATACATATATGAAAAATATGAAAGTCCTAGAGCAAAATAATCTTAACTCGACAGTGTTTGAATCATTGGTCAACGCTACTAAACAATCAAAAAAAACGATAAGATGGAAGTTGCGCTCTATCTTTAGAGAGTATTTAAAGTACTATCAAACTGTAGAAAAAATCAATTAAAATATACTTGAATTGAAATTAATGTTTTATATATCTATGGATAGATTACATTAAATTAATATAGATGTTATAAAAAACTAAAAGGAGGACAATTGATTATTTCACAATTCTTCAATTGGATTTTCAAATCAAAACCTCGTAAGGAGAAAATCAAAGAATTTGATTATGCACTTATCATTTTACCTTGCATTATTATTTGGGGTTTGCTTCTTTTATTATTGAAATCTGAATGGAAGATAAATGGTTTCCAAAATATGTTATATTTAGCTAAAGTTATATCCATAATTTGGTTAGTCTTATTACCTATGAAAGATTATTGGAAGTGGGCATCTGAAACCGCTCTTAAAAACCCTACTTATCTTTTTCCATTTGCGATAATGATGTTCATATCAATTGTTTATGTCTTAGGTCCCTTCGTTGCTCTTAATAATCAATGGTGGTCTAATTATTTTTTAGATGATAATAGATTCTTTTTCGGGCATACAATATTTACTTTAGCGATTTTATTTTGGTCTGATTATTTAATTAAAGATTACGTTGAAAAAGAAAATCCTTCTTACTCTGAAGAAATAGAGAAACTAGAAAAAACACTTGTCTTGCTTGAAAACAATAATGACCAAACAGTAATAGAATTCCACCATAAAAGGTTATTATCTATTAAAATACAAAAAGACGATTGTGAACTAAATTTATTAAGGTATGAAGTTACTATAAGATATGCTGATAAAGCAATTTTATTTTCTTTAGCATTTACCTATTGTTTATATTGGCTATTGTTCCCTGTATTTAACATCCTTCAAAATGAGAAAGCACTATATGAGAGCTTTTTTGAAGGGGCTCAGATATTTAGTCTAATTATTTCAACCGCAATTTACTTTTTAATTGTTAAAAAATATGGACACAAAACAGTTCATAACAACTAAAACGGGAAATTACAGCAGCAAGAAGTTCAATGCACTAATTGACATACGTAGTGGTACTCTTGCTGTAATTAGGAATTTTCTTGAAGCAGAAGATTTTACAGAAGTCTTAACTGCGGTATTAGTTAATATTGCAGGCTCCTGTGAGAATCCTTATGCATCGTTTAAACTACCCTTTTATGGTAAAGAAGCACATTTATCTCAGAGTGCTCAACTTCAATTGGAAAAAATTGTAGTTAGTCTAAAAAGAAAAGTCTTCACAGTAAATAATAGTTTTAGAGAAGAATCCTTTGACGATCCAGAAGCTGAAGGCAGAAGATTATCTGAGTTTACGCTCATTGAGCCGGAAATGCCATTTGACAACAATGAAGATAACGAAGCCAACCTCAACACTCTTGTTAGGTTAGTTGAAAAAATAATCAAGGAGGCATTAAGGTTTAATTTAAGTAACAACGAAAAATCACTACTCGAATTAGGAGGAAATGTTGAGCACCTACATAATTGTTTAGAAAATGAATTTAGGGTTATTGCTTACGCTGATGCAATAGAAATACTAAACCGTATCAATGACAATAAGTATAAAGGTGATATTAGCCTCTCTGTAAGAGAAGAAAAACTGCTTTTATCTCACTTTAACAACATTCCTATCTTCATACTTAATTTTCCTTTCACGCAAAAGCTTTTCAACATTAAAAGACGACCTGAATCAGATTTTACATTTACATTCGACCTATTAGCTCCACGTTTGGGAGAAGTCGTCGGTGGTGGCTTAAGGGAAGAAGATCCTGCTTTAGTTCTATCCCAATTAGAAAATTCAAAGGTTGGCAAGTTTCTTAAAGAAAACAAAGAAAATCCTAAAGAAGTTTTTGATGAGTACTTTAACGCACTTAATCAACAAGAACAAGTACTTAGAGGAGGATTTGGTATTGGATTTGAAAGATTGATAGGTTTTTTAATTAATTCAAATGACATTCTTCATACCATATCATATAGAAGTTTCTCACCTTGAATATCAGTCACCTTAAAAAATTAAACGCAAAATTACATAACAACGGTTTTAAAAAATGCGGGGCGAAGTTGGTAATTGTACAGTTGTGCTTCTATCAAACTTTTGTGCTCGGTGGACAAGTAAGTGCCCTGAAATTCCGCATGCAAAGCCGAGGACAGTTAGCGGTAATGTACTGAATATCAAACTTCTCATGAACTTAAAGAGGTATTTATGGAAAATAGATTTGAGAAACTAACTCTCTTCTTCGAACGCATCAAAACCATATCATTCTGGCAAAGACTTTTTAGCTGGAAGACCTTAAGAGAATTAAGTTATGAAGCTTATGAAGAGTTCAAGTCATTGCTTGGTTCAGTAGATCGTATCTCTCGAGATTTAGATCAGTCGAGCAACACTATATCAATTCTGAAAAATGATATTGAGCATTTGAAAGAAAATAATTTAAAACTGGAAAATGATTCCAAACATTTAGAAGGCGATCTCGAAATTGGCAAGTTAAAAATTTCTGATCTTACTGTTTCAATTGCATCAAAAGACGAAACAATTAGACAATCAGCAAAGAAAATTATCGACCAGGATAAAGAGATTATTTTATTCAAAGAAAAAACTAACCAGACGATACAAGACATTTCCGACTTGAAAAAAGAGAATACAATTTTCAAGCAAACCGAAAACGATCGAAAAACAAAATATGAAAAAGACGTTTCGGCTCTCAATCTAATTAGAGAACAAATACAGGGCGACAGGAAAAGAGAAATTGAAGAGTTACAAAAAGATGAAATCGATAAACTCAAGAGTTTGAAGGAAACTTGGGCGAAGCATCAAGATAAAGTTAAAGAAACCATTAAGATGATTTGCCAAAAACATACTATTGAGTATGTAGAAAAGGTACCTTTCAAAGGTAGTCCAGATAATACAATTAAGATTTGTGATGAGTTTGTCGTTTTTGATGCCAAGAGTCCGGCAACAGATGATTTACAAAACTTTCCAACTTACATTCGCACACAGACAGAAGCAGTTAAAAAATATATTAAGGAAGAAAACGTTAGAAAAGATATTTTTCTTGTAATTCCTTCAAACACCGTTGATACTACCATCAAACAGTTTTCTTATAACATGGCTGATTATAACGTTTATATTGTAACGCTTGATGTTTTGGAACCTCTGATTTTGACTCTTAAAAAAATTGAAGACTACGAATTTGTTGATCAGTTAACGCCGGAGGAACGCGAAAACATTTGTAGACTAATTGGGAAATTCGCTCATATGACAAAACGTCGAATTCAAATTGATCATTTCTTCGCTTGGGAATTTTTGGATATTCTAACAAAGTGCAAAGTTGACTTACCAAGAGAGATACTCGAAAAAGTAATTGAGTTTGAAAAATCGGAAAAGCTCAATCCGCCCCAGGAAAGAAGATCGAAACAGATACTGACCCAGGACCTCCAATCGGACTCTGAAAAGATTCAAAGAGAAGCAGAAGCAAAAGCAATTATATTTCCACCATCATTACAGAAAAATCTCAACAGTCTCCCTCTTTACGAAGGCGAAGATACAAGTGAAAAGATTTAACGCAGATTAATAATCTGCGTTACAATAATTGCTATTCACCGATAATTTTCCACCGTTCGCCGATTTTCCATACTCAAACTCATAACCTAATTTTATCTTTGCCGTCAGAATAAGTAGAAACAAAAAATTATTGGAGGATAAAATGGAAACACCAAAACTTCACGGACGGGTAATAATCGGAATTCTGCTGATTGTACTCGGCGCATTATTCGTCATGCGTAATTATAATATACTGGATTTCCCTTATGAATATTTCACATGGGAATATTTTTTCATTCTGATTGGATTGCTTTTCTTCTTTCTTTCTCGAAACAAAACCGCAGGCGTTGTTCTTATGGCAATTGGTTTGTTTAATCTGGTTCCTGAACTCTGGCCGTTACTTTTAGTTTTGATCGGTCTTTATATAATCTTCGGCAGAAAAGGACACTGTAGAAGTTTGGCAGAACGTGTTGAGGCAGGACAATCAAAAAACAGTAATGATTATGTTGAAAGTATAAGCATCTTCGGCGGCGGTTCAAAAATAGTTAACTCAGATAATTTTAAGGGAGGAAGTATTGTTTCAATATTCGGCGGTTCCGAAATCAATCTAACCAATTCCAAACTTGCAGAAGGTGAAAACAATATTGAAATAACTGCAGTGTTCGGAGGAACCACGTTAATTGTTCCATCCGATTGGAATGTTGAACTTGATGTACTTCCAATCTTCGGAGGATTTGGAGATAAAAGAATGAAAGACCCCAACAAAAAAATTCAAGAAGGAAGAAAATTGTTGATAAAAGGAATCGTTCTTTTTGGTGGCGGCGAAATCAAAACAATTTTTTAAGGAGTTTACAATGCAAACATCAAATAGAAGAATCTGGCTTGGTATAATTTTAATTGCTCTTGGAAGTTTATTCTTTTTAGATAATTTGAATTTTTTTTGGTTCGATTTACGTCATACCATATTCTCATGGCATACTATCTTTCTTATTATCGGTATAGTAATTCTAATCAATCACAAAAACAGTTTAGCGGGATACATTTTTTTAATAATCGGTTTGTTCGGAACAGCGCGTCATTTTATTCCATTTTTTTTCGATTTTGATTTTCGCGATCTCTGGCCAATTCTATTATTTGTTATCGGTCTCTGGCTGATATTAAAAAGAAGAGAACCGTTACGCGTACACAACACTCAATTCAATGTTGGATCAACACAAACTCAAGGAGCAGTTTACTCACAAGATATTTTAGATGAAGTTTGTGTACTTACTTCATGCAATAAAGTAATCCATTCAGAAAATTTTAAGGGCGGAAGAATTACAACAATTTTCGGCGGAACGAAATTAGATTTCACAAATGTAAAACTTGCACCCGGAGAAAATACTTTAGAGATAACAACATTATTTGGCGGATGCAATTTGCGGGTTCCGCAAGGATGGAAAGTTTTACTGAATGTTACTTCTGTATTTGGCGGATTTGATGATAAACGCTTTGCCCCTTATGATCCGGCACAAAGCTCTGAAGGAATTTTAGTTATCAAGGGCGTTACAATTTTTGGCGGCGGCGAACTTCTTTATTAATTAATTGATGAGCATAGAATGATAAATCCGTTTATTAACAATAAGAAAGTCCTTGCTACATATTTTGTCGTTTGGTTTTTCATTTTTCTTGTTCATGTAAGTGTATTAAACTTCTTTTTGAATATTCCAATTCTAACTGCCTTGCTTGATAGCGCTGTCTTTAATCTGATCTATCAGTTATTGGGAATTAGTCTCTGGTATACGGTTAGTTTTAATTCTCTAGAAAATTATAATGCAGTTAAGATTTTTCTAAATCATATTGCTGCGGCTGTTATTACATCCGGCTTATGGATTCTTGCCGGCTATTATATTATGATTAACCTTATCACTGGAAAAAGTATCTATGCCGAGTTTCTTGTAATATCATTAGTGTGGAGATTTTTAATCGGGATCCTTTATTATACTGTAATCATAGCCGTTGATTATGTGATCATCTATTACAATAATTTCCAGGAGAAGCTCTTAAGAGAAGTTGAACTAAATGCTCTTGTAAAAGAAGCAGAATTAAAAACGCTTAAGTATCAAATTAATCCTCATTTCATTTTCAACAGTTTGAATTCGATCAGCTCGCTTACATTATCAAATCCTGCTCAAGCTCAAGAGATGACAATTAAACTTTCAGCGTTTCTTAGAAGCACTCTTTCGAAAAATGAAAAACAAAAAAATAAATTGAACGAGGAAATAAATAACGCAAAATTGTATCTTGATATTGAGAAGGTTCGTTTTGCAGATAAGTTTGAATTTGTTGAAGAAGTTAAGCAGGAATGTAAAGAGCTTGAAGTTCCGAGTATGATTCTTCAGCCCCTTTTTGAAAATGCGATCAAACACGGCGTTTATGAAAGTCTTGACAAAGTAATTATAAAACTTTCATGCGGGATGGAACGTGATTATTTTAAAATAACGGTTGAAAATGATTTTGATCCCGAAGCAGTTCCAAGAAAAGGTGAAGGTATTGGAATAAAAAATATTAAGAACAGGTTAAAACTAATTTACAACCAGGATAATCTTGTTAAAGTTGAAAAATTAAATAACTTATTCAGAATTAATTTATATATACCGGTTTGAGTTTATGACGACAAATAAAAATATCAAAGTAATTATTATTGATGACGAAAAACTTGCCAGAGAATTAATAAAGAGTTACTTAAAAAAAATTAATAATGTTGAACTCGTGGCAGAGTGTTCGGATGGTTTTGAAGGAATCAAACAGATCAATGAACAAAAACCGGATTTAATTTTTCTCGATATCCAAATGCCAAAGCTTACCGGCTTTGAAATGCTAGAGATACTTGAAGAACCACCTGTAATTATTTTCACTACTGCTTTCGATCAATACGCGCTTAAAGCTTTTGAAGTGAACGCTACGGATTATCTTCTCAAACCTTTTTCAGAAGTTCGATTTGCCGAAGCTCTGAATAAAGCTATTAAACTGATTACAAATGTTCCTCCCGTAAAACAAGAATTAGACGGTCTTGTTAAATCAGTAGAGAAACGAAATGAGTTTTTAGACAGGGTAATTATTAAGAGCGGACAAAAAATACAGATCATACCAATTGAGGCAATAAGTTACATTGAAGCACAGGATGATTATACAATGTTTTATACAGAGAAGGGAAATTTCCTTAAACAAAAAACAATGAAATACTTTGAAGAGAATCTTGACCCGAAAAATTTTTTGCGGATTCATCGTTCTTATATTGCAAAACTATCTTCCATAAAACAAATAGAACTGTTAGAAAAAGAATCGTACCAAGTTTTACTTCACAATGGCAAAAAACTGCCGGTGAGTAAGAGCGGTTATCAAAATCTAAAAGAAATAATTAAGTAGAACGAGAAACAGTTTATCATAATAAATAACTATCAATAACCTTCAACTATAAACTATTTATTAAATCACCTTATGCAAAAATTTATCTCTGTGTAACTCTGCGACTTCTCGGTGTCACTCTGTGCAATAAAGACCAACAAATAACACAGAGAAACACTGAGCAGGCACAGAGAACCACGGAGAAAATAGCTTTTCTCCAATTCTTGCGTAAGGTGTATTATTAAGTCTAAAAGAGCATTATGTGATCAGTCTTGATTGAAATCCATTTATACAATGATAGCAGAAATGGGATTAGTTTATTAAATTAACATAGAAATATTTAAGAAGATAAAATGACACAAACACAAGCAACCGCTGAAATCTTTTGGACTGCATTTCGCGCATTAAAGAAAAAAGATCGTAATGCGGTAATGAATAGACTTATACAAGATGAAGACTTACGTGAAGACTTACGCTATTCAATAATTATTGAAGAAAGAAAAAATGAGCCAAGAATTTCTTTGGAAGAATATCTTTCACAAAGAAAAAATAAATAATGTATTCTCTCCTTCTTACAAAGTCCGCATCAAAAGAGCTTGGTAATCTTACTCCAAAACAAGAAACTGCTGTTATAAGCGTCTTGAATTAATTAAAGTAAGTCCCCGGTTAGCCGGTTCTAAAAAACTTCAAGGAAGAGATGAATATAAATTAAGAGTCGGTGATTTAAGAATCATTTACGGAATAGACGATAAGATAAAAGAAGTTATCATCTATATGATCGACGATAGAAAAAGTGTCTATAAGAGATTAAGAAGAAGATAATTTTTCGATTACACTTCTCCAACAACCGTCAATTGAAGTTTATCCCCTCACTCTTTATATTTAGTTAGTAAAAAGAACGGGCGTAAAATGAACTTCGATAAAGATCTTCAATCCATACAAGAAGCACGTACATTAGCAGCTAAAGCAAAAGAAGCACAACTCGAATTCAAACATTATAATCAAGAACAAGTAGATAAAATTGTTAAAGCAATGGCAGATGCCGGCTATAAGGAAGCAGAACGTCTTGCAAGAATGGCTTACGAAGAAACTGGGTTCGGTAAAGTTGCAGACAAGACAATAAAAAATCAATTCGGTACAAAAGATGTTTGGGAATCCATAAAAGATTTGAAGACAGTTGGCGTTATAGATGTTCAAAAGAACGGGAAAATTTTAAAGATAGCTGAACCGATGGGAGTCGTTGCTGCATTAGTTCCTTCTACCAATCCGACATCAACAGCAATGTTTAAAGCAATTATTTCTTTGAAATGCAGAAACGGAATTGTTGTCTCTCCTCACCCAAAAGCTTTGAAATGTACAACCGAAGCTTTACGTGTTGTTTCCGATGCAGCAGAAAAAGCCGGAGCGCCAAAAGGATTGGTCCAATGTTTAAGCATTCCAACTCTTGAAGGCACCGATGCATTAATGAAGGATAAAAACATTGCAGTAATTCTTGCAACCGGAGGAATGCCAATGGTTCACGCTGCTTATAGTTCGGGAACACCGGCTTATGGCGTGGGCAGCGGAAATGTTCCTGCTTTCATAGAACGAACTGCAAATTATCAAAAGGCTGTTGCAGATATTGTCTATGGAACTACATTCGATAATGGAACACTCTGTTCATCCGAACAAGCGATGATTGTTGACAGATCTTTAAGAGAAAAAGTAATTGATGAAGCAAAAAGAATCGGTTGTTATTTTGTAAACGCCGAAGAAAAGAAAAAATTAGAAAATAAAGTTGCACGCGGCGCAAAACTAAATGCAGATATTGTCGGTAAACCCGCTCCTTGGATCGCCAATTATGCCGGATTTAATGTACCAGATAATACAACTGTTCTTATTGCTGAATGTGAACATGTTGGAAAAGATGAACCGTTATCAATAGAAAAACTTTCTCCTATGCTGGCTTTCTATACTGTAGATGGTTGGTTAGAAGGTTGTCATCGTTCAATTGAATTATTAGAGTTCGGAGGAATCGGTCATACAATGGCGATTCATTCCAACGATAAAGAAATAATTATGAAATTTGCTCTTGAGAAACCGGCATTTAGAATTGTAGTTAATACACCTGCATCAGTTGGGGCAGTAGGATACACAACTGGATTAATGCCTTCAATGACATTAGGTCCCGGTACTTGGGGTGGTTCTATAATTTCAGAGAACGTAACAGCTAAACATTTAATGAATGTTAAAACCCTCGCTTTTGAAACCCGGCCTGTTAATCCGGGTAATTGCGTAACTTCTTTTGATCTCCCTTTCGATATAAATATTAAAAGTTCTTATCAAGAAGGAAATTTTACAAAGCAGATTGAAGAACGATTACGCGCTCGAGCAGGAAATCCTTCAACTAACCCTTTAGGAAATGTTAGTAGAAAATCTGTTAGCGAAAAACATAATGCTCTATTTGGAAACGGGATTAGTGAAGATGAGATTCAAAAAATTATTAGAGAGTTTAACAAATAATATCTTAGTCGTTTTAGTTTGAATTACTAATGCTGCTGTTAATGTTTTGAAATTATGAGCATTATTAAAAAATTATTGTATAGAAAATTTAGGATGGAATAAAAATAATGCATAATAAGAAAAAAGAAAATAATTACCATCAGTGGTCGGTAGAGAAAGGCGATTACGAACGGGATGACGAAGCAACAAAAACATATCATAAAAAAAGAAAAATAATTAAAAGAACAAAGATGATTGTAAAGATCCTTCTATACTTTATAATTATTTCAATAATATCGTACTTTCTTTTTGCTTTTATTTAAGAATAACGATCGAGCTTAAACTTCTCTCCCAGATACAATTTTCTTACATCTGTATCTTCAGCAAGATCATTTGCAGTTCCTTCCTTAAATATTTCTCCGTTAATTAAAATATACGCACGGTCAACTATACTCAAAGTCTCATGAACATTGTGGTCTGTAACCAGTATACCAATCCCTTTATGCTTAAGATTTGCAACAATATTCATAATATCTTCAACCGCTATCGGATCAACACCTGCAAAAGGTTCATCGAGAAGAATGAATTTTGGATTCGTTGCAAGTGCACGTGCGATTTCACATCTTCTTCTTTCACCGCCGCTCAATTGAAATCCTAAATTTTTCCGGACATTATTAATTCCTAATTCCTCTAAAAGTTTTTCCTGTCTTTCTTTTCTTTCTTCTTGAGTAAGCTGCATCATTTGAAGGACTGCCATTATATTATCTTCAACACTTAATCTTCTAAAAATGGAAGCTTCTTGAGGCAGATAACCAATTCCCA
Organism: Melioribacteraceae bacterium; assembly: GCA_041658245.1. Lineage (GTDB taxonomy): Bacteria > Bacteroidota > Ignavibacteria > Ignavibacteriales > Melioribacteraceae > Fen-1258. Next base: position 25,199 of record JBBAAM010000038.1, read on the forward strand.
TTTTTGCACGTTTGTACATCGGCTCATCTGTTATTTCTCTATTATCAAGAAATACTTTTCCTTCATTAGGTTTTATCATTCCTACAATCATGTAAAAGGTTGTTGTTTTTCCAGCACCGTTTGGTCCAAGCAATCCAACTACTTCTCCTTGCTCAACTCCAACAGATACGTGATTTACAACCGCTCTTTTTTTGTAAACCTTTTTAAGATTTTCACTTCTTAGTACTAAGTTTTCCTGCATAATATTGCACGTCCTTCATTAAATAGGAAAGAATATCTTTTCTCTTAAAGAGAAGATTTTCTTTTGTGGGTTTTCCCGAATATATTCTAAAAGTAGGAATAGTGAAATCTTTTTCTTTGCCTAAAATAATATTTTCCGGATGATATTCGCTCACCGGTTTCCCATATAATCTAACATCAGCAACAGTTTTATCTTTGAAATAGATCTTGGCTTGTTCGGAACTGGACTTGAGTAATCCGTTAGGTTCACCGTCTTCATACATATAATAAATGCTTAATACATTTCCATTAACTTCTGTTCGGCTTAACCCTTTATCATCAAAAAACATTTTTATTTTTTTACCTGATAGCTGATCGAAGCGAAAAACGGAATCTTTATTTGATGTAATAATTGATGCATTAGCATTAATGTCCATACGGTCCAAACGATTCTCCTTCATAAAAATATTTATAGAGTCGCCTACAAGTTGAGCTTCCTCGTTCCAGATTACCGGAGGAGTTATATCCATTTCCCGTTTGAAAGTTTGTATCTGATCATTCTTCTGATAAAATATTGTCAGTCCGTTTACTGATGCAAAATTACTGCGCACTATTTTTACCGAGTCTGTAGCAATCATTTTTTTCAAACTGTCGTCAAAAGATTCCAACATCTTTGCGGAAATAATTAAAGTATCGAGAGCTCCGTTTGAAAGAGTATCTATTCGGACTAAGAACGGTTTATCCGTGATCTTCGAATAATTTTTCTCCCCATTATCTTCAAGTTTGTTGCCAAAAATTGCTAACCGGTTTGATGGATTATAAATTCTAATATTATTAAATGCGAATGTGATCTTCGTGTTTCGATAATGAATTAGACTATCTGCAAAAATTGTAGATGAAGTATCGCTAACTTGTACATTACCGACGGCAACAGCTTTATCCTCATCATCATAGTAGGTAAGTTTGTTGGTTGAAATGTTGGAAAGTGAATCTTGTAATTTTACATCTTCATAAAAATAAGACCGCTTTTCATCGAAATAGTAATAACCGTTTTTAGAATTCAGATTAACATGACCGTCTGTTAAAAATATTCCAACTTTAGAAAAAGCAATTTTTGTATCACCATAATAATAACCGCGAGCGGTTTTAATTATAATGCTGTCTTGAACAACAACTACTCTGCCGATCAGTTCCGCTTCATTACGTGCAAGGTATTGAATAGCTTTATCGCAAGTGATCTTAACAGCGCCTTGTGTCATTACAACATTGCCTTGTACCTCACGAATGCTTTCACCATTAATTGTTTTACCTAAGAGACTATCTCCTACAACCTGAATTCTATTATCTTCCGTTTGTGCTATTAAATTGATAGAAATACAGATTAACGATATGAGAATTAGCAATAATCGTTTCATCACTTTTTCTTCTTTGTAAGCGAGGAGGAATAAGTTACGTTATAAATTACATAGTTATTCAGATGCTGGTCGGATTCAAACCCAAAACCATGTATTATTTCTTTGGGTGATGTTATTGTAACAAATTTATCTGTAAGAATTCTCTGATCATTTTGCCGCCACATCAGTTCGTTTGTTTTGAGAACAGTGCCGCTGTCATTCTTAGCAACAACACTGTCAAAAGCGAACATATTTTTTGTAACATCATCAACTTTACCTCTAAGAGAGGTAAGCCAAGAAGTATTTTTTTGATCTTTATTGTAAAAATTAATTTTAACTCCGTCGAGTAAAGTTATTCTCTGCATTTCATACATTTTTAAATGGTCGGTAAATAAAACAGCTTTTATTTTCCCTTCATCGGTAAACGTTATTTTAGAATTCCAACTTTCATTTGAAGGGATTTCCCCCTGAACATTAGTTTTATCAATACTTGGTTGAATCTTTTCTTCAGAACAGGAGATTACCGAAATGAAAAAAAATATTGCTGCAAAGATTTTTTTCATCTTGATTGTAAACCTAACTTTACTAGATCGTGAAGATGTACAATACCTTCCGGTTTATTTAATTCATCTACAACAATTATTGAAGTGATATTAAAATTTTCCATTTGTTGAAGGGCAAATGATGCAAGAAAATCTTTATTGATCGTTTTGGGTTTCTTGGTCATAACATCTTTTGCAGTCAAACTTTTTATGTCTAATGTCTTTTCAAGCAGACGCCTTAAATCTCCGTCTGTAATTATTCCTGTTAAAACACCTTCGCCGTTAACAACACAAGTAGCGCCAAGCCGTTTGGAAGTTATCATCAAGATTGCATCTTTTAAGGATTCATTTTCATCTACAATGGGAATATCTTTTCCAGTTATCATAATTTCTTCGATCTTAAGAGAGAGACGTTTTCCTAAACTACCGCCGGGATGAAGCATAGCAAAATCTTCAACAGTAAATCCACGCTTTTCTAATAGAGCGATCGCTAGGGCATCACCTAAAACTAGAGCCACTGTTGTAGATGTTGTCGGTGCAAGATCATGAGGACATGCTTCTTCTTTAACGCTAACATTTAGAACGATATCACATTCCTTAGCAAGTTTCGAATCAGTTTCACCAAGCATGCCGATTATTGTAACATTAATGCGCTTAAACATTGGAATAAGTTGAAGTATTTCTTCCGTATAGCCGCTTTTTGAAATTAGAATTACAATATCATTTTTGCGAACCATTCCAAGATCGCCATGAAGAGCATCCGTTGGATGCATAAAAATTGCAGCTGTACCTGTTGAGTTTAATGTTGCAACAATTTTGCGTGCAATTATACCGGACTTCCCCATTCCTGTGAAAACAACTCTTCCGTGAGAGTTAAACATCAGTTCTACAGCTTGTGCAAAATTTTTATCAATGTTATTGATCAAGTTGAGAATTGCATCACCTTCTATACGAATTACTTCTTTCCCTTTTGCAATTATTTGTTCGCTTGTCACAACTTCCTCTATTTTTTAAATAAATCTAAGAATGATTTTTTCTTTTGTTCACTTTTTAATTCTGTATAATGATGATCTAAATCAACACGTTTCCAATGTCTGTTGTAAGTTAAAAAACCGGCAGCCAATTGTTCATCTGTAAATTCATCTAAATTTGTAAAAAGTCTTCCATGATTTAGTGCAATTACGGGATCTTTGATCTCCGTTTGAAGAATCATCTCGTTATAAAAATTTGTTACAGGAACAAAATGGTTTATACCACTTCTAGAATTATAAACCCAAATTTTTTTATGCCGCGGCGCTATCGTTAACACAACTTCATTCTCTACTAAATGAATTTCGCGTACCCTGGAATTATCATGAGGAGCCTTCTCTCCGGGAATCCAATTAGAGTAAGTCCAAATTTTTGATTGATTAAGATTATCCGGTATATTTTTTTCATTATCTATCTTTAAATCAATTTCAATTTGTCTTTCAGACTCTTCATGAATCGTTACATATATATTTGTTTTCTTAAATGATATATTTGAGACGGCAAAGATCGGTGCAGACGATACTTCCAGATCAATTATATCGCCTTCATTTCCAAGAATTAAATTTCCACCACCAAATCTTCCAAAACCTATTACAGCAAGTCCGTCAATAATTTCTCTGTACTGCATGTATCCCAGCTTTTTTTCTGGAAGTGCAGTATAGAGCCACTCTCTCTCCTGAGATTTTAACTTACGCGGGAAATATGTGGCATCATTTTGCAGCACGGGTTTCTATTTCCATTGACTTCATAAATAAATTTAGAATTTCATTTATAATATTTTCCGGATCATTTGATTTTATAACGAAGTTTACAATACGCTTTACCTCTCTTCTTCCGTTCATAGGCGCTGATGTCAATCTACATTTTTTTAATAACGGAATATCTAAAAGATCATCTCCCATATAAAATACATTTTTGTAATCAACCGAAATTCTAGTTAAAAAATTATCAGCCAAGGAAACTTTATCGAGTGAAGAAGATATAACAAAACAATTTTCAATTGACTTCAGCTTATTAATCAGATCATCATCTTCTCTGGCGGTTATAATCCCAAATTTCAATCCGTGCCGATTAAACTCTTTAATTTTTGTCGAGAGCAAATCAAATAATTTATCCGAAGTTGTATTGTTATTTAGAAGAACGCCTTCGAGATCAAAAAGGAAAATCTTGATCTCCTTCATCTTAGTTAATATTTCATTTTTCATTCTTAACTAATTCATCAATCTTTTTGATAAGTGTCAATAATTTTCTTAACTGTTCTATCGGATATTGGCTTGCGGCATCGCTAAGAGCTTTAGAAGGATCGGAGTGAACTTCAAGGAACAATCCATCTACTCCAACAGCAACGGCAGCTTTAGCTAATGCAGGAATAAATTTCGCTTCGCCTCCTGAGACATTAGAATTACTTGGAAGCTGTACAGAGTGCGTTGCATCCATAATGACCGGGTAACCAAGATCTTTCATAATTACCAATGAGCGCATATCAACTACAAGATTATGATAACCAAAAGTTGAGCCGCGTTCTGTAAGTAGAATTTTTTTATTCCTGGCTGATTCAATCTTTTCGATAACATACTTCATATCTTGCGGTGCAAGAAACTGACCTTTCTTTACATTAATAACTTTCCTGGTTCTTGCTGCAGCAATCAATAAATCTGTCTGTCTGCAAAGGAATGCAGGTATTTGCAATACATCTGCTACATGTGCAACAGATTCAATTTCTTGTTCGGAGTGAATATCTGTGAGTATCGGAACAGAAAATTCTTTCTTAACTTTTTCCAAAATTTTCAGTGCTTTATCAAAATGAATTCCGGAAAATGATTTGATGCTTGTTCGATTTGCTTTTTTATAACTTGATTTGAAAATAAACGGAATGTTCAAATCACTTGTGATCTTCTTTATTGCTTCCGCAATTTCTAAAGTAATTTTTTCGTTCTCTATTACACATGGTCCGGCAATTAAAACCAGCGGAGAACTATCACCAATTTTGATTTTATTTACATTTACCATAATTAAACCGATTTATTTTATTCAAAGAGATTTTCTTGCTCTTTTTGTATTCCCCGTTTTTTATTGAACCTGATATATGCGAGATCGGTTGCTTCTCTTCCGCGTGGTGTACGCTTAATAAATCCTTGTTGAATTAAAAACGGTTCATAAACTTCTTCGATGGTTCCGGGATCTTCATTTACTGCAACCGAAACAGTATTCAAACCAACAGGACCGCCGTTAAATTTTTCAATAATAGTTAGAATTATCTCCTTATCCATTTCATCCAGACCATAATCATCAACTTCTAATGCATTCAATGCTTTCTTAGTAATAGAAAGATCAATTACTTTTTTATTATCTACATCCGCAAAGTCGCGTGTGCGGCGCAAGAGACGATTTGCAATTCTTGGTGTTCCCCGTGATCGTTTTGCTAATTCATCTGCGGCATCATCTTCAATTTTAATTTTAAGAATTTCGGAAGAACGGTGAATTATTTTGCTGATCAGATCTCCTTCATAATAATCGAGGCGGGATTTAATGCCAAACCGGTCTCTTAATGGGGCAGTTAACAATCCGGCACGTGTCGTTGCACCAATTAAAGTGTAATGTGGAAGTTTAATCTGAACTGTTCTAGCATTGGGACCGCTGTCAATCATTATATCAAGTTTATAATCTTCCATTGCTGAGTAAAGATATTCTTCAACAACAGGACTTAATCTGTGGATTTCATCAATAAACAAAACAGATTTTTCTTCCAGATTTGTAAGGATCCCGGCAAGGTCGCCCGGTTTTTCAAGAACCGGTCCGGATGTAATTTTTATTTTAGCGCCAAGTTCATTTGCAATAATATGTGCAAGTGTGGTTTTGCCTAATCCGGGGGGTCCTGTAAGAAGAACATGATCAAGTCCTTCACCTCGTATTTTTGCAGCTCCGATAAAAACTTTTAAATTATCTGTAATTTTAGATTGGCCGGTAAATTCATTGAAGGATTTTGGACGAAGTGTTTGTTCTATTTTTTTCTCTTCTTCATTAATAACTGGATTTAAGTTCTCCGATTTTCGCTTCACTCAATTCTCCCTTAAATCTCAACCGCAACAATTTTCCTTCTGCGATAATTTTTCATTCGTTCAAACAAAGATACAAACCAAAACATAAAAACAATTAATAATAATGCAGCAAGAATTGAAAGAGGTATGTTCAAAGTTTTAGAATAAAACATTCCAAAACCCGGAATCCATGCGCTACCATATAATATTATTACATGCACAGCATATACCAGTAAAGTGTTTTTCCCAATTTTAGAAATAATATCCGGAATATTTTTAATTCGTAATGATATAAATGCCATTAAACTATTCAGCATTAGAATAATTCCCAAACGGTAAAAGATGAGCGCTGTGTTATCTGTCCAAAAAGTTTTTTCACCGTAAAGAGAATCTTCAAATGAATGAATTGAATAACAAACCACCAAAGAAATCACACCAAACAAAAATAATTTATAACTAAACTGTTTCGTAGAAAACGAGAGCGGGTTTTTCGCAAGATAACTTCCAAGCAAAGCGCCGCTAATTACATATCCCGCCCAGGGAAATAACGGAAAGTAAGAGCCGGTTCCTTGATATAGATAAGCTGCAAAAGGAATCGGAAGAAAATTTGCCCAATTAATTTTTTCTGTTAACAGAAACATGAAGAAAAAGAAAGCAGCGCCAAGCGAAAATATTAAATAGTCGCTTCGTTTATATTTTTCAGCAATATAACTCAGGAAAAGTATAAACAAAATTCCAAATGCAATCAGATGTAAAGCATCAACTGTAAAAAATGTTAGCCATTGACCATGATCTACTTCGCTAAAATCAAACATGCGGTAAGTTGGGAAACGCAAAAGGTAACCAATTAGAAGTAAGATCATGAAACGGTGAACACCTTTTTTTACGCGCGGGTTTTCAAGAAAAGGTAGAGACTGTGAGCGCAATAAATATGTAAATGTAACACCCGAAACGAACATGAATATCGGAGCTGTAAAACCGCGAATCGTAAACCAAATGTTATAGATATTGGAATCGAATGTTCTGTATTGATCGCCAAGAAAAGTATCTATCGTATGCCCTTGGATCATCAAAAGAACGGCAAGTGCACGCATTAGATCCAAAAAAATTATTCGTTGTTTAGAACCTGAAGACATTAAACTTCCTAATAAATTAATTTCGCGGGTGTTTTGCTGCCCACTCTCTTAAATATTTAATTATTTCTTGAGTTGAGGTTCCGGGTGTGAATAATTCACCAACACCCAACTCTTTAAGTTTCTCCAAATCTTCTGCGGGAATTATTCCGCCGCCGAAAAGAAGAATATCGTTCACTTGTTTCACTTTCATCAAATTCAAAATCTTGGGGAAAAGAGTCATATGAGCACCGGAAAGAATACTAATTCCAATAGCATCAACATCTTCCTGGATAGCAGCTTCAACAATCATTTCCGGAGTTTGGCGTAGTCCGGTATAGATCACTTCCATTCCAGCATCGCGTAATGCAGCAGCAACAACCTTGGCTCCTCTATCATGTCCGTCTAATCCGGCTTTTGCAATTAGAACTCTGATCTTACTATCCATCAATATTCTCCTGCCTAAATTCCAATTGTGAATGATTCACGCCTCAAAAATAACATTGATCTCTCGAAAAGACAACAAATTGAATAATCTTTTATTTGGTTTTTCCAGATGTTTTCGAATGCTTATCATAAAATCGTCTTGCTAATTCAAGATCTTTTGGTGTATCAATAGATAAACTGTCATAATCGGTAACAACAATTTTCATTTTGAATCCATGTTCCAGAAATCTTAACTGTTCTAATTTTTCTATCTGTTCCAGATCAGTCGGCTTAAGCTGAGTAAATTTTAATAACGATTCACGCCTATAAACATACAAACCAATATGTTTATAAATTTCTGCAGTTTGTATTCTTGCAAGATTTGTTTTTGCTTCGCGTACAAAAGGAATAGGAGATCGTGAAAAGTATAATGCCATATTATTATAATCGAAAACAACTTTAACGACCGAAGGAGACTTCATATCTTCAACATTAGAAATCCTTCTTGCAAGTGTTGCAACATTTACTTTCCTATCAAACAAAAGAGGTTCGATTGCCTCATCAATCATTTTACCTTTTATGAATGGTTCATCACCTTGAATGTTTACTATTATTGCCGCATCAGGTATTTTTTCTGTTACAATTGCAATTCGGTCTGATCCGCTGGTACAATTTTTAGGAGTCATGTAAACTTCCGCGCCAAATTCTTTTACAACCTGAAATACTTTTTCATCATCAACTGCAATAACAACTTTATCTAATAACTTAGATTTTTTGGCGTTGTTGTAAGTATGTTGAATCATTGGTTTGCCGCCGATATCAGCAAGCGGTTTTCCCATTAATCGCGAGGATGCAAATCGGGCAGGTATAATTCCTATTATCATTAAGTATACTGTTATTGATTGATGACTTTTGGCACTTTGAAAAATTCTTCGGTTTTATCCGGCGCATTCTTTAACGCTTCTTCTGTAGAAATTGATTGTTTCAATTCATCGTTACGGAATACATTTATATTTTCTACCGGATGTGAAAGCGGTTCAACATTTTCAGTATCCAGTTCGTTTAATTTATCTACATAACTTAAGATCTCATTAAGTTGATGTGTAAAACTTTCCAACTCTGCTTCCTTAAATTTGAGTCGGGCTAGTTCTGCGATGTATTCAACGTCTTTTTTTGTAACAGACAAGAAAAATTTTTTCCTAAAAAAATTCAGCTAAAAATTAATAAAATTCCGCACTACTGAATGTTGTAATAATAGTAGACCGGTTGCCGGTAAATTGATTGCCAACAATTCTTATTTGTAATGAATGATTGCCGTTACCCCGCTTTGGACTTTTATATGATAGATCATAAAAACTATTTGCTGTTTTTATTAATGATTGCTCCATGATGACAAATTGTTTTGTTATTTCGTTTTCTTGACCTATCCTAAAACTTCCCCCGGTTCCAAGTTTATTTAATATTTCGGGTTGAAGTTCGCTTCCTAATCCGATTGTAAAAACAAGTTTGTTGTGAACAGCGTTCATAGCATTTGCTAATGATGATGATCCTTGAGTATCGTTTCCATCAGAGATTATTACCAAACAACCTTGAATAAATTTTTCAATTGAGAATTGATCTGTCCACATTGACGTTCCAAAAACAACTGCACCGTAAAAATCGGTTGATTTTATCCCGATCGAATATTTTGTGTTTATAGCATTCACAAGTAAATTAGCATCATTTGTAAAATCCTGTAAGAGATCAATTTTATCGGAGAATTGATAAATGGCAATCTCTTGGTTTGGCCTAATTCCTTTAGAAACAGCTCTTGCTGCTGATTTTATTTTGCTTGTATCACTTTCAACGCTTGTGCTATTATCAAGTATCAATACAGTTCTTATTTGATTATTAACTGTTGGATGATTAACAATGGTCAGTTCGGATTCGGTTTTTGAAAGTGGTTGAAAGTCTTCGAAAATTTCAAAATCTTTACTTTTAAGTGAATTAACTCCAATGCCGTTCAAATCAACAACCTGAAAAGTGATATTTATAATATTCGGAATTAAAGTTTCAATTTTGTTTAGATTCATTGCAAAACCGTTACTAATCACGGATAAAGTAGGCGCAGTAATAAAATTCCAAATAGGACCTTTGCTGGTGGTGCCGTCATTCAATCTTGCAATAACCTGCCAATAATATCGAGTATTATATTTTAGAATTGGAGTTGTAAAATATTTGTTAGTTGTAGTTGCATATTTAATTAGAGGAGGATTGGTTTCTCCGATATAAATATCAAAGTCAAAAGCATTATCGCATTCCCATTTTAAGGTAACAAATAAAAATTGATTGGCTGCGCCACTGAGCGGAGTTGGAGAATTTGGGACAGTACCACTTGGTGTCGGAGCAGGAGTTATAGAAGTATCATTTTTTTCAAATGAACAATTCGAAATAATAATCATCAAGATTGAGACGAGAAGTAGATGTATAATTTTATTTCTCATCAAACCACATAGTTTATTAATATTCTAACCTAATTATAAAAATTATTTTGCTGATGTGGAAGTGAAGAATTCAAAGTTACGATTAATTTAATTCGCCTAAATTTTTCGTCCGATTCTTAATTGACGGATGGCTGTAGAAAAACCACTCAACTAAAGGATGCGGCTCCCGGTCGCCCAGGTTTTGATCTGTAAGTTTTTCAAGTGTTTGAATAAATGCTTCTTTCTTCTTCGTAGCAATGACGGCATAATTATCCGCCTCGTACTCAAATTTTCGCGATATATAATTTGAAATGGGAGTTTGAACTAAACCGATGACCGCGCCCCACAAAAATAGAAGCGGAAGAGATGCTATCTGAGTAATCTCTGAAAAACCAAACCAGCTTAATGATACTTTATGCAGTTGAGCAATCAGATAAAAAGTTAGGAAGCTAAAAATCGTTCCAATAAAAATATTTTTTATGATATGCTTTCTTTTGTAATGTCCAAACTCATGTGCAATTACGGTTTCAATTTCGTCTTCAGTGTAATTATCTAACAGAGTATCTCCAAGAAGAATCCGTTTTGTCTTGCCCAATCCGGTAAAAGCTGCGTTCGCTTTTTTAGTGTTCTTGCTCATGTTGAACTTGTAAACATTCTGAACATTCAATCCCGCATCCTTACTTAGATTTATAATTCTTTCTTTCAATGATTCATTCTCTATCGGAGTGATTTTATAAAAGATCGGGAGAATAATAATCGGTACAATTTGAGCAAGTAGAACCGAAACTATGAACATTAACACACCAAAAGGAAGCCACCAGATAATTCCAAAACTCTTTAATGTATAGTAGAAAAGGAAAAGAAGCGGAATACCAATAACAGCACCGACAAGACTTCCTTTTAATCCTTCTAAAATCCACTTCCAAAAAGTTTGATTCGAGAGATTGTATTTATGTTCAAGATAATAGCCGGTGTAAAAATTAAACGGGGCAAAAAGAATTAGTGATATTAAACTTAGAGTTATAACAAAGATAAGGAGTGATAGATAATCACTTGAAATAAAATTTCTGATATAAAATTCCAACTGCATGCTTAATTTAAAAAAGATAAAAAGAAGAAGCAGAATGAATGAAATAACCGCTTCGGCTATTCCTATAATAAGTTTTGTGTTACTGTATTTTTTAGCTTGGGTATTATTCAAAATTTATATCTGCCCCATTACGCTTTTGGGGATCCAGCCGATCTTCCCGTCAACCAAACGGATTTTCATCCAATCATTAACATGATCTTCAATGCTAAACTTTATTCCTTCGTGAATCACGAATGCATCGCTTCCCTTTAGATCCGGCGACACTTTTACAGAATAAGTTTGCTGTAATAATATCCCGTAATTTGTTGCGGCTTCTCTGTTAACACGTGCAAACAAAAGAACAACTACAACAATTAATACAGCAAGCGAAATTGAGCTGCTTAAAAAGGAAATTCTCTGAAATCTTGAATTACGTGAAAAGTAATAAACAGCAATGCTGATTAATAATATCCAAAAAATTAAAATCACAATAAATGACCACGCAGATATACTCAAAGATGTGACTAATCCTTCCCACCATGCAATGATAAATAACTTCGGCAGTTCTGTAATTTTATCAAACGTACGTGCTTGTGCGATTCTTAAATTGTATGAAAGGTCTTCATCATTCGGTTCAAGCTTCAATCCTTTTTCATAATTGTAAATTGCATAACCTAATTTTCCGCTTTTGAAATATGTATTACCAAGATTATAATAAATAGCTCCGCTTTCGAAACCTTGGCCTAGAATTTTTTGGTAAGTCTGAACTGCCTGCTCAAATTGTCCTTCTTGATAAAATTTATTTGCATTCTTCATTAATTCATCGGGAGACTGAGCGAACAAATTTACAGAAACAAAAAGTAGGATCAATATCTTTCTCATCTTCTTCTCTCCAACGATGAATCAACTTCAACAATTACTTTTACAGCTTCATTGTATAGATCGGCGGCTTCGGCTGATATTTCGCCTTGAGGTGCAAAGCGTGCATATTCACATTTTCCGGCAATGCGTTTTAATTGTGCGATTAAATCCTCAGCAACATTTTTCTGAATAAGTTTTTCAACAGCTCCTTCAAGTGTAAATTCTGCTTTTTGAATTCCAAGTTTATCTTCAAGATATCCGAACAATGCTAAAGATAATTCAGCATAGAAATTAGTTATGTCGTTTTTATCTAATGCCTCTTTTGATCGCTTCAATCTTTTTCGTGCGGCTTTCTCGGCTTTTTGATAACGCATTAATTGAACATTTCCCGAAAGTTTATCTTGTCTCTTCTTAAATACTACAGCGCCGATTAAACTAAAGAACGGAACAATCAATGAGAACCAAAACCAGGGTTTGATCAGAGTAATATCTTGTTTCGGTTCAAAATTAAAATTAGAAGTTTTGATAAAACGAATATCTTCGCTCAATAATTTTACATCGCTCTGAGAAAATCCTTGTGAAGCTGTTTCACTGCCGGCAACTCCCTGCTGTACATTTATTTTGAACGGTTGAGATTTAAGAGTAACATATTTTCTTGACGAAGAATTAAAATAAGTAAACTCCATTGGAGGAATTTCTTTTTCACCTGCAGTTCGCGGTACGATCAAGTAGTCAATAATTTTTTGTCCTGAAA
>JBBAAM010000039.1:0-37890 GCA_041658245.1 Melioribacteraceae bacterium
TCCCCGAAGATTTTACTCATGAAACTCATAATCTTTATTTAGCAATTGAGGTTCTTCCAAAAGTAAAAACGAAACTTGAATTTGATGCTACAGTGTTCAGCATCGGTGTCGGAAAACCTCTGCTGCCTCTATCAATTGATGAATTACCAGATACTGAAACTTCTTATGCAATGTTGAGAAAATCAATCGAAGAAAGAGTTAAAGAATTAATCGCTGATTCAGATCAAATTCCAAACTTTAGTATATGGGATGATTATTATAAATCACCAGAAGAATATGAAGCCGAAAAACTTGATGATATTCAATCGCAACTAGCAGAATTGACCGCTGATATTAATTATAAAAATCAGACTGAACCGGGAAGTATACCAAATAATTTTTTAAAGGATGAAGTTTCTGAAACAATAAACGATGAACAAATAAATACAGTTGATGACAAAACATCAGATAAAATTTCTCTTCAAGCCAATGAAGAAGACAAATTTTCTGACCTCGAAAAAATCATCAAAGTTGAAGAATTAAATATAAACTCGGAAGAAGACGGTATTACAAATAAAATTGATAGCACGACAACAACTGATGAAGAACCGACGGATTATTCTGCGCTTGAAGCAATGGAAATCTCAACTGGATCATTGACTGTTGCCGATCTGCTTGATGATTCAATATTAATTCCTAAAGAGAATCTATATATTCAAAATGAAGTGTTTGAGCCGAAAATATTGAGTGTACCCGAGATAACAATAGATAAACAAGAAGAGACAGAACCAGAGAAAGAATCAATAGATCTTGAAGAAAAAGGCGAGCCGGAAACAATTGCCGATGAAAAAGAAAATATTGGCGTTGAAACTGAAGATGATAATTTAGAAAGGGAACATCCGAAACTTGAAGAGAAGATCGAATGGAATTGGGGCGACGAATTAAAAGATGAATTCGGTGCAATTATTGATGAAGAGGAAGCTAACTTCGAAATGGTTGATCAATTTGATGATGATGATAACTTGGATTTAATTGATGAAAAAGTTGGCACTGATAAAAAATTTACAAAAGATCTATTCAAAGAATTGGAAAAAACACTTGAGCGTGAAATCTATGAAGAAGACGAACGGTTAAATGAAGATAGACTTAAATACAGCAGACGATTAACTAATGAAAGATCATTCAGATTTAAGAAACCAACTGATGAATATTCTGATCATCCTAAAAAAGTTGTATTAGAGTTTTCCGGTCCTCCGGTTAAGTATGAATTTGTTGAAGACCGGAGAATTGGCAGAGAAAGGAATAAAACAATAACACTTATTGATGAGGATGATAGAAACTATGAAGAGGATTATAATAAACTTAGGATAAAACCTGTCATGAAAGAAAAAGATAATTATTTTAATAAAACATTTATTCTAATATTTTCTGCATTTGTTTTAGTAACCTCAATAATAATTTATCTAATTATTAGAGGAAATAATCCGAATGAACCTCAACAGACAAAATTGGATGCTAATAATTCTCAGCAGTTGAACCAAAATGCTATTGATTCGCAAGAGTCATTAATACCAAACCAAACAATTACTAAACAAAATAATTCTATTCAGAATAATAATGTTACTTCACAACCGATAAACGATGAGTTAAGTGATTTTCCAATTTCTGCAACTCCGCCTGTCCCGATCAAACAAGGGAATGCTTTTCAAAATCAAGAATCAAGATTAGCTTCCAATAATTTAAGAACGGAACCGAAAACCAAACCGGAGAATAGTGATTTGTATAAAACTCCGGTTACAGATACGCGTGTAAACAAATCAATTTTCTTCGATGGGAAAAATTATAGCTATCAAACTTCTTCTTGGCCGCGGAAAATTAGAGCCGAACAAGAAGTTAAACGTTTACGTACTCTTGGCATAAATGCGTTTATTGTTGAAGCTTATCTTCCTCAAAAAGGAGGAACATGGTACCGTGTTCGTGTTGGTTTTTTTAATTCAGAAAAAGAAATTCAAGATTATATCAATAAAAATAAATTATAAAATATTCCGGAAGGTTATATATGAATTTAATCGAAATGTTTTTGAAGGGCGGATTAGTAATGTGGCCGATCCTTGTATGTTCTATTATCGGTTTTGCTATTGTAATTGAAAAGTTTATGGTTATTAGAAAAGCTAAGATTAATGTACCGGTGTTTTCAATTAAGATAAGAGGAATACTTAAGAAAAAAGATCTTGCCGGAGCTATCAATTATTGCATGGAAGAGAAATCGCCAATCTCAAATATTATCCGCCGGGGATTAAAGAAACACAAGTTCGGACGCAAAAGAGTAATTGAATCAATTGAATCAGCCGGGAAACAGGAAATCAGTAAACTCGAAAAAGGATTAGCAACTTTGGCAACAGTAGCCGGAGCCGCACCGATGCTGGGTTTTCTTGGAACTGTAACCGGAATGATCGCTGCATTTATGAAAATTCAAGAACTTCAAGGAAGTGCTAGTCCGGCTGATCTTGCTTCCGGTATTTGGGAAGCATTACTTACAACTGCATTCGGTCTGTTCATAGGAATTCCTGCACTTGCTTTATATAATTATTTTGTAAGTCTAATAAGTAAAATCGTTTTGGATATGGAAAGAGTTGCAACTGATATTCTTGATGTCTTAGATGAGACGGATAAAGTTTTTTTGGATGATGAAGAAATAGAACTATAGGTGATAAAATGAAATTTGAATCCCCACATAAATTAATAAGCGCTTTTAACTTTTCTTCTTTGACCGATATTGTGATGCTGCTATTAATATTTTTTCTCTTGTCGTCACAGTTTGTTCTTCAAACCGGTGTCAAAATAAAATTGCCGGGCGCAAAAAATAACGAGCAAGCTCAAGCAACAAATTTTTCCGTTACGATAACAGATCAAGGGAGAGTTTATGTAGGATCCGATGAAGTCTCACTCAATGCACTTGCCGGAAAGCTCTCATCAATAAGAAAAAATCAGAGCGATAATCTTACAATACGTGCTGATAAATCTGTTAAAATTGATATCATTATTAAAGTTATTGATGCAGCAAAGGGAATTGGAATTGAAAAGTTCACAATTCAAACCGAAAAAGTTTCTTACTAATGTTTACAAAAGAACCTCGAAATATTTCATATTTGGTTTCAATTTCATTTCATTTGATCCTAGCATTGATTTTTCTTTTTGTAAAAATGTCTGGTGAATCTAATCTTCAGGAATATTTACTGGTTGGATTTGGTTCCGGAAGCGGGTCAGGAAGTCCAGGCGCACAATTTCAAAAAACTGCTGTTGATGAAAATAAAATTCCCGAAGAGAAATCAATTAAAAAGAAAGAAGAACTTAAAAAAGTAGAATTACCAAAATCAAAACAAACAGATGAAGATAATTTGATAACATCTGATAAGAAGAAAGAGAATGAGGAAGTAAAAAATCCTAAGGTAAAACCGCTTATTAAAGGAGATACAAAAAAAGAAGGAAGTGAATTAGGCGGGGCAGGAGACGGAGGTTTCGGTTTTGAATTAGATTTTGGCGGAAAGGGAATGAGACGCATTTACAGTTACTATTTACCGGAGTATCCTGAAGGAGTTTCAAAAGAGATAGATGTTAAATTACGATTTACGATTCTACCTGATGGGACAGTTAGTAAAATATTTCCGCTTATCAAAGCAGATGCACGTTTGGAAATTACCGCAATCAATTCATTAAAAAATTGGCGGTTTGAACCATTACCTAAAAATGCAAAACAAATTGATCAAACGGTGGTAATTACTTTCCCGTACCGGCTTCAGTAGCCGCTTTATCTTCCCTATAATAAAATCTATAAAAGAAAAATTCTGCAATTGAAAGAAGAGTTAATGAGATTGCATCTGAATCGAATTGAATTCCGAAACCTTTGTTGTCAATAAATATTTTTACAACAGAAGTAGAAATTGACCAGCCGACAGCAAATAAAATTATAAGCAACGCTAAATTTGTAAATGCTGAACTTAAGGATTCATCCTGCCATTTTTTGGTAAATATGACCAGCATAAAAACTAAATGAACACTAAAAATTAATGCTGTAATCATTTTATTTACGGCTCGATGGATTATTAAGTCTGCTGTTGATTATTTGCGCGCCAGCTAAACCGCCGACGGATCCAAAAATTGAATTAACAATAAAATTATTTACAATTACAGAAAAAGTATAAAGAATTGAGAATCCGTTTTTCAGAATATCTTCTCTAACTGATTGAAAAATGTTGAGTACTTCTTTTTTTATTTCTTCACTAAGCGGTAGATTCTGAACTATACGCTGAAGATCGGTAAAGGATGCTATTACATCATTATGTTTTGTGATTAAAGTAATAACTATTTCAAAAACAGAACCGAATAAAGCGGCAAATAATCCAGTGAATAAACCGAATAGCAGAGCTTTTTTCATCGGTATTTTTTCAAAATTTTTTATTGCTCGTTGATCTAATAATAAAGAAATGAATGCAGCAAGAGGTAAAATCATACAGCATGAAAAACTTTTTACAAAAGGAACGATCTGTAAAACTCCGGCTCCGAAACCGCAAATAAGTGCCGCCAAATATTTCTTCAAGTTAGTCTCATCTTTTAAGTTCTAAAATTAGATTATTCAAGCCTGCGTAAAGATAAAAAAATCCAAAGGAACCTAACAGTAATCCTGTGGAAAACGCAATTAATTTGGAATAAGCATAAATGTTTAACGAGGTAAGTAATACATCGGCGATCATAGGTGCTGCCGCAATAAGAAGAATATTAATGTGCAATTTCCATTTTGGTAATTTAAATAATACAAGCAATGAAGAAAGTAACAATCCTAGATATATTCCTGTGCAACGAGAGCAAGTTAATGTTTCGATTCCACCAAAAAGTAATAATTTACTTTTTTCTTGATGGCAAACTAAAGAATAAGTTTTTTGCAGATAAGGTAAAGCGAAAACAAAATGTTCGTCTATTTTAATAAACCATTCGATGAAAATTCCTAAGAACCAAATCAAGAATAGAAAAAATAAGATCAAACTATAGCTGCGCTTCATTAATTTGGGTTAATTAGATTGGATAATTTTGTAAATCAAAATCGTTTTCTTTGTAAGAAGATACAATTTTGAGTTGTATAAAAATGAATCTTCGATATCACCTTCTAATTTTGGGTTGAATATGAATGGATTAAAATTGTTTGATTCAAGATATGAATTAACAAAATATGAAATTTGCGATTTATCATTGACGCAAATTGTTGAATATGTTGCACTAATATTTTCAGCTTCAAATGGTAATTGAATTTTCTTAATACCGTTTCCAAACTGATCGAATAGAATGAGATTTTCAGAATCTACGACTAATATTTTTGCATCATTTGTAATTGTAAAGTGCTTTGGATTAACAAGTGCAAAAGATCCGGCATCATAACTACCGATTGATGTTTGATACTCCCACCGGGAATTAAATTTCAAAATTCTTCTATTGTCGGAGTCCAAGATCATTATATCACCCTGTGAAGATATAGCAGAACTTAAAGGATATCTGAACCTAATCCTATCATCATCAGAATTCTGAGTTGAGAAGTAAGAGAGAAAATTCAAATCTTTATCAAATAACTGAATCCGGTTATTATTCTTGTCAGCCACATAGATATTCAATGGTGCAGCAAAAACATCAATCGGGTAATCGAAAGAAGATTCTTTCCAACCGTATCCTCCAATTGATTTTATTACCTTTCCGAGTGTATCCAATTTTATTATTTCATTGGAAGAAACATCAGAAACATAAATATATCCTAGAGAACTGATCGAGAAAGATTTTGCAGAATTGAACGACCCTATTTGTCCGGAATAAATAACGGCTTGTGGTAATATGTAATTTACAGATATAAAAAGTAAAATTGACAGGTAAAGTCTAAATCTCATCTCTTTTAACCCTCGAACTAACCTAATTTCGGGTACAAAGTTAGGCACACTTTCTGAAAGAAATTTCTTAATTAAAATAGCGAAATTTATTAAATTACCACAGGCAGAAAATCTGCCAAAACATAACATCGAGGAAGCAATGCAAAAACTAATAATATTATCACTTGCAATACTAATAATTCTTTCCTCATGTAAATTGAAAGATCCTGCTTCATCATCAACAAATCCGGTAGGACCTGGTACTGGTGATGTTACAATTGCGGTTGTTGCGCCAAACGGTGGAGAAATTTTATCCGAAGGTTCTGCTTATCAGATTCAATGGACTGGTACAGGGACATTGTTAGTTAAGATTCAATATTCGATTGATAATGGTACAAGCTGGGGATTAGTAGTTGATAGTTTGAAAAACACTGGCATATATAATTGGTTCCCGGTACCAAACACAATTTCCAATCAATGCAGAATTATGATAACAAGTTCAAATGGAGTTAGTTTTGATGAAAGCGATAAAGTTTTTGCCATAGTAAAGAATTCGAATGAAAGTTTGAAATTAAATTCTCCGAACGGAGGAGAATCTTGGGAAGCCGGCTCAGCTAAACAAATTAAGTGGTATAGTTCAGGTCTTGATTCTGTTAAACTTCAATATACTACCGACAATGGTCAACACTGGAATCTAATTGCTGTCGATAAAAAGAATACCGGTATTTATTATTGGGAACCAATACCTAACACTCCATCTACATTGGCAAAGATTAGAATTATGGATGCAAAGGATGGAGTGCCTTCAACAGAAAGTACAAACACATTTACAATTCTTCCTGAACCGATAATAAAAGTTATATCTCCTAACGGTGGTGAAAAAATTCTTGCCGGGACTAGCAGAAAGATAGAATGGATTTCTGAAAATATTGAGAACGTAAAAATTGCTTACACAACAGATAATGGTTCTGAATGGAAAACAATTATTGCTTCTACACCGGCAATTGGTTTTTATATTTGGTCACCCGTACCAAATGTAAATTCTCAACTTTGTAAAGTACGAATTTATGATGCGGTGGATGAAGTACCTTCTGATGTATCGGACAATGTTTTCACAATAACAAATCAAATCTCTCAGACAATTGAAGTTACTAGTCCTAACGGTGGAGAAAAATGGCAGGCAGGTACTTCACAAAATATTACATGGAATTCAAGCGGCGTTACAAAAGTTAAAATAGAATTTACTTCCAACAATGGTTTGACCTGGAATACTTTAATAGATAATCTTGCTAATACAGGTGCTTACGAATGGAATATACCAAATTCACTTTCTACACAATGTTTGATTAAAGTAAGCGATGCCATAGATGGTGACCCTGCCGATCAAAGTAATGCTACTTTTAGAATTTCGCCAAAACCGGAACTGAAAATTTTATATCCAATTGGCGGTGAAACATGGACAGCAGGAATTGTTGATACTATAAGGTGGAGTTCTGTTGGTGTAGAAAATGTCTTTATTGATTACACTCCTGATAACGGAAAGTCTTGGACAACAATTGTAGAAAAAACTCCTTCTAACGGAAAGTACGGTTTTAGTTTTACTAGTCCCGGATCGGAATATAAAATAAGAATTATTGATGCAGATAATAAATCACCGGTCTCGTTGAGCAATGGTACATTTACAGTTTTACCAGAACCTAAAATAACTGTAATTGCACCCAATGGAAGTGAAGAATGGTATGCAGGTTCCAGTAATAGTATTAGATGGAGTTCTTCAAATATTGAAAATGTAAAAATTGAATTTACAACCAATAATGGAGCTTCATGGATAACAATTGTTTCCAGCGCTCCAAGCACAGGTGCTTATACCTGGAATCTAATACCGAACGTAAGTTCACTTCAGTGCCGTGTGAGAATAAGTGAAGCTACACGCGGAATTCCTTCCGATATTTCCGATAATAATTTTACTATTACTTATCCCGGGACGCAACTCATTAAGGTTACAAGTCCAAATGGCGGTGAAAAATGGGCTGCAGGTACATCTCGTGATATAACATGGGACGCTTCTGGTATTGCAAATGTTAAAATTGAATATACCATCAATAACGGAGTCAGTTGGAATACAATTGTTGCAAGTACACCAAGCACCGGTTTCTATACATGGAATCAAGTACCAAATAGTCCTGCAACCAATTGCAAGATAAGAATTAGTGATGCTTCCGATGGAGCTCCTTCGGACGAAAGTGATTCATTCTTCACAATTGGTCCTGCAGCATCAATAAAAGTTCTTGTACCAAATGGAAATGATACCTGGCTTAGCGGTTCGACAAAAGAAATCAAATGGAGTTCTGAGAATGTAGAAAATGTGAAGATTGAATTCACAATTAACGGTGGGGCCACCTGGATTACTATAACCAGCTCAACGATGAGTACCGGCAGTTATTATTGGACAAACATTCCAAATGTAAATTCATTACAGTGTAGAATAAGAATTAGTGATGCAGTAAATGGAACTCCGTCTGATATATCAGATGATAATTTTGCTATTATGAGTCCGGGGGCGCAGCAGATTAAAGTAACAAGTCCAAACGGTGGAGAAAGTTGGCCAGTGGGTTCATCGCAAAACATAACTTGGGATGCAGGTGGAATTGCAAATGTGAAAATCGAATACACCTTGAATAATGGTATTTCATGGAATACAATCACTGCGAGTACACCAAGCACTGGTTTTTATAATTGGAGTCAAGTCCCGAATACTCTTTCAACAAATTGTAAAATAAGAATTAGTGATGCTCAGGATGGTGCGCCATATGATGATAGTGATTCATTCTTCTCTATTATACCGGCACCTGATATTAAAGTGCTTTCTCCAAATGGTGGCGAAACATATCAGAGTGGAACATCCCAAGAAATAAGATGGACTTCCGAAAATGTTGAGAATGTAAAAATTGAATATACAACCAATGCAGGTGCGTTATGGAATACAATTGTTAGTTCTACACCAAGTATTGGTTCATACGTATGGAGTTTAGTCCCAAATGTAAATTCTTACCAATGTAGAATACGTATTAGCGATGCTCTTAACGGAAGTCCGTATGATGTATCGGATAATAATTTCACAATCTCGAATCAAACTGTAAAATCAATTAAAGTTTTAACACCAAATGGCGGAGAGAAGTGGAGAGAGAAACAAACAAAGAACATTACATGGTCTTCAAGCGGTATTGATCGGGTTGATCTGTTTTATTCTACTGATGGAGGAAGAACTTGGAATCTTATTGCATCTAATTTACAAAGCACAGGCTCTTATGATTGGATAATACCTGCTGCGATAAATTCTACACAATGCAAAATTAGAATTAATGATTCATCACAAAGCACTAATTCTGATGAAAGCGATGCATCATTTTCAATTTTACTTACACCTGAAATAAAACAAATTATTTTCCCTGCTAATGGAACAGAAATAATTGCAGGACAATCCATAACAATCCAATGGGAATCTACTGGAATTACTGCTGTTAAAATAGAATATAATTATATCAACGTGTCAGTTCCATCATACTGGATTACCTTGGTAGATAGTGTTCAAAACAGCGGAACATATAATACCAGCTTTTCTACCGTATCTGATAATTATGTAATTCGTATTACTGCAACTGATAAAACAGCTTCTATGAATAGCGGCGTCTTCAAAGTTAAGAAAGCTCCAACAATAGCTATATTAAGACCAAATGGAGGCGAGCAATGGCTTACGAATAATTCTGTTGAGATAAGCTGGATTGCAAACAATATTAATAATGTCAGGATTGAGTATTCAACAAACGGCGGCGGATTATGGAAAACAATCTCTGCCAACACTCCTAACGATGGTACATATAATTGGGTGCCGACCGATAATGATAGTTCTGATAACAGCGTGGTAAGAATAAGCGAGGCATTAACAGGAACACCATCAGATATATCCGATAACGTTTTCTCGATTCATAAAAACAAGAAAGTTAGAGTGGTTTCACCAAACGGAGGTGAACCACCATATAAAAATTCACTACCGATTAATATTATCTGGACAACATTTGCCGTTTCCAATGTTAATGTTTACTACTCGCTAAATAACGGTGTAACTTGGGTTCCGCTGCAATCAAATATTCAATCCACAGGAGCGTATGTTTGGAATCCGGTTGGTTTGATCTCAGGACAAGCTAGGATAAAAGTTGAAGATGCTTCAAATCCTGCATTGTATGATGTAAGTGATGGATTTTTCTCTATTTTGCCATAAACCGGTAGGCAGCTTTAGGTCAAAGGCAGTTATAAAAAGATTGCCGAAGAAATAGTAGAATCTTTTTCTTTTAATGTGATAGTTCTATATTTGTTTTTGCAAAACTGCCCCGTAGTGTAATTGGCAACACGTCTGACTCTGGATCAGGAGACTCAAGGTTCGAACCCTTGCGGGGCAGCAATGAAAAGCTTGATTATGAAATGTAATCGAGCTTTTTTTGTTTTTGCCCGCCAGAAAAACCCTATGACTTTCCAGAATTTAAAGTAGGGAGTGAGTAGGGACTTTTCGATTTCTTGTCTTTTTTCCTACCGAACATTAAATAATGTGAATACTCAACAAAGAAAGTTTCTGGTAGCCGATCCATAATTAAACTTTGCCAGGTATTCAAACGCAAAAAAAATGCTTCTAAATGGCTTTGAACTTTTTTCATTTGTAACATACCTAAAATTTTTCAAATACAAAATGAGACGGACTACACCGTAAAAAAAATAATTTTTTGCCCGCTAAATGTTTTGTGTGATTTTTATGTTATGATTTACTGATGGTGTTTGTAAACATGATAATTCAAGGCAAGGGCGAACCCCGCTAACAATAACTTTTTCAATGATTTGCGGGAGAGTTTCATATACCCTTGCCCCGATTGATTACTAAGATTCGGATAACACTAAACTTGTTCACACGCGGGCAAAAAAATATTGAACAGCCCGGCGAATGCCGGACTAACAAAAAGGAAGGGAAGGTAGTTAGCGGTAGTTAAAAGGTAGTTAGAAGTTAAAAATGTTTGAACGAAATGTAGTGTAATGTAATGGAGTGAACGAATGAGTTTATTTGTTGCGGAATGTTAAAAGCTGGGATGTTTTGTTTTTTAAACATACCAGTTTTTATGAAGCGTTCAACAATTAAACGAAAGAGTGAAACGGAATGAGTGAACGGAATGTAGTGAAAACTTTTTGCAGTTTTTATGAGTGAATAATTAAGAAAAATTGAATTGTATTTTTATTTAGTTATGAACGAAACTAAACCCAAGTCTTTACTGAAAGTGCATTTAAGATTTTAATGAAAGTAAAAAATGTTTGAAATGATGAGCAAGCCGTCTGCTGCCTAACCAAAAAGATATCGAATAAATGGCAGTAGCGGCTTAGCGAAGAATGAAAACTTTTTGCAGTAGATTTTATGAGCGAAATATTTTACACCGAACAACTATCAATATCAATTAAATACGGTGTATATTATTTAGCGAACTGTCCCGAAGGGATAGCTATGCCAAAAGTAGATTTTGAAAAATGTATGAGTGTCCTTACGAATACTTTTTTGTATTTGAAGTTATGAGCAAAATATTTTTTGGCTGTGAACTCTCAGACAAATAGTATTTTGCGTAATGGAAATAGATTTACTATTTAGAATTATTATGTAAGAATTACCTCACCACTTTTAATTGTACCGTTTGAATACTTGAGTTTGACTTTTAGTTTGTTCAGGGTTTCATCGATATAAAAGGTTAAGTTTTCATTTCCCAAAACTGAATCTGCCGGAACAGCATTTTTAGAAATTTGAATCAATGAGTTACCAATAGAAAAAAGCTGATTAGTTAAAAAGGATGTTGCAACGCCGGAAACTAATTCTTTGATGTATCGAGCTAAAGTTGAACCATCGACAATGCGGAATTTTGAGTTAGGATATTGGACAGAACCATTGGCTTCAGGATTAAGAATAATACGAGGTAAAAAAGCATCTGGGAGTGAACCTTGCGCATAGGAAACGGATGCATCAGAAATGTTAAGAGCAAAGGTACATAGTTCCCAATTAGAGAACATTTGACGAACACCAGTAATATCCCAATAAATATAATTGCCAAGATTATTTGATAGGTACCAAGAATTAGCAAAGAAATTAGCATTCTGAAACATTATAACACTAGAAGTAGTTTCTTCATTAACAGAGCAACGACCAGTACCGCCAATAACTTTGCAGCCTTGAAGGTTAAAAGAAATAAGATTAGATCTTGTACCGCCAAGATAAATTCCATAGTTAGCAGATTTAAGATCGAGAGTAAGACAACCGGGTTCAGTCGAGAGATTAACGTTACCGCTGATTAAAATATTAGTACCGGAAGTATTACCTTGGAAAACAATTTTGTTAACTTTGAAATGACCATTTTGATTCCAAGTATTTGTAGGATCGATAGCTTCTAAATAAAAAGACTTATTCAACGTTGCTGAACCAAAATCCCAAACAATACTACCAGCAGAGTTTTTGAAAATTAACTGGTTATTATTTCTGATTGGATTAACAGCACCATTGCGAATGAAAGCAGAAAAATCATCTGTAGCAGTATTAAATTGTTGATCTAAGTAAAAAAATTTGAAAGTAGTATTTGCAAAACGAATAAAAGAAAAGGATTCATCGTAAGTACCGGGATGTAAAAATATTCTAACTTCAAAATTGTTTAAGTTATTTGGGAGCAAATTAAGAGCGCCGGTAAGTGTTTTTTTGGCTGTTGCCCAAGTAAGTCCATTATTAAGATCACTTCCTTGCTCACCATCAACATAAAAGCGGAAACATTTAATACCCCAAGGAAGAACAGATAAAAGATGGTAAGGGAAAGATGTAATATTGCTACCGATTAAATTATTACTTTTTAAAAACTCTGATATTTTTCTCATTTTAATTGCCTTTTAATTTTTAGACTAAAAGTATGCGAATTAATATTTCAGGACCAGAAGCAGCATCAAGAGCGTAACCGTTAATTGCTTGTGGAGTAACCGAACCGGCAATTACAGAAGCCGGTTGAGCGCCGGAAGAAGTAACAGCAACAGCACCGGCGGGAATGGTTGCAGATAAAGAAGCAGCTACAACCGCTTTACCAGCAGCATCAGAAGTGACAGCTGAGCCGATAGTAATAACACCACCGGAAAGGACTAATGCGATGCCGGAAACAGCAATAGGGGCTTGTTCGCCGAGAGAAGAACTTGCATTTAAGATACCAAGAGCTTTAGCATTAGCAGCACAAAGATTACCATTAAACCCGATGAACTTGTATTTGTTGAGTGAATGATCAACAGGTGCAAGGAAAGAAGTAATAAGATTTAATTGTTCGGTTAACATTTTCTACCTCGTTTATTTTTTTTAAAAACTTTTGATTTTACAATCTCCGCAGACGGAGCGAGCCCCGCAGACGGGGCAAGCATATTATTTGCATCCGCCACGGCGGACAGGTTAGAATTATTTTGAACCATTTCAGATGAAATATTATCAACTATTATTGTTTGATCTTCGTTAGGAACATCAACTGTTTCTGCGACAGCTAAAAGATTACGCGGATATTTTTTTAATAACTCCGGAGAAACGTCAATGATGGATTTTTGATAATAATAAGTTCCATCATGTAAAAAGTCGGTATTGATAACTTGAACTTTCATAATTAAGCTACACAGTTAGAGATTAAATAACCGGCATCAGAACCAACGATCTTAGCAGTAAAGATATCCGTGCTTCTAACGATTTCAAGTTTACCGGCTTCCTCGTAACGATCAACAAGCGGATAATTTTTCTTACGAAGCGTATAAGCGAAAGAGGGTTCGTAAATAGAGCGATCTATGTTTGCTTGTTTAGTAGAAACGAAGGCAAGAATCATACTATCATTCCAGATGTCAATAAAAGTACCGGAGTCATTTGAATAAACAGCATCACCGATATAAAGCTCGTCAAGATCGAGCAACTGACGAAGTAAATCGGGATTTACGATAGCGTGTTGAGTGACTTTGATACGGTCCAGAATCAACGGATGATTTTTGAGAGCTTTGTAAGTAGAAGCGCCAAGGATTGCAACATTAGGTCTTTTTGCAATTTTAGCACGAACAGCATCTTTTGCAGTATCAATAGTTGTGAAAGGATTTGAAGTAGGATCAGAAAACTGAGAAGCACCGGCGAGAGTGATTTTATTTCCGACCGGATAATTTGTATCATCTTGCGCAAGATCGGCTGCGATTTTTTCAAGACGGAGCGCTATACCATCAGTGACTACAACTGAAGCGTGCATACGAAGGTTGAGGATGTCTTCTTCGATTTCGCGATAATCCATTGGATATTCAAGATCGTGTTCGGTTAAAGCGTAATCAATCGAAGATTTATCTTCGGGATTGATACGATTAGATTTAGCGCGAATAGCTCGTTCAGTATTGTAAATTTTAAAAGCTTCTTTAGTGAATTGTGGAATTTTTCCACCTTCTTTATCTACTTCAACGATTGGGAAAAGTTTAGTGGCAATGAGAGCTGCGTTAGAATAACCACGAGCGATAGAAGTTAGAACCGGATCAACGATTCTTTTAGCTGCAAGTGTACCAGGCATGGTGTTACTCCTTAGTTGTTAATTCTTTTATTGATTGTATGTAGCTTATATTTTCTTGTGACGAAAGTGAAAGTGCTTTTTTGTGCAGTGTATAAGAATTTGGATCGAGAAGGAATCCATCGAAAGAATGATCTTTAATATCAATAGCATCCGGTTTCTGAGCAAAGTCTTCAAAAGAGATGATGTTAGGAATTGAATCTATGAATGCGGTAAGTAGGTTAGAAAAGGAATCAGAAAAATTTTGAGAATCAAATTCCGAATAATTTGATGTATTAAAAAAATCAATAATACTTAATAATTTTTCTTTCATTGGTGGAGTTAAAGAACCATTAGAAATTTTTTCATCTAATTGTTTTTGAAATAAATCGTGATTAAGTGAAACAGAAAAATTGTTTACAGGTGCTTGTTGTTTAGAATTAAAATCAGCATCTGAAAACTTTTCAAAGAAGGCAGTTAAATTATTTATTTGTTTTGATAAAGAATTAAGTTCAGAAACGATTGGATCGGTTACTAAATTTTTATTTGAATCTGATTGGAAATCATCTTCATTATTAAATTCAAATAACTCACTAATATCGTCTTCCGAGAATTGAATATCAGCAAGACCTTGAACAGCAGGGATAGCAGCGCCAAGAAAACCAACATGCCGAAGTTTACCATCCTTATCTAAAGAAACACTTCTCTTTTTGAAAAGACCTTTCTTAACAGCATCCATAAATTCAGGGACAATATCTTTAGCATTAGCGATAAGACGATCGCCAACTACTTTAAGAGTTTCAATCCAACCAAAAGCCGGAGAATTAGATTTCGGATGACCAATAACAATGGGAGCTTCAAGAATTTGAGGATCATAGGATTCAGCGATAGAATTAAGATCGGATAAGGAATAAGATTTTGTAATGCCGTTATTAGAAGTATGGGTTCCGGTTCTAAAAATTTCAAATTCCATAAAATAAATTCCTTAAAAAATTTTTTGATAATAACTTCTGCGAGCAATATACAATTAGAATATTGATTGTGTTTCTCTTATGAGGCGTAAGATGTTTTTTAGGAAAACAAAAGAAGAAAAGCGAAAGTAAAAACAGATTAGATATTTTTGTAAAACATAATTATGAATGTATAATAGCAAGGGATAAACAGGATTAAATACAATGAAGAAAGAAAAAAATAAGGAAGAGATCACAATACAAAAACTTGCTGGCTATGGATTAACAAATAAAGAAATTGCCGAAGCTTTAGGATATGATGATAATACACTAAAAAGAAATTTTGAGATTTTTCTTATAAAAGGAAGGGTTAATCTCAAAGAGCGCTTGAAACGAAAACAGATTAGTGTAGCAATGCAAGGTAATGTGACAATGCTAATTTGGTTAGGAAAACAATACTTAGGGCAAGCTGAAAAGATTGAAGAGAGCGGAGATTATAATGTGAAAATTGAACGAACAGAAGTAAAGTAGAATGAAAGAGATAAAACTTGAAATCGGGTATCATAAAAATCAAAGAGAAATATTTTTTGAAAGCAATGCAAGATATAAAGTTATTGCGAAAGGAAGAAGGTTTGGTCTTACAAAAGGTTTTGCTCATTATGTAATTGAGAATATGCTGGATGGAAAGTCACCAATATTATGGATGGATACTACTTACGGTAATATTGAAAGATATGTTGAAAGATATTTCTTCCCAATACTCAAACAATTGCCAAAAAATCTATGGAAGTATAGGGCAAACCGAAGTGATCTAAAAATATTGAATAGTGTCTGTGATTTTAGAAGTGCTGATAAACCGGAGAATATAGAAGGGTTTGGATATTCATTAATAGTATTAAATGAAGCAGGAATTATTCTAAAAAACAGAAGACTGTGGGAAGAAAGCATTAGACCAATGATCTTAGATTATAAAGCAAATGTATTGATTGGCGGGACACCTAAAGGGAAAATGAATAAGGGGAAAAATGAAAAGCATTTGTTCTTTGAATTGTGGGAAAGAGGTGAAAGGGGAGATCCTTCGCTAACGCTCAGGATGGAAAAATCTGAATGGAAATCATTCAATTTTTCCAGTTATGATAATCCGTTGATTGATAAAAATGAAATTGATGAAATGGCGAAAGAAATATCTCAAATGCTTAGGGACCAAGAAATTTATGGAAAGTTTGTTGATGGTTCTTCCGCCGGAATAATTAAAAAAGATTGGTGGAAATATTATACTAAAGATGAATTAGAAAAATTAAGATTTATTAAAAGAGTGCAAAGCTGGGATACAGCTTTTAAGAAAAATGAAGAGAATGATTTTTCTGTTTGCACTACTTGGGAGATACGGCAAAATGGTTTCTATCTAATTGATCTGTGGAGAGGCAGAGTTGAATTCCCGGAGCTAAAAAAGACGGTTGTAAAACTATTTAATGATTATAAACCAAATGAAGTATTAATTGAAGATAAAGCAAGCGGACAAAGTTTAATACAGGAATTGCAGCGCGAAACAAGAATACCTATTAAACCAATTAAAGTGAATACCGATAAAATTGCGAGAGTACATGCGGTAACACCATTGATTGAGTGCGGAAGGGTGTTTTTACCAGCCCCCTCTGTATCTCCCCCAAAGGGGGAGAGTGGATGGGTAGGTTTATTATTGAATGAATGTGAGGAATTTCCGTATGGAGAATATGATGATATAGTAGATAGTATTAGTCAATTTTTGAACGATGCGAAAATAATAAACGAAGGGAATGTAGATTCCATTATGCATTTAGAAAGGAAAAGAAATAGAATAGAAAAAAGAAATTTTTATAAAAGAATGATCGGTTACACAAACAGAACCTTATTAAGGTGACAAAATGAATAAAAATATATTGTTTAATGAGTTTGCAACAAGAGAACATTTAAAAACTCTTGAGAGAATTTATAAAACATTGCCAGACCCGGATAAAATATTATCTGAAAATAATTATGATTACAGCATTCTTAGGGATTTGACAAACGACCCTCATTTAATGGCTACGATACAACAGCGAAAAATGCAAGTAATGCAAATGGGGTGGGAAGTTGATTATGAACATGATGAAATAATAAAGGAAAGGGTTTTAGAACTGTTTAGACATTTACCGTTAGGGGAAATAATGAGCGATATGTTAGATGCTATTTTCTATGGATATGCGGTAAGTGAAATAACTTGGAAGCAAAATGAAAAAGAAATAATTCCGAAAGTAATTATTGGTAAACCACAAGAGTGGTTTATTTTCGATAATGAGAACAATTTAAGATTAAGAAAACAAGTAAAAGGATTTTATATTTTTGAAGAAGGTGAATTGTTACCGCCTTATAAATTCATATTAACTCAAAATAAACCGACATATATAAATCCATACGGAGAGAAAGTATTAAGCAGATGTTACTGGTCTGTAATTTTTAAAAGGGCAGGTATAGAGTTCTGGCAATTAATGATGGAGCGTTATGGAATGCCTTATCTTATTGGAAGGTATCCAAACACATTTACCGAGGATCAAAAGAATGAGTTCTTAGATCAATTGAAACAAATGATTGAAGATAACGTAACAATCTTTGACCAAAGCTTAGGAATTGAATTAAAAGAAAATCCGAAGTATGAAATTGGACAGCTTTACGAATTGCTTGTCAATTTTCATAATAAAGAGATCTGAAAGGCAGTGTTGTCTGTAACGTTAACAACCGAATTACAAAAAGCGGGATCGTATAAGGCGGCGGAAATACATAAGGAAATGTTATCATATTTGGGAATAAGCGACAAGAAATTAGTAGAGAAGGGATTGAACAAACTGATTGAATATTTTTGTCAACTTAACTATGGAAATATACCGACACCAAGAATAAAGCTAATTAAAAAGGAAGCGGTTATAGAACAAAGCGCCGAACGTGATAAACTACTAAGTGAGATAGGAGTGAAATTCAGTAAAGAATATTTTAAGAAGAGATATAATTTGAGTGAGAATGATTTCGAGTTGGTGAAAAGTGAGAAGTAGGAATTAGCTGTTAGCGAAAAGCCATTAGCTTTTTGCGATTAGTTCTTTATCGACATGCTAATGATTTGTAACGCTTAGTGAGTGGGCGTGTCGAGTGCGCGAGCCGCCCACGAACGAAACTTATATTGGGTTAGAAAGATACATAATAGGTTAAGTGACATGATTGAAAATGTATGATGAGGCGATTAGTATTTTTTAGTGCCGAGTTTATATAAGACAACTTTATGTAAGTAAGATAGAACTACAAAGTGACTGTTGGGACTGATTCAATACGAACATAAAGTTACTTATGTAATACTGGCTGTCCCATGTTGACCCCGTGAAATATCAATATTATTAGACACGTTGAAGAAGGAAGGTTATTTGACAATGAATGAAAGGTATTATTAAAAAAATAATTTCACGGGGCAAGTTGAGCTGAGACCTCAAATGAAAGGTTGGTTGTGTATATCAATCAATGATTAAGTGTTTTCCTTCATCAGGTTCTGAAAAAGCATTATGAGATTCCAAGTAATTATAGAGATCATCATAATTTT
The DNA here is from genome assembly GCA_041658245.1 of Melioribacteraceae bacterium. GTDB lineage: Bacteria > Bacteroidota > Ignavibacteria > Ignavibacteriales > Melioribacteraceae > Fen-1258. The sequence goes on from JBBAAM010000039.1 coordinate 19,040, forward strand.
CGTAATTCAAATGCTCACTGAATTTGTGTGTATTAATCAACATCTCTACATAATGAATTGGATCTTTTTGCCTAGTTAATTTTTTTAATGTGAGCAAATAGTCATCACGATAGACAGTTGGAATAATAATTTTGCACTGGTTTCGATTTACCAATTCTGCATTCATCATTACTCTTGCAATTCTTCCGTTACCATCTTCAAAGGGATGAATCTCACTGACTAAAAACATCATATAAGCTGCACAGGCAAAAGGATTTGTTAATGCTTTATAATATTCAAATCCACGAACTAAGGTGCCTCGAACAAGTTTATAATCGACAAAAAATGTATTCCCGGCTCTATTGTTTCTTTCTTTGAATTGACCAGGATTTTTATCAAGACGGGCAGAAAGTAAAATTTTATGACGTGATTGAAGAAGATTTAGAAATTCATCTTCATCAGAAGGAATGATTTTCATTTCGTTTTTGTTAGAAACTATTTGATATGTGCCAAGAACATCGTGGGAATCATCACTTCGTGCAGGCAAAGGAATTCCGGTATCAATTATTTCCTTAGCTTCAGCTACTTCAAATACAGTACCTTCAATGTAATTAGAAAAGTACGCTTCAAAGAATGCAAAGTTTCTAAATGAATTTGCCGATGAATTATTTTCAGGGCGATCCTTAAATTCTTTATTGTGGAGATAAGTAAATAAAATCTCAAAGAGTTCGATTCTATTTCTATCATAAGGGAGACCGGCAGCACGTGAAAGTGCAAGATCGGATTTTAATATTTTAGATGGTTTGGTTGTGAGCAACGCGCCGATGATTTTATTCAACAATTCAAATTCTTTTTGCATATCTAAAATTTGTGATAATTTTCTTGCTTTATCACGAATACTATTTAATCCATCTTCACCATGAATTCTTAGAATATCATCCAACTTTTCTTCAAGCTGAGGGAGACTTAATATTTTAGTATTAGGACCGACTTTTTTAGTGATCTGAAGATTTTCAAGAAATGCTCTCTCCTTGGAAGAAACATAAAGTTCACCAAATAATTTATTATCTCCTTCAACGGGACCTTTTCCTTCAAGAAAATTAATTGTAACTCCGGGAAGTTTTATTTTTTTTGTATAGGTGTATGTAACAAATATTTGATTTGTAGTTGTTGGTTTGAACTCAAAAGGGGAACGATGACTTAAAACAGCTCCAGGATATAATTTGCCCAAGATTTCGAGAATATTTCTTCGGACAATTACGGATGGTGTTTCTTCCAAATTTGTAGAATATATTCTTGGTGCAATTTTTCGAATTTTCTTCTCTTGAAGCATTTTAGAGATTTTATAATTCTCTTGCCGATTTGCAGATGTAAATATTAACTCACTCATTGTAAAAATTTTCCATAATAATTATAAACTGGTATGTAATTTGTAATTATTTTCCATAATAACCAAGTATTTTGGTAATATTTTCCAGAAAGAATGTGCTTGTAGAAATTTTCCAGAATAAACAGAAAATGAGCAAGGATTTTGAATTATTTTCCAGAATAAGCTGAATTATTAGGAATATTTTCTAAAATGAGGGTAATAATATATTTTAGAAATGGTTCTTAACCGCCAAGAAAAATCCCACTCATAAAAAATGTTCTTTTCTATTGCAAAAACGAACAAATATATTCATTTGGAGTATTGGAAGAAAACAGCTCAATAAATTCATCGTATTGAGTTAATCTAAAATCAACAAATGAATTTATCTCTTCAATAATTTTATTAGCAATTTCTTTTTGTAGTTCATTCACATTACATTTAAAAAATAATTGTCTACTTACTGCCGGAAGTTTTTTAATATTGCCAATAAATTCTTGCTCAAAAACATGCTGGATTATTTCTTCTATTTTTACACCGGTATTTGTGGATGCAAGAACAAAACTATCAATATCATCAATGCTACTAATGATTTTATTCCAAAGCGGTGTGTTATTATACAGCTCTATTTTTAATGGTGAACCATTCAGTTCTCCTAGTGATTCAATTATTCCATATTTCTCAAAATAATCTATTATTAATGGAAGATTATTTTTTGAATCGTGGAGACCTTCTTTATCCTTATTAACAATTTTACCCGCTTTGTTAGTAAGTCCTAATTGTTTGAAACTCATTTCTAGCCGTTCAAAAGAATATCTCTCATTTTCAATTTGTTCACGTCTTCTTTTGACGTTAGTTTTTGTCCATATTAACAAACAATTACAGATGGGACATATATCTTTTTTGCGACCGCCTCTACCTACATGCTGGTAATATTCTTCTATCGATTCTGGCAATTGTAAATGTACAACTGAATCAATATCAGGAATATTCATTCCCATACCAAATGCTGTTGTAGCAAAAAGTATTTCAATCTTTCCATTACGAAAATCATTATAGGTTGTTTCTTTATCATCAGCATCCATCCCCGCATGGAAAAAACCAGTACTAAATCCTTTCTGATTCAATAATGCAGAGTATTCTTCACTTCTCAATTGACTGTATAAATATACAATCATCTTTTTAGGATTTTTTCCATTATGAAAGTCTAATAATTTTTGAGCTTTTTCTTCTTCATTCAACGCTTCTTTGAATTCAAGTTTTAGATTATCACGAATAATTTCTTCCGAGACAATCACATTATCTTTTTCAATCTCAAACGAATTGAGAATATCTGCTCTAGGTTTTTGATTCAATGTTGCAGTTAGTGCAAAAATTATCGGAAAGTTACCAATACTTCTAAGAAATTCAATAAAAGGTTTGATTTGGTTATAATCCGGACGGAAGCCATGTCCCCATTGACTAATACAATGAGCTTCATCAATTACAATGAGGGAAACTTTAATTTTTGATGCAGAAAGACTTGCCCGGAATAAAGTGTTTTGTAACCGCTCCGGTGAAACATAAAGAAGTTTTGTATTAGTCGAGGATAAGTTGCGTAAGTATTCTCTTTGGTTGTCGAAAGATATTTCACTGTTCAGTGATGTTGCAAATATTCCTTTCTTTTCTAATTCACTTGTTTGTTCTCTCATAAGGGCAAGCAATGGAGAAATAACTATTGTGATTCCTTCTAATTCTTGCGCGGCTAATTGAAAAATGAGTGATTTACCTCCTCCAGTAGGAATTATGCATAATGTGTTTATATGACTTAATAACTTTTCTAAGGCTCTTTTTTGATAATCATAAAGATTGTTAATCTCATGGAATTGTTGTCTGTATTTATTAAATACTAACTCAACTTTACTCATCGAAGTCTGTCCATTGATGAAGATCCTTAATCTCTTCTTTATGAGAGGTTGCAATTTCTATTAAGAACTCATTGCAATATCCAAATCTTATCTCCGGTAGAATTTCTACGTTGTATTCCTTCTTTAAGCGAGCTGCCAATAATAAATACAAATAATTATTATAAAATGTAAATCTTGCATAATCATAGGTCCAATTGTGAGAAACACGAGTAATTGCCTTTCTGGATTTTTCTTCAATAGTTATAAATTCTTTTTCCAACGATGTTAAGAAATACATACCCCACAAGCTTCTTTGTGTCATAATAGGGAAATAAGCAGGATAGTTTCTATGAAGTATTTCAGAACGAATACCAAAACCGATTATTTTTTTCAGTGACAATTCAGGTTTATCTAAAAAATCAAATTGTAGTCCATCGATCGTTTCTAATTTATCAAAATTTATCTTATCAGCTTTGTTTTTTACATAATTTGCAGAATCGTTCACAATAAGTTTAAACGTATCCAAAATGTCTTCTGCTAAAGCTTCACCAAAATCTTTTTTATATCTTGCCAAATCAGGATCTTTCGTTCGCATTGCTGCGCTTACGGTCCAAAGATTATTTCGAAATTGCTTAGTTTTAAAATCTTCTGGAATACTTTCATATATTGTTATTTTTTGTTGATTAAAGATTTTTTGAAAAGTCTCTCTATATGAATTAATCTCTTTCTCCCAACCTTTCAAAGTAGATGAAATATTATTTTTAGTATTTCCTTTTAGTTTACCAATAGGGATACCAGATTTGATAAGATTTTCATCAATAGTAAGTCCAAAGACTTTATCGAAATAACTTTGGAAATTTTTATCAATCTTTTCTTTAATAAAATCAATATCCTTATAGATAATTCCTTCTTCAGTTGTCATATTTTTTGTCTCCTTGCTTTGTTGTTCAGACACTAGCACGGTTCCTTCTTCGATAAAATCAGAAATTTGAAATTGAACATTGTTAAGACGATTGATCAACTCCTTAATTTTTATGTTATACTCTGAATCATTGCTCATATCCAGATATGCAAAATTATTAAGAAAAACTGGTAATATTTTACCTTTTTCTTTTTGCCTTACAATAGGAATGAACTTATTATTATTAGTAATCATTTCAAATAATTCATCATTGATAATATTGTACTCATAACCAACACCCCCAATTCTTAGAGATGCTTTTTCAGAATACTTTTCAGTGATAATCAGAAGAACAAAATCACTACCTTTAATAGCTTTCTCCATAAAAAATAATTTATGATCACCAGGTCTTAGATGAATCTTGTCAATTACTATTTGGAGATTATTCAGATAAAGATCTCGTGCAAGCTTGTAAACCCATTGTTTATGTTCTTCACTATCCCATGAATAGGAAATGAAAACGTTTATTTTATTAGTAGAAAACATTCTTTAATTAATTATCCTTCATAATTATTATTGAATTCTTCGTTTAAATTAGTAATTCGTTCTTCAGAATTCTTTTCTTCCGAAGTACGTGTTATTTCATTAACTGAAGTAGTATTATAATTGGATAAATACTCATCCAAATCTTTTTCCAATAATTTTTTTGCTTCGTTGTAATTCTGTAATAGTTTTTCACTAATCTTCCGGTTATGTGCAACACAGTTTCTCAATTTCTCGATTGGATCTAGTTTATCTTTCAAACCGGAAAGGAAATCTATATCCTCTTTTTTTGTTACAGGCGTTCTGTTCAATTCATTAAGAAAGTCTTCGAAAGAATATCTTTCTTTAACTAAATTAATAAACTCATCAGTCTTTGACGGGAGCTTCCGGCTGTTAAGATTAACATATTGACTAAATAGCAGGTGAAAGAATTCATTCTCAAAAGCTTTTTCCATTTGATCAACCGTTGGAGGTTCTTTTGATGTAGGTTTTGTTATTTCTTCTCTTAATAAACTGAAATAATTATCAGAATATCTATTTAGATATATCATGGAAATCACTCTTCGGAGTTTCATTTCCAAATAAAATATTTCTTGGAAATACTGTTGGTTCTTTGTTATAAGAACTTCGTCTTCATATTTTACTGCATGTTCAATTTGTTCTATGTCGATTATATTTGAACAGAATTCCTCAATTACAATTTCAGCATTCTCTACTTCCTCGGGAAGGTCCAATCTAATTCCCCATATTATTCTTTTTGATTCTAAAGGAGCTATAGATTCGATATCACATTTTCTTGCGTAATTAATTTTGATAAACGATTCAACTGTAGAATCATCAAACTCATTTAGATTATCAGCAAGCACTTGAATCAATTTTTCGTTGAGTAATTCTTTGAACTCACCGTAAGGTAGGCTTAATTTACAAACTAAAAGAAGTTCAAAAGTCATTTGGCACCTTCAAGCAATTGTTCTTCGAACCATTTTTTAGCATTTTGCCATTCGGTCTCTGCTTCTATTTTTAATCGTATTGCTTCCTCTTTTCTGTGAGTAACTTCATTTATTATTTCTATTTGAATCTCTTTTTTAGGAATTATCACAGGTATCTGAGAAATTTCTTCGAGATTTATGTTTGCCCTAGCAACAGGACGTTTAAAATAATCCAAAATCATTTGGCCTAGTGAGGATTTCAAATACCAACATAAATATTGTGGTAAAACTTCAGGATCTGAAATAGAAATGGCTGCTATGGCTTGATTAATATTTGCTTCTTCTTCAAATTCAAAAATACCAACTTGACCGATTGTAGCGCCAACTATAGCTATAAGAACATCGTTCTTTTTCAGCTGAGAGCGTTGCAGAGAATTATAATGTATCTCTTCTTTTATATGATTTTCACTTTTTGCTGTTACGCTTCCGTCTGAAGTTATTTCGCCACTTCTAATAAATCTAATACCATTAGGAGATTGAGTATAAGCATCACCTCCAGAAAGTGGAGTGCTACCCGAAATGATTCTATCAGAAACACTCTTTATAGTGTGAGTGTTATATTTTTTTTCAGAAAGTTTATTAAATAGCTTGCGAAAGTGTGATTGATTTGAATAGGAATCGATTCTGTTATTTAATATTGATTTAGTAATCGCATAACTACTGATGTTAGATTTTTCAGGCAATGTTAAATCAAGCTTATCAAGTATGTACGAATCCAATCCATTTAATATTTCTTCAGCTAATTTTTCTTTGAAAAGTTTTTGATTACGAGCTATCTTTAGTGTATCTACAAAATTATCTTGAACCTTTCTAGGCGGTATCGGAAAACGGAATTCCGAAAGGAAATCAACGGGGACACGTTGCTGACCAGCGGAACCAGTAAAAGCACCTTGAAAAGCATTCAAAGTTTCTTCAAGAGTTAAGATTTCTCTTATAAACTCAATATTAACGGAATCATCCTTTGGTCTTATTACATGAAATTCAGTTGAACCAAAACCCACTCCTTTTATTAATCCTTTTGCAATCGCAGATTTACCATTTTGCATACATGGAGTAATCTTTGCCCATATCAAATCTCCCTCAGCAAATTTTGTAAATCCCTTAGCAACATCTTTATAGTATGCAGTCTTAATTTCTACTTTTCCAGTTAATTCTCTTACTACTTCCATTGGAATAAATGAGACAATATCATAATCATTGAACTGTGGTAATTCAATTTTAGGATTAAAGTAACAATAATCGGAAAGAGGAGAAATAAATTTGCTCTTCGACTTATTCACTTTATTGATTAATTCACGTAACAAAGGTGTGTATTCATTACAGTAAATTCTTCTTGATACCAATTCGCCCCTTTGTAAGCCGAAGCAATGCTTTTGCGCTACTTCAGTGGGGCTTAGACGAAAAAAAGTGTTGGGTTGGTTTGAAATTCTCTATACTTACCAACCAAGCCGGAATCTGGAATTACCACTCTATGTTTTTCAGTCCAATCATGATTTTTAGGATCTGCTTGGCTCCATTCATAATAAACCTTGTAATCAAAAAGATCGCAACAATGGATTTCAACTTTTTCTATCAGGGGCTCTTCTTTTTCAACAGTAATTTCAAAAGTCTTTCTTCCGGTTGCATCATAACCAATATTTTCTGCAAGAGCCATAAAGATTGGTTCATCATTGCTAACTGTCTCACCTTCATTCAGCTTACGCATAAAAACAATGCTTGCTTTAACGCCGGCATCGTAATGAGCAAACGCAAATTGAGGCAGACTTACAACGGATAAGATTTGGAAATGTTCCAATATCCAATCGCGAACACCTTGAAGAGATGAATTAGTAAGTATACCATCCGGTAAAACTATTGCAACTTTACCAACACCGGGTTTGAGAAAATTCCAAACCCTTTCGAGGAAAAGAATTTCGGTTTTTACACTTGTTCTTGCTTTAACAGATTTAGCACCTCGCTTCACATCCATTTCCGATTGAGTAGATTCATCCGGATCTGTGCCGGTTGTCGATTTACCCAGATAGTTCCTAAGTTCAAATTGCTCAATATAGCCTTCACCTTTTTCAGTTCTTTTGATTACGGAACCAAATGGAGGATTGGTTAATACCAAATCAAAATTATTGGCTTTAAGTTTTGATCTTTTCTTTTTTATTTCAGATAAAAAATCTAGCGCATCATGACCAACAATATTTGTATGACCATCGTCATGAATAATCATATTCATTTTGGCAACACGACTAAGTTCATCATTAATTTCTAGGCCGAACAGATTTTTCTCAGCAAATTCGTGCCAATAATTATAATGATTTAACTTATCCTCCGGATCAGTTACATGATTAGGGAATAAGTTGTTTGCTTCGCTTCTGATATAGTCCAAGGCATAAAGAAGAAAGCCACCGGAACCACAGGCGGGATCAAGAATAAAATTATCAACTTTAGGTTTTATCATATTTACTGAGAAAGCGATTAACTCACGTGGTGTAAAATATTGACCGAAATCACCTTTGAAGAAACTGCCCATAAATTCTTCAAACGCGACACCTTTTGTATCGAGATCAGTTTTATGCAAGCTGATACCTTCAAGGTGTTCAACTACTTGGGCAATTATATTTGGATCAACATTTATTCTTTCAGTAAAAACATCAGGTTCTTTTTCTTGTTCAGTCTTATAAAGATCATAAATTCTTTGTGCTAATTCTTCAGCGGATTCTTCAGTTCTTCTTTGAAATTCGTATGGCTCACCTTTCTTTCGTTGACGGTTCGTTTCGTCTTTTATTTTTACAAAGATAATTTTAGAGAACTCACCAAATGCTGCTATTGGACTTCTCTTTCCACCTTCCCAAAGTGTCTGATGGCATTTACGAATAACTGAACGAAGTTCATCTCTTGGAATGGCAGAAATATCTTTGTCCTTAATACCTTTATAAAATCTATATTCTGGTGGTTTGCCATACCGAACCGGTAAATCAGCAATAATATTCTTTTGCCGTTCTTGTGGTTTGTGTTTTGAAAAATCAAAGAATCTGCGAGTATTACCCGAGACAACACCAGCAAATGGAGCGCCGAGACTTGCGCGGTTACCACAAGCTTGTTCAATAGCTTGAGCAAATTCAGCGTCGCTAATCCCGTCTTTTTTACATTCAATAACTATATAAGGATCTTTCTTTTCATCATCATTATAAATAACTAAATCGGCTCTATCGCTGGGTGTTCTGCGAGGGACTTCGACTTCAAATTCAATTCTCTCAGGTCTGTATTCGTAACGGAGAATTAGCTCAGACCAAAACTCAGCTCTAACTTTTTCTTCCGGATCGCTGAATCTTTCTGCACGTGTTGCAGCATGATATTGAATTTTTTGATTTTTTCCTTCACCAACTATTGAAGCATGATTCACTTTACATGCTTGTTCAAGGTAAGTTACTTTTTTTTCTTCCATGATTGTCAACTTATTTGGTTTATTAAAATTTCATTTAGATGTATGTAATAATACAACAATTCAAATTCTAATAAGAGGAACTATTGTTAGTAATCTTTTCCAAAAAGTGGCTTAGAAGGAATAAGCCGAAGAGTGCGTTCGAGTTCGTTTTTACCCGTCATCGTATATAATATATTTAATATATATTCTTAGGATTGTACTAAATGAGAAATAAGTAAATAACTAGTAATAAAATAGGAAAAGAAATAGAAGATGGAAAGAATTAAAACATAAACTCTTTCAAAGTTTTGTAGGGCTAAAAGGATATAATGATTGATTTTTTGATAGCGTATAATTAAGTTGAAACACACTTGAGAGTAAATAACAGTTTAGAGGATCAGTTAAAAAGAGTAAAGCTATTTAAGTTACAATAAACTTTATTTCACATTAGGAAAATAATGGGGCATAAAAGATTAGGGGTACTGCGTAAAACAAAAAGATGGCTTTCGATAGTTGATGCATTAGGCAAATTTGCACTTGGTACTGCTGATATCTCATCAATAGCACAAAATACACTTCGAAATGTTCAAGGGAGATTTGGCAATTTAAGCAGCGATCCATCCATACATTCGGCTTTTGAATTTTTAATACATGTCTCTTTTGCTTTCCAGAAAAATGATCCAATAAAATATCTGACAGAAAATAAGATTTTAGATAGAGGGGAATTATCTCTACTAAAACTAGCAAGAGGTGCATTAAATTATAAAAATCAAGAAGTCACTTCCCATGAATACCAAACATTTGCAAGACAAGCTGCAATAGATGCTATAAACAATTGGTATAAAAATAACTTAGAAAGGGGCAGAAGTTTATTTAGTGATGATATTGATTCGGCAGCAATATTCAGCAAAGCTTCAAACGGAAGCGGTTTTTGCGAACTATCAAGAATATATTTTTCAAAATTAACGGAAAGGTATCTAAAATATTTTCTTGAAAGGGAAGCGGCAGCGAAAATAACTAACATAAAGGAAAGGGATAGATTTTCAACAGAGATTGAAAATCATGTAAATGAAATATCACAACATGCATTTGAAACGGCAAAGATAGCACAATCATTTTCTGCAGGGTGGTACAATAAAAATGTAAAAGATTCTTTCCCGGAAGAAAGCCAAATAAATAATTTCCTATCGTATGCATTAGGAAAGATGAAAAGCGAACTGTTGAGGGAAGAGTTAAAGTGAAAGAGTTCGCAGAATATATTGTTTCTTGTAACGGTGTTAATGTTAAAAAAGGGAGTGAAGGAGTTAAGTATTTAGAGCTTGAACACAAAGAGGTGTGTAATAACAAAAATGTAAATATAAATCTAAATAATTTTGTAACCGATATATATAAATTAGAAAACAGGTATAAAGATTTATTAGAGATAGCAGGATATATTTTTGCGGCAGATAGGAAAACATACAGGGGTAAAGATGATGATCTTGAATATCATAGCTGGAGCAGAGCATTTGATTTCCATATAAAAGTAAGGGATTATGATTTTTGGATACAACAGGAAATACAAAAATTGCTTCAGCAGACTTTATGTTTTATGAGCGGGGACCACAGTTATAAATTTACATTTTATAAAGCAGGAGAAGATTTTCCAACAAGTATTTTTGATAATGAAAAATTCGTAATAAATACATCGGATAATCTTAGAGTTGCTCTTTTTTCGGGGGGTATTGATTCGCTTTCCGGAATTATCGAGCTGCTTGAAACATCGAACGATGAAATATGTTTAGTAAGTCATCAATCAGGACTGCCGGGCACGCAAAAGACACAAAGAATTTTATATGAGGAGATTAATAAACTATACCCGGGAAGATGTAAGCATTATAAATTTCACTGCGGTTTAAGTCATACAAAGTCAAAAGATGAAACACAAAGAACAAGATCGTTTTTATATACTTCTATAGCATTTGCTCTTGCTAAAACTTATAAGCAAGATAGTATTTATGTCTATGAAAACGGAATAACATCAATCAATTTTGCTGAGACTCAAGATTTAATGAACGGAAGGGCGAGCAGAACTACACATCCTAAAACAATAGGATTATTAGAAAAATTATTTAGTAAGATTGCCGAAGAGTCGTTTAATATCAATAATCCGTATTTATTTAAAACTAAGTCTGATGTTGTGGAAGTATTGAAAAAGTACGGGAAGTTAGATTTGTTAGACAGTTCCGTATCATGCAGTACTACAAGAAATCATCCGGCGGGATTTACACATTGCGGTATATGTTCACAGTGTATTGATAGAAGATTTGCCGTCTATGCGACAAAAGTAGAGAGTTATGATGCAAACGGTATATATCATTTTGATTTTTTACAGGAGGATTTGGAAGAAGATGAAATAAAGAAATCGTTGGCGGAATATATAAGGTTCGCACAGAAATTTAAGAATCAAAATATAGATAGCTTTTATTTAGAAAGGGGAAGCGAGATAGTTGATATAGAGGAATTTATTGATGGGAAAGATGAGACAGAACGAGTAGAAAATATATTTAATCTTTGCCAACGACATGCTATACAAATAGAAGATTCAATTACAAGAATGATGAATATATATGATCCACCTTTGGCGAAAAAAAAACCGAAATCATTTTTTACATTGATAATAGAACCAAGGATTTATCAGAAGACAGAAAAAGATTGTTTAGATGAAAGCAAAAATGAACTTTTGGAAGAGAAGATTAGCAATAAAGAAATTGAGCATAAAGGATTGCGAAGTTTTAAAAGAGGTGAGCTAAAAAAAGAACTAGAAAATTATATAGCCGAATTAAATTTAGAAAAACATGATACTGTACCGAGCAAGAAAATAGGCTGGATTACACGACAACTTATAAAAAAAGGATATGACGCAAAAGAAGCAAGCGTAGCTGCAACATTAAGAAGGATGGATTATTCATTTAGTAATGATCCATAAAAAACACCGAACGTTCGAACGTTTTTCCCTATAATCCAGTAATAAATTTGAACCGTCATCATTTGAGATTTATAACTCAATAAATGACGGTTTTTTTATGAAAGCCGTGTTGACACTCAATTGATGACTAGGATTGAGTTATAGAGTCAATGCGGCTTTCTATTTATGGACAAACGCAATATGAAAAAAGTAGAACTTGGTAAGCAATTGGAAGAAATAAAATTGTTACTAAAAAAACAAGACGACAAACCGCTCAACTTCAAAGAAGCTAGCGCTTATCTTGGCTATGCACCGAGTTATCTGTACAAGCTAACCTCATCAGGAAAAATTCCACACTATAAACCATCGGGCAAGATTCTGTTCTTTTCAAAGGTTGAGCTTGATGAGTGGATTTTTGGACGATATGGAAGTAAATAGATTAAGATCAAGAGCATGAGCAAGAGCAAGGAAAAGTATGGATACAAGTTTATTACATAATATAAGTGAAGGTGATATTGAAAAGTTTAAGCTAATAGCTGAAATATTCAATCAGACAAATAAAATTGAAGTTGTTACTCTAAGAGTTTTTGCAGATGAATACAGCAACTTTATTAAGCAAAACAGATCGGCTGCTTATCATACTTCGGTCACAATCTCTCTAAATCATTTAACTAATTTTTTCGGGAAACAAAGATCTATTCAATCACTCAGTCTGAAGGATTTAGAAAATTTTATAACTGACCTACAGCAAAAAGTTAAGAAAGGTTATCGTGTTTATTATAAGACTCTGAAAGCCGCGTTCAATAAAGCAATCGAATGGGATTATTTGAAGGAGAATAATTTTCTTAAGGTGAAACTCTCGAAAAAGCAGAAAGTGAATCCGGCGTTTTTGAATGGTGATCAGTTATCGGTGATCTGTGATAGGTTAGAGAATGAGGTTGTGAAAGATATTGTAGTGTTTGGTTTTTATACAGGAATGCGTTTGAATGAAATTATCAACTTAACTTGGCGGAATGTTGATTTAACAGGAAGGGTAATTACTGTCGGGGATGAGAAGTTTACTACAAAGGGAAGGAATCAAAGGTATGTACCGATTTGTAAAGAAGCCCTCACCTCGGTCCTCTCCCAAAGGGAGAGGAAGACTGAAATTCCAATTGGAAATACTTACGTCTTTTGTAAAGCGAATGGGAAAGCATTTACTGGAGATTATGTTTCGAAGAAGTTTAAGCGAGCTTGTAGAGCTGCGGGTATAGATAGTGCAATTCATTTTCATTCTCTAAGACATTCGTTTGCTTCGAATCTTGCTCAAAAAGGCGTTTCGCTTTATGTGATTAAGGAACTACTTGGACATTCTTCGATTTCTACAACGGAAATTTATTCTCACTTAAATATGGATTCGCTGAGGGAAGCGATTGGGAAGTTTGATGGACCTCACTCTAAATCTCTCTCCTTGGTAAGGAGAGAGACTTTTAATATAAAGTTTAGTGAAAAAAATGGAGGGTTATAGTAGATGTCAGTATTCAAAAGATATGCAATGATTTATCATCAACAATTTGGATTCAACGTTTTACCAATTCAAGGGAAAAAACCGTTGATCCAATGGGATAATTGGCAATTGATAGAACAATCTGAAAAAGATATTGAAGAAATGAATTGGAATTCTACAACTACAGGTATCGGTGGAATAACGGGCATAAATGATCTGAGAAATATTGATCTGGATAAAGTGAAAGATTATAAAGCAGTTGAATTGTTCAGAGAAAAACTTGGATTACCGGAAAATTATTCTTGGATTATTAAAAGTGGAAGCGGAAACGGATATCACGTTTGGATTCGTGTTAAAGAAAGTGAATTGTTGAAAGAAAAACTGAAGGGTGAAAAAAGTGTTTACAGATTGTATTTGAAAAATGAAGGATTGTGTGATCATATAGAATTAAGATGGAACGAATCGCAAACAGTTCTACCTTTTTCAATGCACGAAAGCGGGAATAAGTATTCATTCATGTATGAAGAGCCAAAGGAAAAACCGGTAGAGGTAGAAGTTGATTTACTGCTTGAATGCTTGTATGAATTGTGCGGGTTTGAGGGTAAGAGGCTAGAAGCAAGAAGCGAGAGGAAAAAAGAATCGAAAATAAAATTTGATGAAGAAAAGTTAGAAAGTGCAATAGATTATTTAGAGAATCATTTACCGAATAATTGTTATGAAGACTGGTATAGATTAGGATTTGGTTTAGCATCCATTGGTGAAGAAGGTAGAAAATATTTTCTAAAAATGAGTTTAAGCAATCCGAATTACCATGACTCAGAATTTGAACTAAATAAAAAGTTTGATTCATTTCTAAATGATTATGACGGTAAGATAACTTTAGGAAGTGTTTATCATATTGCAGAAAAATACGGATGGGAAAAACCATTTATTAAGTTCTGGTATGTTGAAAATGATAAGGTGATAATATCGAGAACGAATTTTAAGAAATTTCTTGAGGAGAATGGATTCTGCAAAATGGAGCTTGAAAAAGGATACGTTCTATTACGTGCCGAAAAAAACATTGTTAGGGAAATAGAAATTTTTCAGATCAAGGATTTTGTAATTAAATACTTAAAAGCATTAGATGATGAACAGTTTGGAGATGAAAATAGATTAAAAGTAATTGATGCGGTAATTAGAGGAGCCGGGCAACATTTTGTGCAGCAATTCTTAGAATTTCTTGAAACGAGGGAAATTAAGTTTGTACGCGATACAAAGGATACTGCATTTTTATTTTTTGAAAACGGATTTGTTGAAATTTCTAAAGATAGCATGAAAGTTAAAAAATATGAAGAGTTAGACGGATTCATTTGGGACAAACAAATAATAAGAAAACGATTTTCGACTGATGATAGAGAAGCAGAATTTGCAATTTTTATAAATAATATTTGCAAAGATGATGAGAAGAGAATTTTATCGTTAAGAAGTGCTATTGGTTATCTACTGCATAATTATAAAGATCCATCAAATGCAAAAGCGGTTATATTCTTAGATGAGAAACTGAGTAACGGGGCATCCGGGCGAAGCGGAAAAAGTTTAGTTGCCGGAGCATTAGGAAGATTAAGGAAGTCTGTTAGGTATGACGGCAGGAATTTCAATTTTGCAAAAAACTTCGGATTTCAATCTGTTACTCTTGATACTGCAATTATAGATTTTAATGATTCTGCAAAGAATTTTAATTTTGACAAACTATTTTCCATCATCACAGATGATATTACTGTTGAGAAGAAAAATAAAGATGAAATAATAATTCCGTTTGAGCAATCGCCAAAGATCATTATCTCAACGAACTATTCAATAGAAGGGGCAGATGATTCCGCTCTTGACAGGCAATTTGTAGTTGAGTTCTCAGAGCATTACAGCAAACAACATAAACCAGAAATGGAATTTGGGCATAGATTTTTTGAAGAGTGGAGTAATGATGAATGGAATACATTTTACAATTTTATGATAAGCTGCCTTCAACTTTATTTAAACAGAGGATTTATTGATTATGTGCATATCAATCTTGAAAAGAAAAAACTGATTGATTCAACTTGCGAGGAGTTCTCAGAGTTCTTTGCTACTATAGAGTTTGATACTGAATACTTAAAGAAGGAACTGTTTGCTCAGTTTGTGAAAGATTATGAGGAATTCTCTGAAATGAGGTTAAATAAATTCACCCACTGGCTGAAGGAAGCGGCAAAGATAAAGGGTTATGTTGTGAGCGAGCGGAAATCCGGTAGCGATAGGTTTATAAAGTTTGGTGATGGAGGAAAAGTGGACGCAGTGGACGCGACTTTTTTTGATTCGTAGATGAAATGGAAATTATTGCGTCCATGGCGGCCAGACTAAGAGTAATCTTCATTTTTAGTTTGTTTTCGAAGTTTTGGATGGATGAAATTGAGTTAAGCATGAGCTTAGTATATAAATTAGATTTTAAACAAGATTGAAGTGGGAAAACAGATGAATTGACGAGAAGAAGAAATGAAGTTGTTTATGTTTCAAACCGTAAATACTATATACCCTATTACCTATCCAATCTGATAATATTACTTTTAATATCCATTTATGAGACGTATCTAAAAAGGTCTATTCCGTTATTTTGGATTGTGAAAATAAACCGAATTCAAAACTTTTCTATAATGATATTACCTTTTTAGAGAAGACTCATTTATTAAACAAAAAAATAGTACTTAGAAAATATTTCCCTAATCAACTTGGCCAAATTGTTTTTTAAAAACATCAAATATTACTCTTACTTAATCTTTAATCAAAAACACATTCAGAACCAATTCACAAATAATCTTAAAAGATAAGATCAGAATTTAATCACAGATTCAGTAGCACAAAATTTATTATCTTTAAAAATTATTTAAGAGAATTTTGGATAGTTTTGATACCTGACTAGATTAACAATGTAGTCTTAAATTTCTAACCCTAACAACAGGGCGTTTCCATTCTTTTTTCATCTTATACCATTTTTTTATTAAACTAATTTTGCTGGTATTAATATATTACTTTTTTATTTCACTATCAACCGACTAAAACAAAAAGTTGATCTATTAGTAATCGAAAATGCCAATTATAATTCAAAATCGTCATAATGCTTCCAACGTACAAAAGTGACCCCCTAATTAAAAATCAAGTCGCGAATAAGGATAAATCAAAATCGTTTGTCTTTGGTTTTGCAAATGTTCTTTTGACATTTCTCAACAACTCAATTACATCGAGCATACTTATTAAATGAATACGAACAAGTGTTGCTATGGTTGAGAAAGCTTTCTTTACATCGGCTTTCTTTTGCAATACTGTTAAGAGCAACTGCGCTATTAACGTGCACCATCCCGACAAGTCGGGACTAATTGCGTTTTCGTTCTCACCATAAAAGTAATGTAATTGAAAGTTCTGTTTCATCTTCTTGAACAGCAATTCAATTTGCCATCGCTTCTTGTAGATTAGAGCCACTTCTTCGGCTGTAATGGAAAAATTGTTGGTAATAAAAACATACGCTCTGTTTTTTTCATCTTGATAATATATCCTCCGAAGCCGTAGTTCTTTTACTTCTTTCTTCTCTTTGTAATTTACTATGATAATCTCTTCTCTGATTACCCCGGCTTGATTTTGCCGGATTTGCTTTTCTTGCACTGTTTCCTCTATCTGACAAACCGCATTTTTCTTTTGTCTGGTTACAAAGTATATCATGTTTTCTGTCCAGTAAGCAAATTGAAGATAGTAGTTGTATGTTTTGTCGAATACCAACATACTATGGGCTGGCGCTTGTATTTCCTTCAAAAAGTTTTTGTCGTGCACTTTTGCTTCGGTTATGCGAACGAACTTAGCAATCGACTGAACCGCATCAATGAACATGTGAACTTTCAATCCGCCTTTCTTTTTTCCATCATTCTTTGGGTTTCTTCCTACTCCTTTTAGTATATCGCTGAACAATCTTATTGTTGTTGAATCTACTATTAGCAACTCTTTTATCGTTAGTCCATATGTTTGGCTGTCCGACAAAAAACTCTTGTATTGCTTTGCTAATTTGTAATACAACGCTTCAAAAAATGAATTGTCTCGATTTCTTAATCCGTCTGATGCCGTACTTTTGGCTGGCGCTTTGGTCAATCCCAAATGATTTAGTTTCCCTCTCATTGCTTTCATTCCTTCACATATTTCTCCCATAGAATCGCATCTGCTTAGTATTCCGAATAACATTGTTACCATTTGATCCCAGCTTTTATATGCTTTATAGTAATGGTCGCTCTTTTTGTCTTTCACCAGTCCGGTAAATGTCCATTTGTCTATCAGTTTCAGTAATTGCCCAAATATCGGCTGTCCGACTAATTTTATTTCATTATTTTTATCCATGTCGTTCTCAGTTTGTTTTTGACTAACTCAAACTTACGACTTTGGGGAGTTGCTTTTTAGCTCCCCTTTTATTTTTTCTCGGTTAGTAGTGATAGAAAATAATATTGAAGCGCCTTTTATGATCAATAAACCTAATATGGTTTCAATGTATTTGAGTATAGCGGATAAATCTCACAAAACAGCATCTGATTTATATGAAAGTAAAATTAAACCTAATCTGAAATACAAAGAGAGCAATAAAACATATTTTCTTGATTTACCCGATAGGATTCCAATAACTTTTGATCTCTTAGAGGCAATCATATCAGCAATTATTTTTGCGTACACTGCTGTTGAAGGATTTATTAATTCAGTAATACCGTTAGATTATATAGAAGTAAATGAAAGGGAAGGTAAATTCAATTGCGAATGGATCCAGAGAAATGTAAATCTTTTGGAAAAGATTAAAAGAATAATTCCGCAAGCATATAAATTTAGTTTTAATGCTAATGAAGTTAAACCATGGTCAAATTTCACCAATCTCGAAAAGTACAGAGATTCGCTTCTCCATCTTAAAAGTGAAAAATTGAATTATAACACAGAAACAGGAATTGCATCTACTCAGCTAAATTTTATTCAAGAATTTGTTGGTGCATGCATGAAAGAAAACATTGTCGAATCAGCAAGAGAAATTATATCTCTCATAGCATCTAAAATTGGAGATCATCCTTCAATACCATTTGAATTTCTTGAAAAACCAATGGACTACGATAATCTTACGAATAAATTGTTGCCAAAGAATCTGTAGATATAATTGGTTGAACAAAAATGGATAAAATCTTCCACGCATCAGACTTTAGTCAAAATCATTCTTTAATGCGGTTAAGAATATGGGTTTAAGCATTCATTACAACGGAAGATTTAACGCTCTAGCTTCTCTTTCGGAAATGATAGAAGAAGTTAAAGACATT
>JBBAAM010000040.1:0-37561 GCA_041658245.1 Melioribacteraceae bacterium
GATTTTACCGAGAGAATAAGATCGGAAAAGATTCGGCAAGCCCTTTATGAAATTTCCGAGGCGGCTTACACTGCATCCGACATGAGTACACTATACAAGAGAATACATGAAGAAATAGCAAAACTGATGTCAGTAAAGAATATTTATATAGCTCTTTATGATGATAAAGCCGATATCATTTCATTTCCATATTTTATTGATGAATTCGATCCGCCGCAATCTCCCAAAAAACCGGGTAAGGGTTTAACCGAATATATCTTACGTAAAGGTGAAGCTTGTCTCATTACTCCGCAAAGAGATTTAGAACTTAGAAAAACCGGTGAGACAGAATTGATCGGTGCACCTTCCGCAATTTGGCTGGGTGTTCCTCTAAAACTTGGCGGAAAAACTATCGGTGTTATTGTTGTTCAAGATTACGAAAATGAAAAAGCTTACGGTGAAGAAGAAGAAGAAATTCTTACTTTCGTTTCTGAACAAATAGCTCAAGTAATTGAAAGAAAAAGAAATTCTGACGCAGTAAAAAAATATACAGAGGAACTGAAACTACTAAATTCTACAAAAGATAAATTTTTCTCTATTATAGCACACGATTTGAAAAATCCTTTTGTTACAATTTTGGGTTTTTCCGATCTGCTGCTTTCCGATTATGCTGAACTAAGCGATGAAGAAAGAAAATATTATATTGAAGAGATGAAAAAATCCGCAGAAATTTCGCATAGTCTCCTTCAGAACTTATTACAATGGTCCCGTTCTCAAACCGGACGGATTGAATTAAGTCCGCAAAAATTAAACTTATTCAATATAGTTAATGATAATTTAGATTTACTTAGAGCTTCTGCCGAAAGAAAACAGATACGCATCGAATACAATTTAACTGAAAACATTTCGGCTTTTGCCGATGAAGATATGCTTAATACAATTATCAGAAACCTAATAACAAATGCGATTAAGTTTACTAACAAAGGCGGATTGATTTCCATAAATGCAGTTCAAACTAATGGACTTGCTGAAATCACAGTTTCCGATACCGGCGTTGGCATGAATGAATCTGTTAGAAATAATTTATTTAAGCTTGATGCCACTCATTCTACTTCGGGGACAGAAAGTGAAGCCGGAACAGGTTTAGGACTAATTCTTTGCAAAGAATTTGTAGAAAAGAACGGCGGAACAATCAAAGTTGAAAGCGAATTTGGCAAAGGCAGCCGATTTATTTTTACATTACCAACTGCTCAATAAAAAAAATGTTTCTTTATGTCCCTTCGTTCTTGGACTAAAGTCCGAATTACTCGGAGATTTATCTTTCCACTAGCTGAAGAGGTTGTGTGAAAACACCAATGCAAAAACGAACTCACCCTAAATCCCTCTCTTAGGAAGAGAGGGACTTTGAATTCAGCTTGTTTTAAGCCCCTTCTCTTTTTAAGAGAAGGGGTTGGGGATGAGTTCAGACACTTTACAAATGATTTTCACACAACCTCTGAAACTAGTGGCAATTATTCTACAAATATTTTGAGAAGCGTATTATTAATTATTGCCACGACATTTATATCGTGGTAATTGAGTAACTCAGTTTGCTTCAGGTTAGTTATCAAAGAGAGAGTTAAAATGGATCAAGATAAATTTATTCCCTTTCAAAACTATCAAGAAGTCCCTCCCATTGTATTGATCGAACGTGCAAAAGTTTTTTATGAATCTATTAGAACGAGAAGATCTATTCGATCTTTCTCTAATAAATCAGTCCCTTTAGAAGTTATCGAAAATTGTATCCGTACAGCCGGTTCTGCACCCAGCGGAGCTAATTTACAATCTTGGCAGTTTGTTGTTGTTTCAAATCCGGAGATCAAAAAGAAAATTAGAGAAGCGGCTGAGAAAGAAGAGAAAGAATTTTATTCATCGCGCGCACCTCAGGAATGGTTAGATGTTCTAAAACCTCTCGGCACAGATGAACAAAAACCTTTTCTTGAAACGGCTCCTTATTTAATTGTCATTTTCGAAAAGAAATACGAAGAAGAATCTGCCGGAAGAAAAAAATTATACTACACAAAGGAATCTGTGGGTATCGCTACTGGATTTCTAATTACGGCAATACATAACGCAGGATTAGTGTCTCTTACTCACACACCTAGTCCAATGAATTTCTTAAACGAAATTCTTCATAGACCGAATAATGAAAAACCATTTTTAATATTAGTAGTAGGATTTCCTTCTGAAAATGCAACAGTCCCGGATATCAAGAGAAAAAGTCTTGAAGAGATTGCAACATTTATTAAGTGATGTTAAATATTAATATTAAATCTTATCGAATAGCCACGACATTTTCCGAAAGGGATGCTCATGGCAATGTCGGTGCAAAAAAAAATTTAGCCAGGCAACATTGGAATTTTTACCTTCCCTTTGATAGCAATGCTGTCAGGTTAATGATTTTGTGTGTGATTATAAACTGTTGAAACAGTTAGATTATAGTTTAGCGGCTTTTTTGCGAGGCTGTCACAAGTAATTAATCGTTTAAAAATAGAACGCTGATGACACGGATTTAACGGATTTTCACAGATTTATATTTTGAAAATTTACTTCTGAGCCTCGTTATTTTATTAACACACGGATTTATCCGTGTGAAGACAAACAATAAACAAAAATTGTTAACCGTTTCACCTGTCCGTCCTTTGGCGGAACGGTTTATCTTCTTAACCTGACAGCATTGCTTGATAGAGATGGTGGCGTTTACAACTCGAACATCAACCGTAAATAACCGTAACTTGAGTTACTAGTAATATCACGCGTAATGTTTTTGCTCATCGTCTCACGGATAAATAGATCAAAAATAAAATTGCGGAACGGTTCATATCTAACATTAAATGTAAAAATATTCTGATTAATTCTTTCACCGTCTAAAAATTCAATCCGTATAGGATCAACAATATCCCGATGAGTAACAAAAGCATCTCCGCCGGCATTAAAAACCAAATGTCCTTGCGAATCGTAAATATTTTGTCCGTTACGAATGTATTGGTAATCAAAATTAAATCTTAGCTTCTCGCTAAAATTATAAGCGGCTTGTAAAAATATTTCATCTGAGTTTGGACCGATATGATGACCGAGAATTTGATTCCATGACGTGTAAGAATTTTTAGGATTTATATGTGAATAAACATACGGACGGATGCGTGTGTATTCGAAAACAAAAGAAAGGTCGCTTATAGAAAACGGTGAATACCAAAACGCACCGATCTGATAACCGGTTTTATTTATGTAATTAGAAAAGTCTTGTAAATTGCCCAATGGATTATCATCAAGAAAATATGTTACCTGAAATTCTATATTCTTAAAACAATTTGTCTGCAGATCCAGCCAGAGCGCTCCGTTATCCCTATCCTGTAGTGACATCTCCTCAAATTTGTAAAACGCAAAAGGATTTAAGTAAGCTAAATCAATTCCTCTACCGGAGTAGATCACATTTTCACCAAGTCCAAAATCAAAAAGATCTTTGAAGTGAAGTTTGAAGCGGTTTAGTGCGATGAATTTTGTAAAATTATCCGTGCGGTTAACATTGTATTCACCAACTGTCGAAGCGTGTAAAGAAGTGAAGCTGAATATTCCGTAATTGAAATTTATTCTGAAAAAATCGAGCAAAGGATGATCGCCCGACAGCACTAGTTTACTTTCGTAACCATAGCCGAATTTGATTTTCTCCCGTCCTATTTGGAATGCAAGCGACATATCTTTAACGGGTTCGGTGCAATACCGCAAGTAACCTTCGGTAAAATCATAGTTGCTGATGTTCTCAATATTTTCAACATATTTGAAATTATATTTCAACCGTGGTTCAATCGTTGGTGCAAAATCTTGCGACCCGCTTACTCCCCCTTTTTGAACTGTTAAACTATAGCCGAGTTTTTCAAAAAGAGTTCCTCTAAAACGAAAACCAATATCATACAACCACGAATTATTTATATATGGCTTAAATTTTTGACCGTACAAAATTCTTCCCATAACATTTAAAAAATAGTTAGCACCTTCGCCGCGGTATACATAAACATATCTGATCTTATCGGAAAGAAAGTCACTTCCCTTTTTGGAAAACCCGGCTTGATCTCCGAAGAGTTGGTATGTGTTTATGCTGTCGGCTAAGTCATCGTAAAATTCATTCTGGAATTTCTTAAGCAATTTATTTTCTGTCGTACTTAGCTCATTCGATAAAGAATCAATACGTTCAAGATTTTTCCTTATCTCTGCACGTGACATATTCGGGCTATCATCGTGAATATTTACCGGCAGGTTTTTAACTTTCATCTCTTTAAGAAAAGTATAAACTTGATGATCAAGCGGAACATTTTCTTGCTGGGGAAAAGTGTAAGAAGTAAGGAGTAAGAAGTAAGTAGTAAGTAGAGAGGCGATAAATATTTTAACATTATTTATTTTCATGATTAGGCATCTACAGTTTTGGGTGCAAGAAATTTATTATAAAGAATTAGTCCAATAATAGTAATTACGCCGATCATACTGAAAACAAGCCAAAGTGTGCCCGGCTGGTTTAAATTATCAACAAAGTGCACATATAAATTAGCGCCTAAAATTCCGCCGATACCACTGCCAAGAACACCATACAAGAAAGCATACCCCAGATAAAGAGCTTTCTTATCTTCCGGGGCAATTAAACCAACGTAACTAATGAACTTAGGATGAGCTGTCATTTCACCAATTGAAAATATGATAATTCCTATCATGAATACCCAGATGTTGGCAGAGATAGCAAGAACTGCCATGCCTATTGTTCCCATTGTAATACCGACAATCATTGTGGGGAGAGCTTTAGTATTTTTTACGATATTGGAAACAACAATTTGCAAAAGGATAATTGTACCGGCATTGATAACTGTAACATGCTCAATATCAAATTTCCAGTTGAGATTTATACCGACCGATGCAAAAAGTCCGTTCACTCCGTTATTGAGCGAAGTTGCATCAACATATTTTTGAACATACCACAAAACGGAATCGAACATTTGAAAATAGAGAATCCAGAAACCTGAATAGATAACTATTAGAGTGATAAACCTAACATCGGTTAATACCATTACCATCCCTTTAAGAACTTCGGCAAAGTTTTTGGTGCTTGCGGGTTTTTTCGGTTCTTTATAGATAAATAAAGTTGGGATAAGCATTGCAGTTGTTCCGATTGCAGAAGCAAGCATTACATATTGCCAACCGAATGCGTTTTTAATATAAGGAACAAGAATTAATGGGAATAAAAATGCGCCCAAGTTAATTGACCAATAAAAAATTCCGAATCCGATTGTGCTGTTAGATTGATTTGTCTCGCGCGCAATTGTACCGGAGATCATTGGTTTAAATGCGCCGGCGCCAATGCCCATTATAACTAGACTGGCAAAAACCATTGAATATTCTGTGGTTTGACTTGTAAGAAAATATCCAAGCCCTAAAAAGATAAATGCAAATGTGAGGGTTTTTTTATAGCCGAATCTATCACCAATGGCTCCGGCTAATATGGGCAGAATATAAAGAAGCGGCTGAATAGTACTCTTAATAACGCCGACACTTTCTTTACTATAATGTAATTGGTCAACCATATACACAGATAGAATGCTCATCATTCCGTAATAAGAACCGCGCTCAAAAAATTCCATTGTAATTACTGTCCAGAAATTTTTTGAAAAAGAACGGAACATAGATTTTTTTGTTTCTGTAATTTCAGCCATTTGCAATCCGCGTTTAGTTGTAGTTTGACTAATTATTGAATCTGTTACTCTAAGTTAAAGCTATATTTTGAAATTTGCTGAGGGGAAAAAGTAAAACATGTTTGATAGCTTGGTTGTTTGGCTGGACACTGTTGAATGTTTTTTTAACACATTATTTATCCGCTATTTCAGTTTGGTTTGATAAACTCTGAAGTAACCATTGAAATGATGTTTGATATCAAAAACTTCGAATCTTACAAGTTCTTTATTGGAAAATATTATCTTCATTTTTTCTTTTATAATAACAGCATCGTTCTCTACATGCTTCGGAAGTACAAAGCTTAGAGTATCATCTAATATTTGAGGATACTGTTCGTTATTCAAAATATTACCCTCTGCTTTTACTTCTGTCATTATTCTAAATCTTAACTTAACAGATGCTTTCTCAACATCTCTAACACGGCTAAAATTTTCTTGTTCTGAAAAACATCCGAGAGCAATTCTTTTATCTCAGTAGCAACATTTATTCCGCTTTGTTTGATTCTTTCACTCAATACTTGAGAAAAAGATTTACTAATCAAATCGTTTGTATTCACCGTTTCGAAGAAACTTCCGTGGACTAAAACAACTTTCATTAAATTTGGTTTTTGACCTCGGACTAAATAATAAACATCTCTTTTAGACAATGATAAGATGTCGTCCCCAGCTTCTTCCATTTGCTTTTTAATCTTACTATTACCAGTTCCGATTATTTTGGAGATATACTTACTCCCGCTGGGTATTGTCGAATTAAAAGAGGATACAGAATAACTTCCGCTGTCTTTCAATTCTATCAGTTCACCGCCGGTAAATATTTTTCGGTCTTTATTCAGTTTAATTGCTAAGTCTGGAAATTTTCCTTTGTTAACGCATGAAAGAAGATTTTGCGGAAAGGGAAATTGTTCTAAGCTCTTTGTGCTTAAGAAATATTTTTTCTTTAAATATATTTCCTTAAATAAATGATAGATTGAATTCATTAATTACCAAATAGAGTTAGTTTAGCACTTTGCTTTTCAAAATGATCGAAAGAGTCTCCCCATATTTTCGACAAATTTTCTGTATGAATATATTCAGCATAAAATTTATCAATTAGGTCGCTTTCGCTAATTGTCTGCAATCTTTTTTTGATGTGTTCAGCATTCTTAGGGTCTATTTCAATACCAATAGAATTCCTTTGAAGTTGTAGAGCAACCGCAAGTGTAGTACCAGTTCCCGCGAATGGGTCAAAAATTGTATCACCTATTTTAGAAGAACTCAATATTATTCTAAGCAATAACGCTATAGGTGATTGTTGCTTATGAATTCTATCTCCATTCTTATCTCGTAGAGCTTCATTTCCGGCGAAGTAACCTGACGTAAGTTCACGAATATCATCCCAAACATCCGTAACGAAAATTCCTGTTTCTCTTTCATATTTATAATTTGAAGGTAGGGGTGGTGAAATTCTAAGTTTATTAAAAACTCTCGGTCTTTCTCCTTTTGTCGCAAAGGCAATAATCTGAAATTGTTTACCATAGCGATTGCTACTGGGAACCGCAGAAGTTTTTTTCTTCCACACAATCAAATTTTGAAAAGACCAATTTGTCTCACGTAAACATTTTAGAACAAACTCAGTATTTTTTTCGCGTTGCATAAAATAAATTGCCCCGCCTTGTGAAGTAAGTTCATATGTGTTTTGGCAAACTTCTTTCATCATAGCCCAATAATCCTCATTCTCCATTAAATCTTCATGGTAGGAATAATCTTTTCCTTGATTAAACGGTGGGTCTACGAATGTTAGATCTATTACAGCTTTGGTTTTCTTTTTTCTAAAAACCTCAAGACAATTTTCATTTATAATTTTATATCCCATAGCATATTCTCTATTAACTCTATTATAATTTATCATAAAAATTTGTTTAATTCTCTTCCCTTTTCACCGTCGGCACAAAATTTTCCGGTCTTCCGAGTTTCTGCAAACCGAGAAATTCACGTGCGTGGTCGAGTGCATCATCAAGATTTCCGAAAATATTTTCTTCACCATAAAGATCAAGAAGCCCTGCATGAGTAAAAGCAAACAGCGGCTGTGCATGCACACCTGATAAAATTATTTTCGTTCCAAGTTTTTTCGATTCATTATAAAACTCTCTAAGTGTATGTAGCCCCGTTGCATCAATCGCGGGAACGTTACGCATATAAATTATTCTTACTTTCGGAGGATCTTCAACAAATCTCATAGCATCCTTAAATGTGGAAGCGGCACCGAAGAAGAACGGTCCGTTGATTTCAAACACTTCAACGCCCTCGGGAATAGCGCGTTTGCTAATTGCATTCGGGTCGGGTAATTCTTCATCTTCATCTATAAGTTCACGTGTAATTACGCCAACGTTTGTAACGAGTGCCATTCTTCTCATAAAGAGGAGAACTGCGAGTATCATACCTATTTCAATCGCAATTGTTAAATCAAAAATAACAGTTAATAAAAATGTTGTGACCAAAACAATTACATCACTGCGCGGACTTTTCAACAAGCTTTTAAACGAACGCCACTCACTCATATTGTAAGCAACTATTACAAGAATTGCGGCGAGCGTAGGCATCGGAATTAACTTTGCCCATTTACCGAAGAAGAGCATTATCAAAAGCAAAACTATTGAGTGTGTAATTCCTGAGATCGGTGTGCGTCCGCCGTTCTTAATATTTGTAGCTGTTCTTGCAATAGCACCTGTAACCGGAATTCCGCCGAAGATAGGAGATATAATATTTGCTGCACCTTGAGCAACAAGTTCCATGTTGGAACGATGCTGTTTGCCGATCATTCCATCAGAGACAACTGCAGAAAGAAGCGATTCGATTGCGGCAAGAATTGCTATTGTTGTAGCGGGTGCAATCAATCCTTTAATAACTGCAAAATCGAGATGAGGCAGCGTTGGAGTTGGAAACGCAGAAGGAAGATTTCCGAAACGTGAACCGATCGTTTCTACATTCAAATCAAAAAAGTGAACAAGAAAAGTTGTAATAATGATCGCGATGATAGAGCCTGGGATTTTATGAGTGACTTTCGGCCAGAAGATCATAATAAAAAGAGCAAAGAGAGAGATCAGAAGAGCTGCGTGATTTGTTGAAGTAAAATTTTGAAAATATAGAATCCATTTCTCGGAAAAATCAACCGGAATTTTTGTGATTGCCAATCCGAAAAAATCTTTTATCTGTGAAGAGAAAATTACAACTGCAATTCCGCTTGTGAATCCGACCACAACAGGATAAGGAATAAATTTTATGATAGAACCAAAGCGGGCAAATCCCATCACGACAAGAATAACGCCCGCCATCATGGTAGCAATAATCAGCCCGTTAAATCCGTAATTCTGTATAATTCCATAAATGATTACGATGAACGCGCCTGTCGGTCCGCCGATCTGAACACGGCTTCCGCCTAAAAATGAAACGATGAATCCGCCGATGACGGCAGTGATCAATCCTTGCTGCGGCGAAACACCAGAAGCGATACCGAAAGCTATCGCAAGAGGAAGCGCAACAATACCTACAATTATTCCGGCAGTAAAATCTTTAATGAATTGTTCACGTGTGATAGTTTTATAGATTGTGAAGAGTTTTGGTTTGAGCATGGCTACATTTCTTTAATTTTGTTTTTAGCAGGCTCTGAAATAATTCTACCGCCACGCACGGTTGCACCGATTGCTAAACCTGCACTGATCAATATCAAATTTTTTATTATGTATTGTCCTTCCAGTGTAGGCACAAACGGAAACATCTTAAATGTTTCTGCAGGGAAGAAAAATAACGGTGTAATTGTGCCGAGCATCTGAAGGAATAGCAGAAAAAGTGTTTCGCGGAGAAATCTGTTAAAAAGCAATCCGAGTCCAATCATAGTTTCCCACGCTGCCAAAATAATAATTGATACGTACGGCTGAATTAAACCAAATGTTAAAACAGATATGGTCTTTGTGGCTATTGCTTCTGCGGAACTTACGCCATGGAAAAATTTTAAGAATCCGAACCAGAAAAAAATTATTCCCAGACTGATTCGTAAATATTTGATTGCATTTTTCGCCATCCACGTTGTGATCGGTTTATCGAATTTGTCGTAAAACTCTTCATGAAATTTCATTTCTACTGCTTTCTAGAATGTTGATGATAATTGAACGGATAAATTTAAAGTTAAATTTGGATAGATGCAGAGCAGAATTAAAATAGAGTAATGTGCATTTAGAAATATTTCTTCTGAAACCACAATGCTACATTCACTAGACTTATCAATACCGGTACTTCTACAAGCGGACCAATAACAGCTGCGAATGCTTCACCGCTGTTGATTCCGAAAACTGCAATTGCAACGGCGATGGCTAATTCAAAATTGTTGCTTGCCGCTGTGAATGAAAGCGTTGCTGTCTTGGCGTAATCAGCGCCGACTTTTTTACCGAGATAAAACGAAACAAGAAACATTACCACGAAATAGATAACCAATGGAATTGCAATGCGGATAACGTCGAGCGGAATTTTTACAATATATTCACCTTTAAGTGAGAACATTACAATTATAGTAAAGAGTAGAGCAATCAAAGTAATCGGAGAAATCTTCGGAATGAATTTAGTCTGATACCATTCTTTATTTTTTAATTTAATCAATGTGAAGCGTGTTATTATTCCGGCAATGAATGGAATGCCGAGATAAATGAAAACACTTTCCGCAATTTGTCCGATTGTTATTTCAACTTTGAATGATTGTAAACCGAGCCAGTTAGGTAAAACTGTTAAGAATACATAGGCGTAAATCGAAAAGAAGAGGACTTGGAAAATTGAATTAAACGCAACCAAACCCGCAGCATATTCCGTATCGCCCTTTGCAAGTTCATTCCAAACGATTACCATTGCAATGCACCGCGCTAATCCAATCAGTATTAAACCAGCCATATAATGCGGGTAGTCTTGAAGAAAAATTATCGCAAGAACAAACATTAGTATTGGTCCAATAATCCAGTTCTGAACAAGTGAAAGTGAAAGAACTTTTACATTGCGGAATACATCGCCGAGTTCTTCATACTTTACTTTTGCAAGCGGCGGATACATCATCAAAATCAAACCTATTGCAATTGGAATGTTAGTCGTTCCGCTCTGAAATGAATTCCAAAAGTTTACAATGCTCGGAAAAAGATAACCGGAGAAAACCCCAACAAACATTGCAAGAAAGATCCAAAGTGTTAAATAACGATCGAGGAATGAAAGTTTTTTTGTAAGAGTTGTCAATTCAATTCTCTAATAATTTTTTGATAGAATGCTGTAAACTCTTCAACTATCTCATCACGCACACGACGGTAAACGGAAAGAACTTCTTCTTCGGTTCCGGTTGCATCTGCCGGATCATCAAAACCAATGTGAAGTTTGTGTTTTACATCTCCCGTAAAAACGGGACAAGTTTCTTTTGCGTTATCGCAAACAGTAATCACATAATCGAACGGTTGATTTACAAATTCATCAACTCTCTTTGGATGACATTTGCTGATATCTATTCCGATCTCGTTCATCACTTTGATCGCATTCGGATTTACACGTTGTGCGGGATTTGTCCCGGCAGAAAAAACTTCGAGAGAATAATCGAGCGTTTTCAAAACTCCTTCCGCCATTTGGCTTCTGCAAGAATTACCGGTGCATAAAATTAGAATTCTTTTGTTCACTTTCGCCCTTTTTAATAGAACACAGATTTATTAAGATGTTTATGATCTGTTATGATTTATCTTAATTAATCATAAGCAATCATAAAAATCTGCGTTCCATTTTTTTTAATTTTTATGTGCAGTTACTGTTATACTAAAAATTCCTACTTTGCTTTTGTGGTATTGTTTCAGTTCTGCATCGAGTAAATAATCTTTTAAGATTTCGTCCGGCAGATCAATCACTTTTATTTTTTTTATCTCAGTATTCTTGAAACCGGCTTCTTCAATTATTCTTAAATATTCATCATGCTGAATTGCCCCGGCGACACAGCCAGCATACATCATTGCAGATTTTTTCAAATTAGCCGGCAATTCTCCTTTGATCACAATATCGGAAACACAAAAATGTCCATCCGTTTTTAAGATCCTATAAATTTCCTTAAAAGCTTTTTGTTTATTAGGAACAAGATTTAATACGCAATTGCTCACTACAACATCGGCAATAGAATTATCAAGCGGCATCTTTTCAATTTCACCAAGATAGAACTCAACATTGTTATAACCGAGCTTTTGATTATTACGGTTTGCTTTATCAATCATCTCTTGCGTCATATCAATCCCAATTACTTTGCCTTCATTGCCAACAAGAGCGCGTGCAACAAATACATCATTACCCGCACCACTCCCAAGATCTACAACAACATCACCCTTTTTTATTCCTGCATGTTCGGTTGGAAGTCCGCATCCTAAACCGAG
This sequence comes from Melioribacteraceae bacterium, assembly GCA_041658245.1. Lineage (GTDB taxonomy): Bacteria > Bacteroidota > Ignavibacteria > Ignavibacteriales > Melioribacteraceae > Fen-1258. The sequence continues at coordinate 12,143 of JBBAAM010000040.1, forward strand.
ATCTGCTTCGGCAACATATCCGTCAAGATGATCGTACTCATCCTGCATTACTGTATAGCCCACAATTTTATTGTCCGTTGTTCCGCAGCAAGAAGTTGGTCCACAGCATGAACCAGATTGTTTCGCAATCTCTCCGTATTTCTCTTTTACCATTTCTTTTATTTCTTTTTCGTTTTGCATAATAAATTTTCTCCTTTGTTTATTTTGTCAAAAATGTTTTTAAATGAATCACCGGCTTTTTTCAAAAAGCCGTAGTTTAAACAGTAATTTGTTTTTGGTCCTTCAATCTCGCCTTGAATAAATCCCACCCGTTTTAATTCTTTTAGATGTTGAGATACTGTTGCCTGCGCAAGGGGAAGAATCTCAACAATGTCTCCACAGATGCAAATGTTTTTCTCTGCCAGAATTTTTAATATTTTTATTCTTGCTGGATGTGAAAGCGCTTTTGCAATATCTGCAAGCAGCAATTCCACGGCGGTGAATTCTTCTTCTTTCGATTTAGCCATACGTATTTCCTTTATCGTTCATCGTAAATATACGATAGATAAGACGTCGGGGCAAGTAAAAAAGTTTCATCTCTGTTCATAAATAAAAAAGCCCTCAATTCGAGGGCTAAAATAATTCTGTTTTACAATTCTTTATTGGCGTCTTTGTCGCGGCTGTTCTTCTTCAGGTTTTTTATCAACCACCAATTTATGATCAAGATTTGCAACCTGCAGCGCTATGTTTGAGGACAGCATTGTGGTTTTCAATATTTTTTCAAAATTAATTTTATCAACATCGTCCGTCGGTTTGTGATAATCGGCTCTCATATCATCGAAGAAGAAAACTACCGGAATTCCTTTTCTAGCAAAATTATAGTGGTCACTTCGCGAGTAAAAACGGTTCGGGTCATTCGGATCATCGTATTTGTAATTCAAATTATACTTAACCGTTTCAGAATTTACTTCTTTTACAATGTTCCCAAATTCTGTGCTTAATTTATTCGAGCCGATACAGTGAAGTGAATCAATGCTTTCCCGCCCGACCATATCCATATTAATATCAACAATTACGTTTTTCATAAAACTTCCGTTCTCTGTTGCATATCTTGAACCAAGCAAACCTTTTTCTTCACCGGTATTAAATATGGCAAGAATTGATCTTTTGTTTTTTCTTTCGGCTGAAAGCATGCGCATTGATTCCAAAACAGCTACAGTACCGGAACCGTCATCATCTGCACCATTGCTGACAACACCACCGCGTGTACCTAAATGATCGTAGTGTGCACTGATAACAATAAATTCGTTTTTTAATTTTGGATCCGTACCTTCAATTAGACCGATAACATTTCTTGCACTCACTATTTTCGAAAACGGCTTTATGTCAAATTTAATTTTCTTGTTGATTTCGAAAGATTGAAATAATTCTTTTGCTTTCAATAATTCATTGAATTTTTCATATGAATATTTTTCACCGCTTAATATTTTCTCAACAAACTTTTCACCAACAGTAAAAACCGGAATGTTTTTAACAACTTCTTGCGGCTCCTTAGAAATAAATGCAATTGATGGTTGATTGCCAAACTCCTTAAAACGATTCCAAAAGGATTTTAACCGCTCATCAACAATTATAAAAACTACAACGGCGCCTTTCTCTTTTGCAAGTTTCACTTTTGCATCAGTGTTAATCATATTCATCAGGTTGAAACCTGCTGCATTAGTTTTATCTCTTGGAGGTTCACCGCTAAAGATCAAAACTGTTTTTCCTTTTACATCAATATTTGCATAGTCATCATAATTATATTCTTTCTGAATAAGTCCATATCCAGCAAATACAATTCCGGTTGTTTGTTTTGCAAAAGATGAATCGGCATATCCTCGTCCCGATCTGATAAAATCATCGCCGAACAAAAAATCAGAAATCGGCGAACCTAAATTATCAAGCAGAGCGATTTTCGATTCAATTTCATAGCCGGAAGTAAGCAGATCAAAATTTTGGAAATAAGTTCCGTTATCACCGTATGGTTTAACGTTGTATTTTTCAAGTTCGGAAGCAATAAACAGAGACGCTAATTTTTCACCTCGGGTAGTTGTCTCTCTTCCTTCAAACTCATCCGATGCCAGTACCTGAAGATTTGCTTTCAAATGTGTAATGCTTAATTTATCATCAACTTTTACTTGAGCAAAAAGAATTTGAGTGTTGAGTAATAATAAAAATGAAAAAAAGATCGTGAAAGGAAACCGTGTTCTCATTTTATCCTCTGTCATAAATATTATTCGTTTGTTGGTTTATAAAAATTGAGTTGAAGTTAAGCAATAATTTTTTCTAATACATTCCCTTAACAAGATTTAACGTTTCAAATTAGTAAATGAAATTATTATGTTGTAACCGGAGACTAGGTTTAACAGACCAAGGCGGCGGACTTAGATGGACGCCGTTGTCTCCGTTTATTCAAAGGTAACTGGAAAAATTTATTTGTAAATTTTCCACATTTGAAAGGTAAGTTTTGAATTTCGCACGTCTAATTACACACTAAAATTTTTCAATCTAAACAAGAGGACTTATGAAAAAAATCTTCGCATCACTTTGCATAGTTTTATTTGCACTAACTTCACTTACTCTTTTTGCTCAAGTAGATGCACGTATGATGCAGAATCCGGACGTTTCCACAACACATATCGTATTTACATACGGCGGTGATTTATGGATCGTTCCCAAAGAAGGCGGAACTGCATTAAAACTTAGCTCACCTGCCGGACAGGAATTGTATGCAAAATTTTCTCCGGATGGTTCTCAAATTGCATACAACGGAATTTACAACGGCAACTTTGATGTTTATGTAATTCCAACTATGGGCGGTGTACCGACACGCGTTACTCATCACGGAATGTCGGACAGAATAATAGATTGGTATCCCGATGGAAAAAATTTACTGTATGTATCTTCAATGAGCAGCGGCAAACAAAGATTCAGCCAATTCTATAAAGTAAACATGAACGGAGGCCTGCCGGAAAAACTGCAGGTTCCTTATGGTGAAATGGCTTCTCTATCGCCCGACGGAAAGAAAATTGCATACACACCGTTAACTCAAGCATTCAGAACATGGAAGCGGTATCGCGGCGGTTGGAATGCCGACATTTGGATTTTCGATCTTGAAAAAAATAGTGCAGAGAATATTTCCAACAGTACAACGAACGATGAATTCCCAATGTGGTCCGGAAATAAAATTTATTATTTATCAGACCGCAGTAAGGATATGCGCTCTAATATTTGGTCTTACGATTTAAACACAAAAGAGAATAAACAAATCACAAAATTCACAGACTTTGATATTCACTTTCCTTCTTTAGGACCATCCGATATTGTTTTTGAAAACAGCGGTAAACTTTATTTGCTAAATCTTGCGGATGAAAAATATCGCGAAGTAAATATAAAATTAGTTACAGATGAAATAACGTTGATGCCGAAAGTTGAAAAAGTTGCCAGTCTGATGCAGGGCGGCTGGCTTTCTCCGGATGGGAAGCGTGCCGTAGTTGAAGCACGCGGAGAAATTTTTTCTGTCCCTGCAGTAAACGGACCAATATATAATCTTACAAAAAGTTCAGGCGTTGCAGAAAGATATCCCGCATGGTCTCCCGATGGGAAGTATGTTGCTTATTGGAGCGATAGATCGGGCGAATATGAATTAACTGTACGCAACATGGAAAAGCCAAATGAAGAAAAACAACTCACATCTTACGGTGAAGGATATAGGTATCAATTATATTGGTCGCCGAACAGCAAAATGATTGCGTTTATAGACAAAGCAATGGAAATAAAAATTTATGATATGGAAAAAGATAAAACTTACGATGTTGACAAAGGACTCTATTTCTATCAAGGCGGGTTGCAGGGCTTTTCAGTCAGCTGGTCTTCCGATAGTAAATGGCTTGCTTACTCACGCGATCTCGAAACACAAAAAGGCGCTATCTATATATATAATGTAACCGAGAACAAAACTCACCAGGTAACTTCAGGTTATTATGGCGATGCAAATCCTGTATTTGATCCGGACGGAAAATATCTTTACTTCTCAACGAACAGAACTATTAATCCCGTATACAGCGATATTGACAACACTTTCATTTATCCAAACACAACAAATATAGCTGCCGTTACATTGAATGATGATGTGCTCTCTCCACTTGCACCAAAGAACGATACAACATCAATAAAGAAGGAAGAGCCAAAAAAAGACGATGCGAAGAAGGATGAGAAAAATGGAAAGAAGGAAGGATCGAAAGAAGAAAAGAAAGATGATCAGAAGGAAAAAGAAAAAAGTAAAGATGTAAAGATCACATTGGAAAATTTTGAGAACCGTTTAGTTGTTTTGCCTGCATTTCCGGGTAATTACGGGAACATTGCGGCGGTTTCAGGTAAAGTAATTTATCATAGAGTTCCAAATTCAGGTGCGGCTAACAAAAATAAATCTGTTGTTTATTTCGATCTTGAAGCGCGTGAAGAAAAAACAATTGTTGACACCGCCGATTATTTCCAGGTCAGTGCCGACGGAAAGAAAATTCTACTCGGAAAAGGAAATAATTATTCAGTCGTTGATATTGCTCCAACTCAAAAGATGGAGAAAATGATGCCGACTGCTCAGTTGGAAATGGTAATCAACCCGAAAGAAGAATGGAAACAAATATTTAACGACGTCTGGAGATTCGAACGTGATTTCTTCTACGATCCGAATATGCACGGCGTTGATTGGGAAGAAATGCGTACTCAATATGGAAAGTTAATTGACAACTGTGTTACTCGATGGGATGTAAATTATGTTCTCGGAGAATTGATAGCAGAACTAAACGCATCTCATACATACCGAGGCGGAGGAGATACAGATGAAGCATCTACAAAAAAAGTTGGATATCTCGGAATAGATTGGGAAGTTGCAGATGGCGCTTTCAGAATTAAGAAAATTATCAATGGCGCTCCGTGGGATTCGGAAGTTCGTTCACCACTTTTAATGCCGGGATTAAAAGTTAAAGAAGGAGATTATATTCTAGCAGTTAATGGTGAAACGCTTGATGTTGCAAAAGATCCGTGGACTGCTTTCGAAGGATTAGCAGATAAAACTGTTGAACTTACAATTAACAGCAAACCAACTTTCGATGGCGCTAAAAAAATAACTGTAAGCACAATCAATGATGAAACAAGATTAAGAAATTTAGAATGGATCGAATCGAACAGAAAACGCGTTGAAGATGCTACAAATGGAAAGATCGGTTACATCTACGTTCCAAGTACAGGCGTTGACGGACAAAACGAATTAGTCCGGCAGTTTGCAGCGCAGTATAAAAAAGACGGTTTGATAATTGATGAGCGATTCAACAACGGCGGACAAATCCCCGATCGTTTTATTGAACTTCTTGATAGAAAGCCGTTGGCGTTTTGGGCGGTTCGTGATGGAATGACATGGCAATGGCCTCCGTATGCAAACTTCGGTCCTAAAGTTATGTTGATAAATGGATGGAGCGGTTCCGGCGGTGATGCTTTTCCGGATTATTTTAGAAAAGCAAAATTAGGTCCGCTTGTCGGAACAAGAACTTGGGGCGGGTTAATCGGAATAACCGGCGCGCCGGCATTGATTGATGGTGGAAATGTAACAGTTCCAACATTTAGAATGTACGACCCTGATGGAAAATGGTTTAAGGAAGGATATGGAGTTGATCCTGATATTGAAGTGATAGACGATCCGGCTCAACTTGCAAAAGGAGTTGACCCTCAGCTTGAAAGAGCAATTCAAGAAGTGATGAAACTATTAGATAAGAATCCTCCTGTGAATCCGAAACATCCGCCATACGAAAAAAGATAATATTCAGATTAGAGACGCCTTTCGAGGCGTCTTTTTTATTGAGAAAGTCAAAAGTTAAAAAGTGTTAGCGGACAAATTATTAATAGAATTAGACATTTATTTTTTTTAGGTTTGGCTGCAATTCAAACAAAGAAGACGATTTTTATTAATGAGCAAGAATATAAATCCTCACCCGTTATTTTCCCCTTCTGATTTATTAGCACATATTATTTTTCACAATAAAAACTAGGAGTTGTTATGAAATTAATGCGTCTCATTTTAATTTTTTTGATTGCGCAATCATTAATTATAGCGCAGGAAAAAGATGATACAAAAGATGTTAAGAAAGAAAAAGACAAACTCACAAGCGGTACTTTTAGCGGTCTAAAATTCCGAAGTATCGGTCCCGCATTTACATCCGGGCGTATTGCTGATTTTGCAGTCAATCCTAACGATCACAGCGAATATTATGTTGCAACTGCAAGCGGTGGCTTGTGGAAAACCTTAAACAATGGAACTACATGGCAAGCTCTTGCAGATACAGTTCAAGCATATTCGATGGGCGTTGTTGTTCTTGACCCGCTAAATGCTAATGTAGTTTGGCTTGGAACCGGTGAGAACAATCACCAGCGTGCGCTTGGTTACGGAACCGGTGTTTACAAATCGATTGACGGCGGACAAAACTGGAAATTTATGGGATTGAAAGATTCACGCCAGATCGGAGGAATTGTTGTTGATCCGAAAAATCCAAACACGGTTTACGTTGCTGCGGAAGGATCCGTCTGGGGTCCCGGAGGAGACAGAGGATTATATAAAACAACAGACGGCGGTAAAACTTGGAATAAAGTTTTAAATATCAGCGACAACACTGGAGTAAATAATATTGTAATGGATCCAAGAGATCCAAATGTTTTATATGCAACATCAGAACAAAGACGAAGACACATATTTACAAAAATCGGTGGCGGACCTGAATCTGCAGTTTATAAATCAAATGATGCAGGTGCAACATGGGATAAAATTATGTCCGGCTTACCAAAAGTTGATCTTGGCGGAATGGGAATTGCAATTTCTCCGGTTAATCCTGATGTACTTTATTTAATTGTTGAAGCCGCTGAAGCTAAAGGAGGATTTTTCAGGTCAACAAACCGCGGTGCTTCCTGGGAAAAGATGGGCGATCATACCTCTCAGGGTCAATACTATAATGAGATTTTTTGCGATCCAAAAGATGTTGATAAAGTTTTCTCAGTCGAAACTGTAACTCAATACACTGAGGATGCGGGAAAAACATGGAAACCATTCGGCAACAGCGACCGTCATGTTGATGATCATGCATTGTGGATTGATCCTACAGATACTAAACATATAATGATCGGCGGCGACGGCGGCGTTTATGAAACATTCGACATGGGAAAAACTTTTCTATACAAAACTAATTTACCCGCTACTCAATTTTATAGAGTTAATACTGATAATTATCTACCCTTCTATAATATATATGGCGGAACACAAGACAATAATAGTTTTGGCGGTCCTTCGCGCTCTATAAGAAGCATCGGTGTAATCAGCGATGATTGGGTAATTACTCAGGGCGGCGATGGTTTCTGGGTTGCTATTGATCCAACCAATCCCGACATAATTTATACTGAATCACAATATGCAGGAATGGGACGCTTCGATAAGAAAAGCGGAGAATCAATTGATATTCGTCCCGAACCAATGAAAGGTGAAAAAACATTTAAGTGGTATTGGGATACTCCGCTATTTATAAGTCCGCATTCATTAACACGTTTATACACTGCGGCAGAAAGAGTTTTCAGAAGTGATGACCGCGGAGACTCATGGACTGAAATTAGTGATGATCTTACAACTAAAACAGACCGCAACACTTTTCAAGCGATGGGAAAATTCTGGAGTATTGACGCTGTTGGTAAGGATGTTAGTACTTCACAATTTGGTTTGATCACTTCATTAGTTGAATCAATGAAGAAAGAAAATCTTTTATATGCAGGAACTGATGACGGATTAATTCAAGTTACGGAAGATGCGAAGACCTGGCGGAAGATTGATGAATTTTCTGGTGTTCCGAAATACACATTAGTTAGTGATATTCTTCCTTCGCGATTTGATGAGAATGTTGTTTATGCTACTTTTAATAATCACAAGCGTGATGACTTTAAGCCGTATGTTATAAAGAGTGACGACAAAGGCAAAACGTGGAAATCAATTTCAAGTAATCTTCCTGCTAATGGTGCTGTTAATACAATTGTTGAAGATCCTGTTAATCCTAAATTATTATTTGTAGGAACCGAATGGGGAGTTTTCTTCACGATTGACGGTGGTGAAAACCTGCCTGCTCGCCTCGATTCGGCGAAGCGGGCCGGCAAGGCAGGATGGATTCAGCTAAAAGCCGGAATTCCTCTTGTAAAGATTCCGGATATTACAATTCAAGAAAGAGAAAAAGATTTAGTTGTTGCTACATTCGGCAGAGGATTTTATGTATTAGACGATTACTCACCGTTAAGAACCGTTACTAAAGAGCTTTTAGAAAAAGATGCATATCTCTTCCCGATCAAAGATGCATTAATGTATATTCCGAGCGGCGGACATGGCGCGCAAGGATCAACTTACTTCAGAGCGCCAAATCCGGAATATGGGGCAACATTTACTTACTATCTAAAGGAAGTTTCAAAAACATTAAAGGCAGAACGTAAAGAAAAAGAGAAAGCACTATTCAAAGATGGAAAACCGATTCCGCAGCCAACTCTCGAAGTTTTACACGAAGAAGATTTAGAAAAAGATCCGTATTTGATCTTCAAAATTTATGACGAATCCGGAAACGTTGTTAAGAAAATTACAAAGTCTGCCGGTTCAGGTATTAATCGTGTTAATTGGGATCTACGCTATGAAAGTACTTCACCAATCACAGCAGAAAAATTTGAACCTGTTGCATCATCTCCACCCGTTGGAAGAGGATTTGGCGGCGGTGGAGGTGGAGGCGGAATACTTTCCATGCCTGGTAAATACAAAGTCTCATTGTCAATGGTTGCAAAGAACCAAGAGAAAGAACTTGTTCCGCCAACTGAATTCAATGTGATTCCCTTAAACAACACAACGTTGCCGGCAAAGGATCGCGGTGAGTTGGTTGCATTCCAGAAGAAAGCAGCAGAGTTAGCGCGTACAGCAATGGGTGCTCAACGAGTTGCGGAAGATCTTGTAAAGAGAACCGAATCAATTAAACAGGCTTTGAGCAATACTCCTTCCGCACCATTTAGTTTATTCAATCGTGCAATTGAAATCTCAAAAGCATTAGATAATATTTTAATTACGATCCGGGGTAGAGTTGGCAGAGGTGCAAGTGCAGAAGAGAATCCGCCTGCACCGGTTACATTGAGTTCAAGATTGCAGACTATGCTTTCCACATCAATGCGAACAACAACAAATCTAACAAAGAATCAGAAAGTTGCGTACGAAACTTTGTACGAAGAGATTCAACCGATCATTGAGCAGTTGAAAAAGATCAGTGATGTTGATATAAAAGCACTCGAAGCTGAAATGGATAAACTCAACGTTCCATGGACACCGGGTAGAATGCCGGAGTTGAAAAAATAGTATAGAGTAATTAGTATAAAGTATACGGAAAGGGTGGACTTTTATGTCCGCCCTTTATACTTTGCAAAAAAAATAATTAACATTTGTTTAACTAACCAAAATGGAATGAATGACGTCATAACTTGTCCTGATTTTATCGGGATGGTTTTGTTACACTAGTTATGTGGAAATGGGATGCGGGAAAAAGGAAAATAAATTAGAGGATAACAGTGTTTGATCGAATTTTGAGAGAGATACGCGATAAGATTCGCAAACGTGAATATGTGATGACTCTTCATGCAGAAGAGGAAATGAACGACGACGGTTTGACTATTTATGATGTTGAGAGATGTATTCTTACCGGCAAAATTCTGGAGCGTCAAAAAGACAGAAAAACAGCAGAATGGAAATACCGCATCAACGGGAAATCGATTGCTGGTGAAGAAGTTGAGGTTGCTGTAAAATTGAGCCCAACGGGCAAATTGGTTATCATGGGCACTTCTAAAAACTGTTGTTTTAAAAAATTTCACGCTAAGAACGCAAAGAAAATGCAAAGAGCGCAGAGAAAATTGTAGTTTTTAGAAGTGCCCTCATTACAGTATATGTACCATAATATGTCTATGAGAAAGGAGAAACAAATGATTTGTGAAATTTGTGGGAAAGAGGGTGTGCGTGTCCGTAGAGTTGCCAGAACATATGGTAGGGGCAAAGATATTTTAGTTATTGAAAATGTTCCTGTTGTAACTTGTCCTCACTGCGGAGAAAGTTATCTGGAAGCAGCTACACTTCATGAAATTGAGCGCATCAAGCTTCACAAAAGGAGTTTTGCTGCCAAACGCATAGTTCCAGTTGTTAGTTTTGCATAATTAAAAAAGAACCGCACCCCACTTCACATAACAACAGGCTTTGCGGCGCTCCAATTATCTGAATTGAATGCGGATGTCGCTCCATGCCGCCCGCTCCGGTTACATTGAGTTCAAGATTGCAAACAATGCTTTATACATCAATGCGAACAACCACTAATCTAACAAAGAATCAAACCGTTGCTTATCAAACTTTATATGAAAAGATACAACCGATAATTGAAAAGATTAAAAAGATCAGTGAAGTTGATTTGAAAGCAATTGAATCTGAGATGGATAAACTCAATGTGCCGTGGACGCCGGGTAGAATGCCGGAATTGAAAAAATAGTATAGAGTAATTAGTTTAAAGTATACAGAAAGGGTGGACTTTTATGTCCGCCCTTTTTACTTTGTGAAAAAAATAAATAACATTCGATGGTAGTCAAGAGAAAATGCAAAATAATAGACGAACAAAAGTAGGCCCACTTCATATTTTTCTGAGCTATTCAACAAAAGATAAAAAATTTGCAGGAGAACTGAAAACCTCGCTTGAGAAATATGGAATGAAACTCTTTCTTGCCCACGATGACATATCGCCAACACTCAAATGGCAAGAAGTTATCTTAAAGAATCTACGATCTTGTGACATTGTCATTCCAATATTTACCAAGAATTTCCATGAGTCTCTTTGGACTGACCAAGAATGTGGCATAGCACTCGGTTTGAAGAAGGTTATTCTTCCACTTAGGTGCGATTTGGATCCTTACGGATTTATCGCCCACTTTCAGGGACAACAAGGTAAGGGGTTGAACATTGAAAAACTCAGAGAGGAAATACTTCGAACTCTTTCTACAATCAAGAAGCTGAAAGGTCGATTTTCAAAGATGATACTCTCACAATTCGCCGCTAGTGAAAACTTCTTTCAGTCAATTAATCTATCCAAAGCTATTCTGATAATCGACCGCTTTTCAGCAAGAGATTTGAACTCCTTACTCCGAATAGCCATAGCAAACAATCAGATACACAATTGCGTCATCGCTTCAGGTCACCTAAATCGAATTATGTCAGCCAACGAAACCCGTGTGAATTCCTTATTGCTTAAGAAATTCAGAATATTGACAGGTAGAAAAAGTTACGTTTACTAACTATGTGATCACTATGTTTGATTTGTTATAAAGAATTAATTGTTCCCATTCGTTGCCACTACTTCATAGAGAAGAATTTCATTTCATAGCTCGTAGCAGTATGGTGCAGTTTGTGTAAACGTTATGCAAGTTTTATATTTAAATAGATAACCTGAAAGTTTTTCTTTCAGGTTTCTAAAACATTTAGATTAGATCAGTTTTTAGTTTTTAATGCTGGTAGGAATAAATCTGAATTTCCAAATGGCACTGCAATCGTTTAATAAACCACAAATAACTTCATCCTTTAACTAAAGTTCGAATGAATTTAATTAGCCTCTCTATTTGTATTTCTGAAAGTGTATGAGAATAAGCCGGCATCAATGTGGATTTATTCATACTCTGTCCGCCCAATGTTATGATTTGTTGAAGATTAGGATCGGATAGATTCGACATGTAAACGCTATCTCTAAAGCTATTTGGTTTGGGATTAAGATTATAAGAATTAAAACCATCTCCCGCACCGCCTACGCCATGACAAACAGAGCAGTAATGCTCGAATAATCTTTTCCCATCGCGTTGATCAAAGTTGTAACGAGTCCAAATATTTTCTTCTATAATCGAAGTAGAATTAGAATTTGTAGAATCCGCAGCCACATTCGAGGACTTTTTTTCTGGGTTATGTTTACATGCACTTAGAAGAAATAAACTCAAAATAAATAATGTAAATAATAAATAACTCACCTTACGCAAAGTATTGTAATTGTCATATTGAGCATATTTACTTCGTTCAATGTAAACTCCGCGAAATATCTCAAAACAGTTTGAAATCGAGGTGTTGAGCTTCTTCACTCCGTTCAGAATGACAATTTTGCGTAAGGTGAGTAAATAATTCTTTTTCATCGTTTCCCCGATTTCTTGAAGGTTAACAGATAGCTTGTTATGTCGAATGCTTCTTGAGCAGACATACCGGTTCGAGGTTCAATTGTGTTTGATTTAAATTTTTGAGGATTCATCAACCAGCTAAATAAATAAGCGGGTTTAAGTCTGTCTCCGGCATCGTCTAATGTGGGTCCCACGTAACCTCCTTTCCCTTCAATAATATGGCAGCCCTGGCATCCATATTTTTCTTTGAAAAGACTTTTTCCTCTTTCTACTGATCTGTTCTGCAAAAGTCCGATAGGGATTTCTAAACTATCATCAATCAGTGCTGTATTAAAATAATTAAGAAGAATTTCAACCTCTTTTTCGCTGATGAATAAATTCGGCATACGTTCTTCAACAATCGGGCGGACAGAATAAGGAATTTTAAAATATTCCTTCATCCATTTTGTGTTAAGCTGGCTTCCAACAATGGTAAGGTCGGGCGCCATACTGCCGCCAGTATAGTTGAGCGAATGACATTTGAAGCAGCTATACTTTTGAAATATTTTTCCTGCTTCACCTTGCACTGAATTTAATGTTTGCTCTTTTGCCTTACGAATAAAATTTGCCGGAAGTTTTGTTTGCTTTAGTGAGAGAAGATATGTTGTCATTGCAGTTACTTCATCTTCGTTCAAAGAAAACTGAGGCATCCGGTTATTCTCGCCAAACACTCTTGGTTCACGAATTTTTGTTTCTATAAAATTAAAAATTGTGTGATTTATCTCTGCCTTTCCCCAATCAATTTGATAAAGTTTTTTACTGCCGATAGTTGAAAGATCCGGTCCGCGGTTATCAGTTATTCCTTTTGACGATAGTGTGTGGCATCCCCCACAATTATAGGTGTTGAAAACACGCAAACCTTCTTCAAAAAAATTTGGTAAAGGAGTATGCTCTTTTGATTCATTTTCAGAATTGTCCCAATCAACAAACTCTGATTCTATATAAGCTGTTACTGCGGCAACATCATTATCGGTCAAACCGTATTGAGGCATTTCAATTTTTGATTGAAATTTCTTAGGGCTCTTGATGTAATTATAAATCCATTCGGCATTAGCTTTCGATGCAACTTTCGATAGATCAATTGCAAGTTTCCCACCTTTTCCTTCGACCGAATGACAACTGATACACCGCGCTTCGCGAAAACGGGTCTGCCCTAAAGCGATAAAATCTTCGTTTGTTTTATTTTTATGATATACATCGGGAAGCGGTTCAAGATTTACTTCATCTCCAAATGATTTGAAACTCATTAAAAAATCTGTAAGCGAAACAATTTCTTTTTCTGTGAGAAGAAAATTTGGCATTACGGCGTTATCCTGATAATGCTTTGGATTTGTCAGCCAGTGTAAAATCCAATCTCTGTTAAGAACTTTGTTTCCTATACCATTTAGTGAAAGAGTGTAGCTTTTTTTAATTCCGGGAATATCGTGGCAAGAGGCACAGTTAAATTTTTCAAGTAATTCTCTTCCTTTATTTAACGTTGGCGTAGAAGATAATTTTTCGCCGATGTGGCATTTTCCGCAAGAAGATTCTATGTAACGATTTGGTAAAATCGGTTGATCCCAAAATTCTGTTGGAAGATGGACTTCTTCATATCGTGTCGCCAGCCCCTGTCCCTCGTGACAAATTGTGCATCCGAACTTTTCAATATCGTGATAGATTTTTGAATGTGTTCTAAAAGGCTGGGAAACCATTTTTAACTTGCCGTTAGAAATTCCTAAATGGCAAGTGGTGCATCTGTCAATTGTATTTAATTCTCTACTCCAGATTTGTTGTAAACCAATGCTAACCGGATTTACCTTAACCGGCAATTTTTCTATGGTTTCATTAAAATTTTTTTGAATTGATCTCCATTCGGTGAAATAATCTTTTAGCGGAGAAATAGCTAATGCAACAAGAAAAAGAACACTTGTTGCTGCATATATTTTTCTTAATCCATCAATTTTCATTTCCGTGAAATCCTTTTAGAACTGAATTATTACCAAGGCCAAACCCAACTCCAGCCCGGTCCTCTGAAGTAGGTTCCAATGAATATCAGAATTAGCGAAACGAGTGCAAACCATGTCATAATCCATTCAGCCAGCGAAAGCTGCGATAACCAAGTAATAAAACGCGAATTCTTTTTTACAAAATATGGAAGAACGGCAAATGAGTAAATCATAAGTGTCGGGACTGCAATCGAAAATACATCGAAGAAGATCAAAATTAAAACAAGCACAAAAATGATTGATGAAAAAACGATAAAAGTCTTCTTTTGATTTTTTTTCCATAAACCTTCTCGTTTAATATTTATTTCGAAATAAGGTATTATTACCAAAGCAACAATCACACAAAATGGAATTAACACTCCGGCTACTACAGGAGGAAAAACGTGAAGCAGTTCCTGAAGCCCTAAAAAATACCATGGAGCTTTTGCGGGGTTGGGTGTGTTTTGCGGGTTTGCAAGTTCTTCAAGCGGTGCATCGAAGAGAAGAGAAATTATCACCAAAATAATTACTACAACTTGAAAACAAATCACTTCCCGTATAATTAAGTTGGGAAAGGTCATCACTAATTTTTCCGGAGGGCGTTCCTGTTCAAATTTGACAGGAGTTTTTTGAGGGAAAACAGCTACTCTTCTTGTAACAACTTTTGAATCGGATGATTCTTCAACTTGAAACAATTCTTCATTCATCATAGCAAGCCGCCGTCTTTTCTAATTCTCCAAAAATGAAGCGCAATTAACATTACCATAAATGCCGGAAGGATTACGCAATGAAGAACGTAGAACCGGACTAAAGTGTATTCACCAATATTATTCCCGCCAAGCAGAAGGAAACTAAGTTTTTCGCCGATGAGCGGTACATACCGGGCTATGTTTGCACCGACGGTAACTGCCCAATAAGATAATTGATCGTATGGAAGTAAATATCCAGTGTAACTTAAAAGAAGCGTGATTATCAATAAAACTACTCCAACGATCCAATTAAATTCGCGTTGAGGACGGTAAGCCCCTTTAAAAAATACTCTTAACATGTGAAGAAAAACAGAAATTACCATTAGGTGCGCTGACCATCTGTGCATGTTTCGTAAAAAGTTTCCGTTTGAAACTACATACTTGAGGTCTTTCATATTTTCATATGCATGCGGAATTGCAGGCTGGTAATAAAGCATCAGCAAAATTCCTGTTATAGTAAGAACAAGTAATAAAAAGAAACTTATCATTCCGAGATAAAAAGTATAAGTGAACCTGATCGCTTTTTCCCGGACTTTAATGGGATGAATATGAAGCGAAAGACTATTAAATATTACTAATGCTCTATCAAGGTTAGTAGTTATCGGTAATTTAGTTCTAAAAACCGATTCCCATATTTTTGTTTGACTTATCCAATTATAAAATTTCATACTGTTCTCTTTAATTATCCGTATTATATTTTCAAAATCATTTCTTCTTCAGAAACAATTTCAGCTGTATTAACAACCAATTTATTATCTTCAAGGCGAAGTCGGAATTTATCCAATCCGCGTTGTGCGGGTCCTTGGATCAATTCTCCTTTTTTATTGAAAAGACTTCCGTGACAAGGGCATGCGATAACCGCATTAGGATTTCCACCGATTCCAGAAGAATTCCATTTAGTTGTACAACCCAAGTGAGTGCAAACTGCAGAGAGTGCATAAAAAGAACCTTGCTCATCGCGAACTACAAAAGCTTTTTGTTCTGGTTCATAGATTACAGAGTTGGGCTGAATTGAATCAATTGGTCCAACATTGAATTCTTTCGGAATCTCAAGTATCACATTTGGTTTTAAGTAATCGAGTGTTACTCCAAATCCGCCTAGGAGAACAATTCCGGTTGCTGTATTTCCCATTTTATTGAGAAATTTTCTTCGGCACATTTTAGGAACGTTTTCTTCCGAATTATTTTCGTTTATTTTATTGTCTTTCATCAGTGCTCTTTGTTTTTTATATAAAATTTATGCTGATAGAAGTTCAAATGATTGCATGGTTATTGTACCAGCTGGACAACGTTTTGCGCATAAACCACAACGGATACAGATTTCTTCATTCTTAATGATCACCATTCCCTTTTGATCTTCTGAGTATCCGGCTGTTTCCAATTCTTCTGAAACGGAATTAGCGGTTAAAAGATTGAAATCCACTTTTGATTTTGGAACAATATCAATACAGTTCTCCGGACAAACATCGGCACATCCACCGCACAAGATACATTCAGTACCAAATTCCGAATCGCCTTCAAATATTGTGTTTTCCCAACAGCGTAAACATCTGCTTGCTTCTAATTGTGCAATTTCTTCATCGTAACAAAGCTCAACTTGTGCTATCCCAACTCTACGTTGAATCGGAAGAACAGGTATCGGTTGTCTTTGAATTTGAGTGTAGCCGCGGATAGGAGAATAATCATAAGTATTAAGTGCGGTTATTTTGATTTCATCCGAAGATAAACTTCCACCCGATAAATATTCATCTATTGATTTCGCTGCGTTGCGTCCATCGGCAATAGCCATGATGGCTAATCTTGGTCCGAAAGCAGCATCACCGCCGGCATAAATTCCTTTTGCAGATGTTAATAATGATGATGGATCTACTTTTATTGTTCCGAAATTAGTCAGTTCAATACCATGGTGAGGGGAAATAAAATCCAATTCCGGTTTTTGACCGATTGCAATTACAATTGAATCAGCTTCAATTATCTTTTCACTTCCTTCAACAAACTTGGGATTGAATCTTCCGTTCTCATCATAAAGAGAAGAAACATCCATCACTTCGAGACCGGTAACGCGACCGTTTTTGGTAATAATTCTTTTGGGCCCGATTGAATTTTGGATAGATATTCTTTCTTCGTGCGCTTGTTCAATTTCTTCTTCATCGGCAAGCATCTGATTGCGCGGTTCAAGAACAACCATATCTATTTTTTTTGCACCGAATCGTACTGCCGAACGCGCTACATCTAAAGCAGCAGTTATATCTGAAGAAGCAAGCGGTTCAATTTTTTCTTGACGAATTGCGCTTCTGGCTACATCGAAGGCAACATTACCGCCGCCGATAACTACTATTTTTTCTCCCAACTCAACCTTGTAGCCAAGGTTAATGTTTAACAAATAATCTACAGCGTATAAAACTCCGTCGGAATCAGAACCTTCAATATTCAAAGTACGATTTTTGTGAGCACCGACGGAAAGAAAAATCGCTTCATAACCGTTCTCTTTTAAATCATCGAGCGAAAAATCTTTCCCTATTTCTTTGCCTAACTTTAATTCAATTCCCAAACTCAGTATTGAGTTTATCTCCAAACGTATTAATTCTCTTGGCAAACGATATTCGGGAATACCAAGCCGCAACATTCCGCCGGGAACGGAATGTTTTTCAAAAACAGTAACGCTATAGCCTTTCAGAGCAAGATCATGCGCACATGCGAGTCCCGCCGGACCGGCGCCAATTATTGCAACTAATTTATTCTTGTTTTTTATTTTAGGTTTAATGCTGTCTTGTAATTTGATAATATCAATAAGACTTTCAACACCGAAACGCTCTGTTACAAATCTTTTTAATGCTCTAATAGCAATAGGTGAATCTAATTTTCCTCTACGGCATGCATCTTCGCATGGTGCCGCACAAATTCTTCCGCATATTGAAGCAAATGGATTAGGTTTTCGTGCTATTCGGTATGCCTCTGCATATTTCCCTTGTGCAATTAAATTAACATATCTGCCGGCTTCTGTTCCAACAGGACAACCGACCATACAAGGAAAGTTGCTTTCTAACCATTTGGTATTAACATTTATTTCAATGGTATTTGATTGATTGTTCTTCATCTCTATTTATATGGTCTTCGGAATATTAAAAGTGTCCTCTATTATTTTTTTAGTTCAAAATCTTGAGTAATTGTACCTGTCCCCGATACAGTTATTTCAACGGACTGTTCTTTCAGTTTTTCATGCCAGATTTTCAAAGTATATTTTCCTGCAGGAACATCTTTAATTTTATAAGAACCATCTTTTTCACTAACAGCATAGTAAGGTGTTTCAAGAACTAGAACATAAGCTTCCATTTCCGGATGAACATTGCATAGCATTACAGAAATGCATCCGGGGTTCTTGAATGTGTAAGATCTTGCTTCACCTTTTGGCCATGTTCCGAGATTAAACTTGTCAGCACACCCATCCGGAGAAAAAACATTATGCAAAACGTCATCGCTGTTAAGAAAATTTACAGTAGTTCCTTTTACTATAGGTAGAATATGAGGTTTAAAAACTAAATTTTTCTGATCTATTAGTGCATGTTCTTTCGGCGGGGCAAAAGTTTTTCCTTCTATTTTATTTATATAAATAACTGCGCCGGCATTATTTTTTCTCCCCTTTGCTGTAACCTTTCCCTGAATATCTCCTGCGAGTATATTATCGGAAACACAAAACAAGAACACCAAACAAGCTAAAAGAAATATTTTCATCTTTTCTCCTTTGTAATCATTTTTAAAAAAAATTATACTCAATATATTTTATAACACTGCGCTTTAAGTTCGTTTGTTAAATTAAAGTCTCAAATCAAAGAATGAAAACAAGTTCATTTACTAATGACTTGAGACTTAATAATATCCATAATTTCCAAAATGTTTATTAATCGAGCAATGATTAGCCTTAATAAATAATTAAGGCTCCTATTCATTATATACCAAGATTGATTTGGAGTACAAAAGTATCTTTCTTCTCGTTTGCATCATCAAGAAACTTTTTGAATTCAAGAACAAACTTTACATTAGCACGAACCATAACAGTAATACCGGGGATAATTGCATTAACCGGTTTTACAATGTCTGAGTCAGTATCTTTATCTTCCCACTCATAACGGGCTAAACCAATTAGCCAGGGGAAAAAAACATAATTTCCTTGGAAATAATAAACAAGAGATTTTCTATTTGCTTTATTTACAATCTCTGAGTTCGCCATCATTAAAGCAGCATTTGCTATAAAACGATCATACCAGAATTCTACATTTCCACCATACAATGTAAAATCTTCATCGGCACTTCCAGTTTTGGATGCTGTTCCTTTGTAAAAGAAACCACCAAGAGTTAAAGAGTTATCGATATAAAATTGAGAAGTTTCGCTCTGACTTCCTTCGGTTCCACCGGTAACGCCAAGTCCTCCTATTTTATAGCTTAATAGTCCGTAAATATCTTTTGCACTATTATTATCAGTAATACCTTGACCGTTTGTAACACCAAGCCGATAAGTAAAACCACCCCTATCGCCTTCGGAATTTTTAGCACCCCAAACTTCTATACCTACATTCTCATCGCGATAACGCCAATCATTACGTGTTTTAAAGCTTGCTATGTTATAATGGTTTCTTGTTAGGCGCATCGAATTTGGAGTTGGATCCGGTCTGACCATTCCAATCCGAACGTGCAACATCGGGCTGTTATCATATTGTAAGGCAAAAGGAAACGCAATTACAGTTTCATTATTTTCATTCTCAAATTCTACTTCTCCAAAAACTGAAAAATTTTCACCTATTGTTGCAGCGTAAAACACTTCTACTTCATGTGGGATTTCAAAACCCCATTTTACATTTCCCATTGCTTCATAATTAATTCTTCCGACTGCGTGAGTAGAAAAAGGTGATGAACCTGGAATATCAGCAGGCCAAATAGCATCAGGCCAGACTTTCTTGTAACCTTCAGAACCTAAGCTAACCGGTTCTTCTTTTCGATAATTTTCATCTCCGCCGGGATATCTGTATCCATTATTTTGAAATGCTGTTCCAAAAGCATTAAGCATCGGGAAAGCATAATGGCAAGTGCTGCAACTGGTTTGATATTTCCTTGCAAAAGATGGAATTGCATTGCTTGTTTCTGAGGCAAGCAAAACGAAAAGTATTGTTAAAGTAAAAATACTGAGTAGTTTAATTTTTGAATTGTCTAAACTAAACATACTTACTCCTTTCTTTAGTGAGTTGTAATGTTATTTTTATTATGTCAATTGTTTGAAATGATATTCATTTCAAATAATCATATAAATAGACAAAGCAAGTGCCAAAAAAAATGGAACAATATGAATGGTAGGCAAAATGCTGCAAAATCTGATTTTGGAAAAGTGAAGGAAAATACCGGCAATCTTAATAGCAGCTATTCACTAAAAAACTTTAGATTTTGTTCTGTTTTTGTTGTTTTCTGTTTCAATGGGATGAATAACCATAAAATTGAAATATGAAATGATGATGAGTTGCAGCAGCATTTTATTGTACCGAAAAAAACAGAAACGGTGCCCGCTGCAACATAAATGTTTCATTAATGCAGTAATTAAGATGCACTCTTTACATTTCCTTTAAGTAATTTTTAAGAGACTTCTATAATATTCAACTCTGTTAAAGCTTAAAATCTTCGGAAGAGAGGTTATACTTTTTCATTAACCGTTGAAAGCTTTGTCTTTCTATGCAGGCAATCCTTGCGGCTTCAGAAACATTTCCCCGGGTTTCTCTTAGTCTTTCTACTATAAATTTTTTCTCGAATGTCTCAACAATTATTTTTTTTGCTTCCACATATTCTTTATATAATATAGGAATATCAATCGCACTTTTTGAAACATAAGTTAAAATTTCATTAGGTAAAGAATGAATAGAAATCACTTCGCCTCTCTCCAGAGCAACTGCCCGCTCAACAATATTTTCCAATTCTCTTACGTTGCCGGGATAATTATATTCAGTTAGCGGCTTTATTACATCCACAGCAAAACCGGAAATATTTTTATTTAAGCGATTGCAATATTTTGAAAGGGAAAAATTCATTAGCAATGGTATATCTTCCTTTCTCTCTCTTAGAGGAGGAATTTTTATTTCCATTACGTTCAACCGATAATAAAGATCTTCCCTGAAAACACCTTTTCTGATTGCTTCTTTCAGGTCAATGTGAGTTGCTGCAATAATTCTCGCTTTTAATGGAATCAATTCATTACCGCCAAGACGCTCGAAAAATCTTTCTTGAATTACTCTCAAAAGTTTCTTTTGTAAAGATTCGGGTATATCACCTATTTCATCAAGAAATATTGTACCTTCTTTTGCTAATTCAAACTTTCCTAATTTTTGTTTATCAGCGCCGGTAAAAGAACCTTTTTCATGCCCAAATAATTCACTCTCAAGCAAATTTTCCGGTAAGACCGTACAATTAATTGCTTGGAACGGTTGGTCTGAATGTGAACCTTTTTCGTGTATTACATGCGCCACTAACTCTTTTCCCGTACCGGATTCCCCAAGAATAAAAACATTTGTTGTATTAGGCGTAGAAGCAATAACTCCTATTTTTTTATAAACTTCTTGCATCTTAGGATGCTGCCCGATGATGTTAGTACCCTTGGACTCCCTTTTAGTTCTTAAATCTTCTTGAAGTTCGGCAATTTTATTCCGCATCATAATCATTTCGATTACACGACTTGCAGTGATTCGTACTTTATCAATATCCAATGGTTTTGTTAAATAATCATAAGCACCTATTTGCATTGCTTTAATAGCGGTTTCCATATTTCCATCGCCTGTGATAACTACAACCGGAATTTGCGAGTGTGATTTTTTTATTTCCTCCAATGCCTGTAGTCCATCCATCTCAGGCATATTAATATCCATAAAAATTAGTGTCGGTTCACATTCATTAATTTTTTTTATTGCTTCAATTCCGTTTAAAGCTTCAACCGTCTCATAATTAAGTGTTTCAAATGTTTTCTTGAAAGCATAACAAATAGCCGGATCATCATCTACTATCATAACTGATTTTTTATTCATACATCTCCTAAAGGGAGTATAATTGTGAATTGAGTTCCTCGTTCTTGAGAACTTTCTACTTGAATCACACCGCCGTGTTGATTAATTGTTCTTTTCACCATTGCCAATCCTAATCCAGATCCTCCGCTTTTTGTTGTAAAAAAAGGGTCAAATATTTTGGACAGGTTTTGAACCGGGATTCCCCCGCCATTATCTTTAATTTTCACTTTAATAACTTTAGAACCTTTTCGTAAAGTAATTTTGAATTGTTCGGTTTCCTTTGCAGGATTAACCCCGGCTACATACGCAAAATCATTAATCTGTTTTGATTGAGTGATGATATCGGTTGATATAAAAATCTCACCCTCGTTAGGTACTGCTTGAACTGAATTTAATATTAAATTAGTAATAGCTTCTTTGAATAATCCTGAATCAATTTTAATCATAGGAATAGATTCATTAAACATTTTCTTTAAAGTAATATTCTTTTTACGGAATTGAGGTTGGATAAACTGAAGTGCTTCATCAACTGCATTGTTTAGATTACCAAGAATTAACTCAGGGTTGGCAGACCGTGTAAATCTGAGTAAATCATTTACAATTTTTTCCATCCTATAAATTGAATTTAAAGATTGATTTAATGATTCAATATTTTCATTCGAACCCCCGGCTTCTTTTTGAAGTTGAATTAGCATTTTTACAGACGTAAGTGAATTACGGAATTCATGGGCTATAAGTGCTGTGGTTTCACCAATTGTTATTAATTTCTCTAACTTTATTAAATGTTCATCGGTTTTTTTTCTATCGGTAATATCGGTCAATATTTCGAGTATGACAGGCATTTTTTCGTTAATTAATAGAGGTATTGTAATATGTTCAATGTAAATCTCTTCGCCATTTCCATTTTTTAATGTCTCTACAAAGCTTCTTAATTTATCTTCTTCATTGCCATTTTTTACAAAACAATTAGTACAGATCCATTTATGGTTAAAGACAGAATCACATTTTTTCCCTATTATATCATGCGGATCAACTCCGACAATTTTTTTAATTGCTGCGCTTGCTGTAAGAATTTTACATTCTTTATCAATCAGCATAAATGCACTTGGAACATTATCCAGTATGGCTTGTATTTTTTCCTTTTCGTTCTGAAGTTCATTTGTTCTTACACGAACGGTATCTTCAAGAATTTTTTGATGATCAATAATTTGCTTTTCACGCCGGGCAAGATCCGATGCCATTAAGTTAAGCTGATAAGCTAATTCTTCAATTTCATCATTGGTTTCTATTTTAAATTGATACGAGTAATTACCCTGTGTGATTATTTCCGCTCCCTTTCGAAGCTCTTTAATTGGTTGGGCTATTCTATTTGTAGCTGATATACCTAATGTAACAGAAATGATAAGGAATAAAACGATAAAGCCGAGTGATATAAAAACAAAATTACGCACGGGCTCGAAGATAAATTTCTCGTTGACATTTGCAATAATGAAATAATGTGCTCCTTCTCCAAAAGGTGAAATAAGTAGAGGTACATAAGCCAGTATTTCATTATATCCATTCGAAATCTGTCCGGGTTTTCCTGAAAATATTGCTTTTGTAAATTCTTTGGGGTAGCGATCTATGATATTGTCTTCAGCTTGGCGAGCCAAAAGACTGTTCCAATTTTTTTTCTTCTCTGAATGATAAAGATAATGACCTTCGCTGTTTATGATTGCAATTTCCAAACCATTAGAGTAGTGTCCTTTGTCTTCTAAAACTTTAAATAAATTATTTGCAAAGACATCTGCAATAAGTATACCGGTGAAATCGTTCTTACTATCAAATATTTTAACAGCAAAACTAATAACAGCTACCATTTGCCCCGAATCACCAACCATCTCAGCTGGAGCAATAGAGATTGTGCTTTTATTATTGTTTTTAATCAATGTAAAATAATATTTAAAATTACCTTCACTTAGTTTATAAGACGGTATAATTGAGAATATCGAATCAATTTGTTGAATTCTAAATAACTCACCATGCTCATTTTCAACATACCTAACTTGATAATATATTCCTTTACTTGAAGCTAGATCCTGGATTTGTTTCGTAATGAGGATGAATGAATTTTTGTTTTCATTAAATTCCCCACTACTTGTTTCTTTAATAAAATTTTTAAAGCCGGAAGAACGAGATATATACAAGATATCATTACTAACTGTGGTAAAGAAATTTTGTGTACGCTCATTATAAATTGCTACATCATGTGAGAGGTTTTCGAGAGCAATTTCTCTCATACTTTCCATACTCTTATAAATTCCAACTATCCCGAAAATAAGAAGAGGTATAGTTGATAACAGAGCAAACGCTATTATTAACTTTTTCCGAAGTGAGAGAAATGGAATTATTTTATTCAAACTATAATTCATAGCTCATAAATAAAAATAAGTTATTGTTTAATAATGTTGTATAGAGGATATATAATCCTTTAACAAAAATAACAGATAAACGAAGAAGAACAAGATACATCTTAAATGACGTTATTCGTTTACTTTGAATTCGGGTTTAACAAAAGATGAAATTCAATCAGAATTATATCAGGTTCGACCTTTTATTGATAGTTGCGAAGCCGCTTAAACATTTGAATTTCCCTAACGACGTATTAACAACTAAAGGCACAAACTATGCCGGTCACATATTTTTGTTTCTAACACTTCGATAAGTTTTTAGTATAGAGATGAATAAATTGGAGTTTCTGCAAGGGCAAGGCAATTTTCAGTTAAAAGAATAGAATTGTTCCCATTAATAAAATTCGATCTGCCATCGAGAGAATCTGCTTCTGCAATAGTTTTTATGTTATCTACTTTATTAATTGAAGCAACTATATATGCACGGTTGGATTTTAAACTTCTGTAATGATCCGGGATTTTCGAAGAGCATTTGAGGATTGCATAAATTTTCTGCTCGCATGAATTATTTATCAATGCTTTTAAATAATACCCGTCTCTTCTCTCAAGAACACCGATGATAGTTGAATCTATAACAACTTTTTGATTGAGTATGGAATTAATTTTCTTGCAATCAAGAGTATTTGCGCGGTATTCGTTGATCAGCTGTTGTACAGTTTCTTTGTTTTGTTGTTGGAGCTGAGAATAGGACTGTCCATCGTTGTGAGAATTTTTCAAACAATTTGTAAGCGTGAAGAAAGAGAATAAGATGTAACCAAGAATAAAAATGTTAAAAAAATATTGTGTCGGTTTTTTCATTTATATAAAACTAAGCTTTGCCTTTCTTTTCAAATTCTTCCTTACTAACTATTCTCTTTTCACATATCCTGAATTGGTGAACATCGAAATATTTTTTTAAACCGTTGGAATATTTTTCGACATTGGGAAC
>JBBAAM010000041.1:0-37155 GCA_041658245.1 Melioribacteraceae bacterium
CAGTAGTATCGCAATCCATCACTAATCCGATCGTTCCGGTTGGAGCTATTACCGTTACCTGTGCATTTCTGAAACCGTACTTTTCTCCTAACTCTAAAGCAAGATCAGAATCTTCTCTTGCAGCATGTAATAGATCGGAAGGACAATTTTCCGGATTAATTCCTACCGGAAGAATTGATAGACCTTCGTATTCATCTTTTTTAACATTATAAGCTGCGCGTTTATGATTCCGAATAACTCTTAACATATGTGCGGAATTTTCTTGATAGCGCGGAAACGAGCCAAGCTCTTTTGACATCTCTGCCGACGTTGCATAAGAACGCATATGCATAATTGCCGTGATGGCTCCGCATATTGCAGAAGATTCTTTACTATCGTAAGGAATGCCTTGTCTCATCAATAATGAACCAAGGTTTGCATAACCAAGACCGAGTGTTCTGAACTCATAACTTTTTTGCGCAATTTCTTTTGATGGATATTGCGCCATTAAAACACTTATCTCAAGAACAATGGTCCATAATCTTGTTGCATGACGGTAAGCTTCAATATCAAATTTTTGTGTGTCATCATTATAAAATTTTACAAGGTTAAGAGATGCAAGATTACATGCGGTATCATCCAAGAACATATATTCGCTGCAAGGATTAGATGCACGAATTGATCCGCTTTCCGGACATGTGTGCCATTCATTTATAGTTGTATCGAACTGAAGTCCAGGATCTGCACTTGCCCATGCTGCATAAGCGATATCATCCCAAAGTTCTTTTGCACCAAGTGTTTTGCAAGGTTTTGGTTCTCTTCCATCTTTTTCTGCTTTTTTCTTTTCTACTCTCCAATACAAATTCCAATTATCATCGTTTAAAACTGCCTGCATAAAACCATTATTAACACGTACTGAATTATTTGAATTTTGTCCCGATACAGTTGAATATGCTTCTGAATTCCAATCTTCATTATAAACCGGGATTTCAATAGATCTAAAACCAAGCTTCGCTAGTTTAATTACGCGATCAATATAATTTTCCGGAACATTTAATTTACGCGCTTCAATGATTGCTTTGCGTAATCTCAAATTTGTTTTTTTACTGAAGCGGTCATTCTCGGGATGTTCGTCATAACAAGCTTTAATAATATTGTTAAGGTGTTGATTTAAGATTTTTGAACCTGTTACCAAGGCGGCAACTTTCTGTTCTTCAACTACTTTCCAATTAATAAATTCTTGAATATCAGGATGGTCAATATCGAGAGTAACCATTTTAGCTGCACGGCGAGTTGTACCGCCGGACTTAATTGCACCGGCAGAGCGATCGCCAATTTTTAAGAAGGACATTAATCCCGAAGATTTTCCGCCGCCACTTAACGGTTCATTTAGTCCTCTGAGTTCTGAAAAGTTTGTTCCGGTACCAGATCCGTACTTAAATAAACGTGCTTCACGAACCCACAAATCCATTATGCCGCCTTCATTAACAAGATCGTCTCTAATTGATTGAATAAAACATGCATGGGGTTGAGGATGCGTATATGCATCTTCGGAAGAAGTGAGTTTACCGGTTTTGTAATCTACATAATAATGACCTTGCGACGGACCATTAATACCATAAGCCCAATGTAAACCTGTGTTGAACCATTGAGGTGAATTTGGAGCTGCAAATTGATTTGTCAACATGTAAACATGTTCATCATAAAAAGCTTTCGCATCTTCTTCGCTATCAAAATATTTTGCCTTCCATCCCCAATATGTCCACGTTCCTGCAAGACGATAAAAAACTTGTCTTGAATCTGTTTCCGATCCGTATCTTTCTTTCTCGGGAAGTTCATCAAGTTTCTTATCTGATGATGAAGGTTGAAGCCAAACCGGGATTCCTTTTTCATCTATCTTACTTAAAAGTTTCGGTACGCCGGCTTTGCGAAAATATTTTTGTGCAAGAACATCAGTTGCAACTTGCGACCACTCCTTGGGAACAAACACATCTTCCATTCTAAAAACAATTGAGCCATCCGGATTTTTTATTTCAGATGTTCTCTTAACAAACTCAATTGATTCAAGAGGATCTTTTCCTGCATTAGTGAAAAGACGATTTATCTTCATTCAATACTCCAATCTTAGAAAAGCATATTGAAAAAATTTTCTCTTATAAAAAGCGAAAGTAATTTTATTATTTAATTATTTTGAGGAACGATTTTCTTACCTCGTTGAAGGTGAGTCCAACATAGCTAAAAAAATATCTTGAAGCAATCAGTTGAGCAATTTTTTAAAAATTATGCAATTGATTAACTTTGCAATTGAGTGCAAAATACTAAATAATTGTTTGAAGTAAATATTGTTTTTTTTTTATTTTTTTATAAGCGATTTATATCACAAACTGTTGAGGAACTCATGAACATAGAACGATCTGCAGGTATTTTATTACATCCAACTTCCCTCCCGGGTAAATTTGGAATAGGCGATCTTGGACCCAGTGCTTATAGCTTTGTTGATTTTTTAAAAAACGCAGGGCAAACTTTATGGCAAACATTTCCATTGGGTCCTACCGGATACGGAGATTCACCATATCAATGTTTTTCTGCTTTTGCAGGTAACCCATTATTAATCAGCTTTGAATTATTAAAAAAAGATCATCTGCTTAGTAACGAAGAACTTTCGCATGTACCGAATTACAATCCGCATAAGATTGATTACGGTTCCGTTATAGAATTCAAATACAAAATACTTCGATTAGCTTTTCAGAATTTTAAGAAGAAACAAAAAAAAATTGAAGATGAATGCGGAACGTTTTGTGAAACCAACAATTATTGGCTCGATGATTACTCACTTTTCATAGCAGTCAAACAATTTCATGGCGGTGTACTTTGGACCGAATGGGACAAATCAATTGCGTTCAGAAAAAATATTTCGGAATGGAAAGATAAACTCAAAGAAGAAATTGAATTCCAAAAATTTCTACAATTTATTTTTGATAAACAGTGGACAAGAATAAGAGAGTATGCTAATAAGAAAGGAATAAAGATTATCGGAGACTTACCAATTTTTATTGCGTACGATAGTGCTGACCTATGGGCTAACAAAGAACTTTTTACTGTTCGCGAAGATGGTTCATTAGATTTCGTTGCAGGAGTTCCCCCGGATTATTTTAGCGCTACAGGACAACTGTGGGGTAATCCTCTTTATAAATGGAAAGTAATGGAGAAAGATAATTTTGCATGGTGGCGTAAACGAATATCAAAATTGCTGGAGATGGTTGATATTATTAGAATAGACCACTTCCGCGGCTTTGATGCATATTGGGAAATTCCGGGGAATGCAAAAACTGCAATTAAAGGACGCTGGGTAAAGGCGCCTGGTGAAAAATTATTTAATTCCATAAAGAAAGCATTGGGTGATTTACCAATTATTGCTGAAGATCTTGGAGTTATTACTGATTCTGTTGAGACTTTACGTGATCAATTTGATTTTCCAGGAATAAAAATTTTGCAGTTCGGTTTAGGTGAACATGGCAATAAAAAATTCTTACCTCATAATCATATTAAGAATTGTGTCGTTCATACCGGCTCTCACGATAATGAAACAACACGCGGATTTTTAGAAACTGAAAGGAAGAAACATTCCGGTATTTATGAGTGGGCACAAAAATATTTTAATTATTATGGCGATAACATGACATACGAATTAATCCGTGCGGCTTATAGTTCTGTTTCAAATATTTGTGTAATTCCTATGCAGGATATTTTGAATTTAGATAATGCAGCTCGAATGAATCTGCCAAGTACCGTTGGTGGAAATTGGACATGGCGTTTTACATGGGATCAGATTCACGAATCATTAGCAAATAATTATAAACAGATGACTATTATCTTCGAGCGTCCGCCATTGAAGAAAAATGAAAATGCAAATATTCTAGTAGCTGAAGAATAAAATTGGGGGAAAATGTAATTGTCATTGCGAACGAACAAAGTGAGTGAAGCAATCTAAATTTAGATTGCTTCGTCTCCGGCTTAGCCGGATACTCGCAATGACATTTACTAACATTATTTTGCCAATTCTTTCTCAATCGCTGCAGTTAATTCATCACTTTCCG
This sequence comes from Melioribacteraceae bacterium, assembly GCA_041658245.1. Lineage (GTDB taxonomy): Bacteria > Bacteroidota > Ignavibacteria > Ignavibacteriales > Melioribacteraceae > Fen-1258. Next base: position 4,077 of record JBBAAM010000041.1, read on the forward strand.
GTTTTATTTTACTTCTAAAACGACTAACAACATTACCCTCTTTCCCAATTAAAAATTTTTCGAAGTTCCATTTTATATCACCATTCTCCGTAACATTATTATTAATAAGCCGGGAATAAAGTGGAGATCTTTCATCACCAAGAACTTTAACTTTATCAAATAACTTAAAGGTAACGTCATACTTAGTTGAGCAAAATTCTTTTATCTCTTCGTTCGTTCCGGGTTCTTGTCCGCCAAAATCATTACATGGAAATGCAAGTATTTCAAAACCTTTATCTTTGTATTTATTATAGATTGTTTCCAAACCGGTGTACTGCGGAGTGTAGCCGCATTTGCTGGCAACGTTAACAATTAATAAAACTTTTCCTTTATAATCAGAAAGTTTAACTTCTTTGCCATTCATATCTTTTACTACTATATCTTTAATGTTGTCATTTGAAGATTCACTGCCACTGTTTTTTGCCGATGCATTAAACGATAACCCGAGTAAAAACAATAAATATGATACGTATCTAAATGCTTTCATTGCTTTCCTTTCTTTGTTTAATTGTAAAACTGATTTTGGGGAGGATTAGTTCAAAATCGTGGGGAAATTATCGCGTGAGTATAAAGGGACAGCTTGAAAGTTGTTCTTTCAAAAATAAAACCCGAGCTATTGGGAACCGGGCTTTATCTTTAAAAAATTAAAGTAAGTCTTTCATTTTTTCTAAGGTAATGCCAATATCCTTACAGATTGATTTTATTGTTTTTCTTTTCAATGATTTTCTGCCATGAATTGGGATTGTAGTTCTTTTATTGTCGCTTGTTCTCCGGTAAATAGCGTGACTGCTTCCGCTTTGTCGAACAAATTCAAAACCAAGCTGCCCAACAACTTTTACTATCTGTTTTGAATTAACATCTGGGAATACACTTGTCATACTGCTATTTGAATTGAGGTTACTAAAAAATTATCGGAAGGAAATTCTTCATTTCTCGATCTATAATCTTCTATGAAATTTTTTACTGCTTCTTTCATCTCTTTCATGGTTTCCTCGTAGGTTTCTCCTTCAATATGACAACCCGGAAAAGCAGGGCATTCAGCATAAAAGCCGCCTTCTTCGCATTCTTCTATAATTATTTTGTAATTATATAATTTCATATATATGCCTCATTGTTTGATATAAAGTTATAATCATTATTAATAACTATCAATTACATTTATTTTCCAAAACATAAAAAAACCCGATCCTTTTGAAACCGGGTTTTCTATTTTATACTATTTCATCAAAATAAATTTCTTTGTATCACTGTATGTACCCGTTTGAATTCTGTAAAAATATACTCCACTTGAAAGTTTACTTCCATTAAATTTTACTTCGTAATCGCCTGGTATCTTTTCTTCATTGACAAGGGTTGTTGTTTCTCTTCCAAGCATATCATAAACTGTGAGAGTTACGAATTGCGAATTAGGAATTGAGAATTTAATTGTTGTGCTCGGATTAAATGGGTTGGGATAGTTTTGGGATAGGTTAAAAGAAATAGGTTTTCCTATTCCTAATTCCTCAATATTCGTCGTCATTGATTGTCTTACTTCCACTACCTTAGGGCTTCCTATAGCACTTGGAGCTGTTATTGTAATTGTTCCAACTCTAGCATTACCTGTATTTGCATTTATCACTAGATTAATTACATCGCTATTCGTTCCACTTTTCCCACTTGTGATTGTTATCCAACTAGCGTTTGATACAGCTGTCCAATTCATCGTACCGCCTGATGTAGAATTTGTTACTATAAAAACTGCTACGTTTGCCTGTGAATTTAAAGTTACGAAATCGGGGGTGACAGATAAAATCGGTATTTGAACAAAATTGGCAACAAGATTTCTGTTTCCTTTTATAATGAACTGATAATTTTGATTTTTAGATACTTCTCCAATTCCTTCAATCCAGTTTACAAAATTGTATCCGCTATTCGCAGTCGCTACAACAGTTACCTGACTTCCAGAGTTGTATGAACCTCCACCAGTAGTTGTCCCCCCGTTGTTCGGACTAGATGCTGTCGTAACATTATACTGAATTGCAGAAAAATTTGCTACTAATGTTCGATTATTACTTATGTTAAATTGATAACTAGCATTTGTAGATACTATTGTACCTCCCTCTGTCCAATTAACAAAATAATAATCATTAGTTGGAGTTGCTGTTATTGAAATGCTTTGTCCTGGTGTATAAATTCCTGCTCCATTCGTAGTCCCGCCATTTGATGGATTAGAAACAGTAACTACACTGTAAAAAATGCTCATTTCTGAGAGAAGGCGTTTCCAAATACCATTTGTATAGGTTCCGACAAGGATATAATTATTAATGGTAGCTAATGAAACTGTATTAACATTTGTCAATCCGTTATTAACTGGAGTCCAATTTAAACCATCGTCGGTTGAAAGAAATACTCCATCGGTCCAAGTCGCTGCAAAAATATGATTTCCATTGATTGCAAATGCACGAATATTTGCAATCGAGGATAATCCATTATTAACAGGTAACCATGTCGAACCATTATCAGTTGAAAGAAAAACACCTTGATCACTAGTCCCAGCAAAAATATTATTTCCTCTGATAGCTAATACATTTACAGCACCATTCGATGGCAATCCGATACTAACTGATTTCCAACTTGATCCATTGTTAGTAGAAAGAAATACTCCTTTACCACCCCCAAATGAAGCAAATATATTATTCCCATTAACCAAAATTGAAAAAATATAATTATTGGTTGGTAATCCAATATTAGCCGCTTTCCAAGTTAAACCATTATCCGTAGAAAGAAATACTCCTCTATTACCAGTCCCTGCGAAGATATTATTATTACTGATCGCTAAAGCATTAACATTTGTTTCCGTTAACCCGTCATTAACGGCAGTCCAACTTGAACCATCATTCGTAGAAAGAAAAATGCCCCTATCACTAGTTCCAACAAAAATATTGTTATTATTGATGGCTATGCAGCTAAAGAGTGTTGCCGTCAAGCCGTTATTAACCGCATTCCAATTTATACCATTATCAGTTGAAAGAAAAACACCAACATTAGTTACTGCAAAAATATTATTTCCACTTATAGCTAATGTCTTGATCGATGCACCATAAGGCCCATTCAATTGAGCCCATTGTGCTTTTGTTATACTTGCTGAGATTGATAGAAAGATAAGAAAACAGAAAAATATATTTTTTGCTTTCATTGATTTCTCCAAAAACTATTTGATGCATAACTTTGTTACGTTTAGTCCGCCGCCCAGAACAACAATGGCGGTTTTGTCAACACAAATTTTTATTAAAAATCAGTTTATTAACTAATCACACAATTAAAGAGCAACTTGCACTGAAAAACCAAACCCGATAAACTCACTACAACCGATTCGAGAAACGGGCGGAGACGTGGGTTATACCACGTTATTTAATTTCTAATAATAAAGTTTCTCCAAATAATTCTAATAACCATATTTTCTCAATACGATTATCTTTAAGAATTTTACTTGCTATATATTCTGCGACTTTATTCTCAATTTTATCTTCAAAGTATGGAAGTAGTAAAGAACAGTTAAAGGGTTTTGATGAATGCCCGACTAACCATATGGGGCAATTAACGTAATTCTTTAATTTATTTTCTATTTTATAATTGATCCTTTCGATTGCAACAACAGCAAGATCTTCCATCATATAGAAAGAATGATTATTGTTTTTTTCTCTAATGGAATGTAAATGCGCAGCATTTTTAATATCTAAGTTTTCTTCTGAATGATTTAGATTTAATGTCTCAACATTATTTCTTACCAACTCGAAAAGTTCTATTGCAATATATTTCCCATTCAACAAAACAATGCAGTCTGGGTTCTCACCATTATAATTTGGGAATAAGAGCTTCGCCTTAGAATTCTCCAATATCTCAATACTTTCCAGATCATTGAATTGCTCTTTATAAACATTTATAAACTTTTGGAGAATTAATTTTTCTTGATCTTTTTTATTCATTTTATTACGTGGTATAACTATTAATCATACTACTAGTAAACTATTTCAAAAAAGTAGTTTTCATATTTTCCCCGGGGTAGAAAGAAGTTTAAGAAGATTATCCCTACATCAACTTAAATTTATAGAAGAAGGTTGTCAAGAAGTATTTTACATTTTACAGACCTCACACAATCCCCTTTAACAAAAAATCTAATCAGCAGCCAGACAAGCAATAGCAGATGTGTTCACAATATTTTCAGTCTATCAGATTAGTGCAATATGATTATAAAAGAGTACGTTTGATTTTCTTTCTACGAGAAACTCTAAGTTTCAGTAAACCATCAATCGAAATATCCTCATCAACCATAGACCAACTGATACCGTAACCGGAAGGAGAGATTTTATAACTATTTCTTTCTTGTTCATTAGCTTTCTGAAGTTTATTTGAAATAGAAGCAAGGATAAACTCATAGTTATGCCCGTCAATCAACAACTTCAATTTATCTTTAGATACAATTACACAGCCAACATCATGATATTTTTTCATCTTAGTTTTCCTTTCTGATGTTTTACCCACCATACATTTTGCTATTTAATAATGATAAATACTTTTCTTTCTGAATTTAAAGTAAGGTATGGCGGATTAAGGCGCAATATGAATTATAAATTAAGGGAACGAAAGAGTTTCGTCCCCTTTAATAGTAAAACTAATCTGCAGCTAAACAAGCAATTGCTGCTGTGTTTACAATACCATTAACTCTGGGGCAGTAGCCGAGAACAGGATAAATTTAGTTAGTAGAATAATTTTAGACTACACGAGAAACAACAGCAGGTTTACTTGAATTGTAAAGGATTTCCGGAGAAATGTCATAGCCATTTTCCCATTCAAGCGTGTTCCACTCTTTCAAAATCTTATATGATTGGAAAACTTTTTCATCCTTTAAGTCTTCAAAATCCCCAAGATTATAATTTAGTTTTTCGCGAAAATCAAAAATCCTGGGCTGTTCATCCTGGTACAAAAGTAATATTTGAAAATTTCCTATATATGCTGCCGATAATAATTTTTTCATAGTCAACCTCAATCAAGTGGCTCTATTTTAAACGACTTTTTATTTTGCTGACAATTAGACCAATTTTCATATAATTCGTTACGATGTAATTGGACCCAATTCTGAATTAAGCTAATAGCCCTTTGAGGGAGATAGCCCTCAATAATTTCAGCATTATCAATCTTCACTTGTGCAATATACTCTCCGTACTGTGCATGAAAATGTGGAGGATTATGTTCGTTAAAAAACATTCTTATTACAATACCATAAAATCTACAAATCTCCGGCACTTTCTTATCCTTCATATATTTAAAAAATAACATATCTACTTTGGAAAATCAACTATGTTTCAACTGACTTTTAACCTCCCCCAATAATAAGATTAGCAACTACTCCGCCATTAAGCAAGCAATTGCAGCCGTGTTAACAATATCATCAACACTACAGCCACGGCTTAGATCAAAGAATGGCTTTTTCAAACCTTGATTAATTGGACCCACTGCTTCCCCTTTACCAAGACGTTGAGCAATTTTGTAACCGATATTACCGGAATTCAAATCCGGAAAAATTAAAACATTTGCTCGCCCGGCGACAGAACTGCCAGGAGCTTTTTTCTTACCAACTCCGTCAACTATTGCAGCATCAAATTGAAGCTCACCGTCAACTTTTAGATCGGGACGTTTTTCTTGAACAAGTTTTGTTGCTGTACGAACTTTATCAACCAACTCGTGCTCTGCACTGCCTTTAGTTGAAAAAGAAAGCATAGCTATGTATGGTTCTTCACCCGTTAATTTTTTATGGTTCTCTGCAGTCGAGATAGCAATATCAGCAAGCTGCATTGCATCAGGATTTGGGTTTACTGCACAATCTGCAAAACTGTAAACTACATCGGGGAATACCATTAAAAAGAAACTGGAAACAATTGATATTCCTTCTTTCATTCCAACACAAAAAATTGAAGCGCGCATAACATCAGCAGTTGTAGCAAAAGAACCCGAGACACTTCCATCAGCCATTCCTTCGCGAACCATCATTGCCCCGAAGAAAATATCGCGACGCATTGTTTCGCGGGCTTGTTCAATTGTTACTCCTTTATGCTTTCGTAAATTGAAAAAATAATTTGTGAAGTCGCTTAACTTGTCGGCTTTGTCGGGATCAATTATTCTTATTCCCTGAAGATCAACCCCGATCTTTTTTGCATCGTTTCTAATTTTATCTTCGTTACCAAGTGTAATTATAGAGGCAACTTTTCCTTTCGTTAAGATTTCTGCGGCTCGTAAAACTCTTTCATCATGCGATTCCGGGAGAACTATAGTTTTTTTCCTTTGTGCGGCTTTTGTTCTAATTTGATTTAGTAATTCAATTTCAGCCATGATCATATTCCAATATTGTTGAAAATTTCATTACAAATATATGGAATTTCAGTAACACGGATTCGTTTAACAAATAAGTTTTTTTAGCTTTAACAAATCAAATTGAATTTCTCTGTAGAAATCGGAATATTGTATTAGTAATTAAAAGATTGTTGTTATGCAGTTAAGCGAATTACAAATAAAGAAAATTAAAACTATAGTTCTCATTACACTTTCTGTTTGTCTAATAGTTTATCTCTCATATATATTTGCAAATATTTTAGCAATTCTTGTTGTTTCCATTCTTCTTTCAATGATAATTAACCCGGTCGTAGATTTTCTAGAAAAGGGACGAATAAACAGAACTCTTTCTGTTTTGATAGTTTTTATAACAGTTTGTGTATTGATCTTTAGCGGAGTTTCGTTTTTATTGCCCAAGATTGTAAACCAGTTAAATAATCTTGGAGGAACATTATCACAAGAAAATTTAGAACTTGTAATCGGGAAATTTGAGAAAACATTGAAACATTCTTTTCCATTTCTCAACTCTGTAAACTTCGTTCAGAAAATCACAAGTTTTTTCCAAAATGTAATTTTCAGCTGGATTAATAATATCAACGAGATCTTTTATAGTATTGTTTCCATTATTGCAATTTTAGTTATCGTACCGTTCATGTCATTTTTCTTACTTAAAGATAATAAACGATTAATGCGCGGTATCATAAACATTATGCCTAACAAGTACTTTGAAGTTTCTTACTCAGTTGTAAGAAAAATATCTTATCAACTCGGAAGATTTGTCCGCGGTTGGATCTTTGATGCATCAGCTGTTGGAATTTTAAGCGGCATTGGATTATATATTTTGGGTATTAATAATGCGATTTCAATTGGCTTTATCGCCGGTATAGGACATTTAATTCCTTACTTCGGTCCGATAATTGGCGGAATCCCTGCAATCATTATTTCAATCATTCAATTTGGTGATTTCTCGATGATACCAAGCATTCTTTTTATGTTTGCTTGTATTTATGCAATTGATAACGGATTTATTCAGCCAAATGTATTTTCTAAAAGTACCGATATGCATCCGCTTGTAATAATTTTACTGATTCTTATTGGAAGCGAAACACTTGGCGTTTTCGGGATGCTTCTTGCAGTTCCAACTGCAACTGTTGTAAAAACTGCAGCCCGGGAAATCTATCTTGGTTATAAGAATTATAAAATCATTCGTGCTTGAAACTACTACCATCCTTTCTAAAAATGTAATAATCCAGTGAATTGAATCTCAAACAAACTTTGGATAGTTTGTTAACAAAATTCGGGAAAGAAATGGAAATTCAATTTATCGGTGCTGCACAAACTGTAACCGGTTCAATGCATTATATCAAAACTAAACAAGCAAATTTTTTACTCGATTGCGGTCTTTATCAAGGCAAAAGAAAAGATGCTTTTGAAATAAACAGATCATTTAATTTTTTCAATCCATCAGATATTGATTTTGTGATCATGTCTCATGCCCATATTGATCATGCTGGAAATCTACCTACACTTTTTAAAAATGGATTCCATGGAAAGATCTATTCAACTTTTGCAACGCGCGATCTCTCCGTTGTTATGCTTCAAGACAGCGCGCACATCCAGGAAAAAGATGTTGAATTTGTAAACAAAAAGAGAAAGCGTCTCGGGAAAAAACTTTTTGAACCGCTATATGTTCAAGACGATGCCGTAAAAGCATTAGATCTTTTTGTTGGATTAAATTATCATCAAGAGTACGAAATTGTCCCCGGCATTACACTTAGGTTTTATGATGCCGGACATATTCTTGGTTCAGCAATTGTTACGCTTACAATTAAAGAAGATGGAAAAATTACTAACCTCGCATTTTCCGGTGATCTTGGAAGACCGAATCTTCCAATTCTAAAAGATCCGGAAAATATTCCGAGTGTTGATTATTTTATTTGCGAAAGTACTTATGGCGGAAAACTTCATGAGAGCGCAACAAATTCTGAAGGCGCCTTAGCAGCTGTAATTTCTAAAGCAATAAGTAATAAATCTAAAATTATTATTCCGGCTTTTAGCGTTGGAAGAACTCAAGAAATTGTTTATTCATTGCATAAAATTTTTGAGAATGGTAAAGCAGGAAGAATTCCCGTTTATGTTGACAGCCCGCTCGCTGTAAATGCAACTTCCGTTTTTCGTCTTCATCCCGAATGTTTTGATTCTGAAACTGCCGAGTTTCTTCTTAAGAATGAAGATCCGTTTGGATTTAATCGGCTTACTTACATAACAAGCGTTGAAGAATCAAAAAGACTCAATGACGTTGCCGGTCCATGCATTATAATGTCTAGCTCGGGTATGTGCGAAGCAGGGCGTATCTTACATCACCTTGTTAACAACATTGAAAATCCTAATAATATTGTTTTAATGGTTGGATATTCTGCAGAAAATACACTTGGCAGAAAGCTTATTGATGGTGAAAAGAAGGTCAACATTTTGGGAGATGAGTATAATGTTAATGCTGAAGTAATTGTAATGCAGTCTTTCAGCGCTCATGCAGATGCCAATGAGTTAATTAATTATACTTCAAAGCTTGATAAGGAAAGAATGCAGAATATTTTTCTTGTACATGGAGAAATTGATCAACAAGAGATTTACAAAAATCATCTTGAGATGGCTGGATTTAAAAATATAATCATACCTAAACGAGGATATGCGTTTACAATTTAAATTCATAATTCTTTCGCTGCTATCTGTATTATTCTTAAGCTGCAGTCGTGAGAGTTTGATAGAACCCATTGATGACGGAAAACCTCCGGCAATTCCAACTGATCTGCAAGTCTTCGGAGCTCAAGATGGAAAGATCGGTATTGAGTGGCATAAAAATTCTGAAAGCAATATTAAAGGATATAAAATTTACCGGAGTATTAATAAACCGAATAATTTCATTTTCATAATACAGGTAAATGATAATTATTTTATTGATGAGCATTTAGAATATGATTCAACTTATTATTATAAGATCAGTGCCGTCAATTCATTTGGTCTTGAAAGTCCAATGACGGATTTTGTTTTTGCGAAACCAATTAATATTTACGCACCATTATCTCCGCGCAATCTTAGAATTAATGCACGCAATTGGTCTCCGGTTCCAGCCATTCTTCTTTATTGGGATCCACCTTCAGACACAGATATTAAAGGATATTACATTTATAGAAGCACAACAGAATCCTTTGATGCAGATACTTTACACTACTTAGATTTTACACAGCTTACTTCTTATTCCGATACTAAAAACATTATACTGTTAACAAAGTATTACTATAAAATTAAAGCTGTAGATAAAGGATTATTAAAAAGTCCTTCAACACTGGTAATTAGCGATGTAGTATTAAATTCACCAACACTTATATTCCCATCGAATAATTCCATTATTAATAAGTTAACAGAATTTCGATTCAAAACAGTTTCTCTGCCGGCTACATATAAATTGGTAATTCAATCCAATGAAGTTTATGGAACAGTGAAAGAATTTAATTTTACTTCAGAATTATTAGATCAAGAAATCAAAATTAATGCATCCGGTATTCAGCTTGAATCGTCAAAGACCTATACCTGGCGCGTATTTACTTATACTTCAAGTGAAATAGATCCGAACAGTTTTAGCGGAAGTTTTACATTTACTTATATTCCATACTAAATAGATGAATTACTTGAAAAAACTAGTCCTAATATATTTTATTCTTCTTTTGATTAACTCTATTCTTCCTGCTCAAATAGGAAAAGACAGTTTGAGTTTTTCTAAATCGAGTTTCAGTGATAAACAGATAATCAATAATTTCGATAAACAACTCAACACTTATAATTACAGCACATTTCTTAAATATTATCTCGGTTCGGATAAATTATTTTTCGGGATAAAAGAAAACTTTAACTCAACTGTTACTAAATCATCATCCAAAAACATTAAAGATGAACAATTCCTTTGGGCTTTGGGACAGTACGATCTATCAGAGAAGTTTAAGCTGGGCATGCTGATCAATAATAATTTTTATACCGATGATCGGGCATTAGCAATAAATAAAACGTCTCTTCTTACAACTACAGTATTTACAAAATTCCTCCCGGTAAACAATATTGAGATTACTCCGTTCGCCGGATTTTCACAGAACAATCAAATAGGTGAAACGAATAACGGATTTGTGTATGGCTCGGAATTAAATATTAATAAATACAATTTCGGAGATTTTGATTTATCATCCCTTATGAAATTTCAAAACGAAGATATTTCTCCAAGGAAAAATTATCTGCGTTTAATAAATTTTGATCTAAATAGTACGTTTGAGGAAAGTTTTCACAACTCAATATCAGCAGACTATTCACAACAGAGAAAAGATTTTTACTTTACAGCAGATCCTATAACTGCAGCTCAATTTAATATTACAAATAACATTCAAAGCAGAATAGAATCATATTACTCAATTCAAGACAGGATAAAATTCACACCCGCAAACTCTCCTCTATCATTCGACATCCAGGGTCGTATTGCATGGCGCAGGATTGACAGGAATACTCGCTACATATCTTTCACTAACGTTGCAAACACAAATTATGATACACGCATTGAAGAATCGCGTATTGATTTTGCATCAACAGCAGATTACCTAGCAAATGATTTTAATTTATCATTCCGTTTTACATTCTCCGAGAGAGACGAAAAACATCAACCGATGTTTATAGAAGAACTCAATAACATTATTATTGATGAACGAAATACGATTGAGCAGCAAAAGAATAACACTTCTCAGTTTGCAAATATTTCACTATTCAGCAAAATAAACTTATCCCGTAATGATAAAATTACTTTCAGCATTTTCCATAGAAAATTAAAGTACGATACTCCAAGCAATCTTAATTATGATGACCGGGATGAGCTGCTATCAATCGGCAGAATACTATTAGAAAAAGAATTCAATCCCTTCTTTAGAATTTTTGTCAATCTTGAAGGAAGCTTAAATAAAATAGTTTATATTTTTGCGCAGCGCAGTTCTAATAACAATAATAAGAGAACCTTAAAGATTTCTTCAGGTGGTGCTTTTACAACCGGATATTTTTCATCATCAAATTCTGCTGAAGTATCGGCAAATTACACTGTCTTCGATTATGAAGAACTCAATCCAAATTTTAGGAGTTACTCATTCCGCCAATTTGTTTTTAGAGATTCTTCCGATTATAAATTGAGCCGCAAGATCCGGCTATTTTTTTCCGGCTATCTAAAACTATCCGAGCAAGGTGATTTTAAGTGGTCAAGTTTTTCTAGTAAACCGTTACGTTATTTAAGTGAACAATATGCTGATCCAAAAATTTATTATGAGTTTCAGTCGCTTAGCATCGGATTAGGCATTCGTTACTTTTCATTAGAGACATTCAATTTTAAGAAAGGAATTGAAAAAATTAAAGTCTCCGATTATAGAAGCATTGGGCCGCTTGCTGAAATTAGTTACACGGTTGGTGAGAGGATTAATCTTAAGTTTTACGGCTGGTATGAGTTTATTAAGTCAGAAGACAACACGAACCGCGAGATGGCAAATATGAGCATAAAGCTTAATTATAAGATTTAGAATTATTTTTAATTCTCAAGATTTTCTATTGTAAGAATGAACAAGTAGTTATATTTTTAGACACAAATGATTGAATTAATTGACGGAGAAAACTTGCCGGAAATAATTTACGAGAAAGAAATCCAGAGCGATCCTGAACTTTTACCTGAACTTGAAGAGTTTATAATTGAACTGGCAAAAAAATATAATTTAAATGAAAATAAACTAAACAGTTTAGCACTTTCTTTTTCCGAAGCTGCCTCAAATAGTATAGTCCATGGAAATAAATTCGACATTAATAAAAAAGTGAAGATCACTGTTATCGTTTATGAAAATAAAATGACCGTTATTATTAAAGATGAAGGAAAAGGTTTTAATATTGATTCCGTACCGGACCCAACCAAACCGGAAAATATTTTGAAGGATAACGGCAGAGGGATTCACATAATGCGTTCTTTTTTGAACGATCTAAGATATAATTTTACTCCTACCGGCACCGAAGCAATTCTAGAAATCAACTTAAAGTAATACCATCGGTATTTTTAGTTCAATTTTGTTTAATGAAAATTGAACCCATTCTTCATATATTTTGCATGTATATCTATTTATTCATTTCAATTGGAGAATAAAATGGCAAGAAAAAAAATCGCTTTAATCGGCGGCGGACAGATCGGCGGAGTACTTGTACAATTGATCGCTCAAAAACAATTAGGTGATGTTGTTTTATTTGATATCGTAGAAGACCTTCCTCAAGGTAAAACACTTGATATAGTTGAAGCATCCAGAGTTGATTTGTTTGATGTTAATCTTAGAGGAACGAATGACTACAAAGATATTGAAGGATCCGATCTTGTGATTATCACCGCAGGACTTCCAAGAAAACCCGGCATGAGCCGAGATGACCTTCTTGTAACAAACGCAAAAATTATGAAAACGGTTGCCGAAAACGTAAAACAATACGCGCCTAATGCAATCGTAATTGTAATTTCAAATCCTCTTGATGCAATGGTAACGCTATTTCAAAAAATAACCGGCTTCCCAACTAATCGTGTTATTGGACAGGCAGGCGTTCTTGATTCATCACGTTTTGCAACTTTCATCGCATGGGAACTTGGCGTTTCGGTTAAAGATGTTAATGCAATGGTGATGGGCGGACACGGCGATACAATGGTTCCCATCGTTCGATATGCAAATGTAAATGGTCTTCCGGTTATGGAATTGCTTGAAAGAAAATACAACGATAAGAACAAAGCAAAAGAAGTTATGGATGCAATGGTTAACAGAACAAAAATGGCCGGCGGCGAAGTTATTAAATTATTGAAGACCGGTTCCGCTTTCTATTCACCCGCTTCTTCTGCTATTGCTATGACTGAATCAATTTTATATGATGAGAAAAGAGTTCTTCCAACTTGCGCATATCTTAACGGTGAATTTGGAGTGAAAGGTTTTTATGTTGGCGTACCGGCTGTATTAGGAGCTAACGGAGTTGAACGAATTATCGAATTCAAACTTGATGCTGAAGAACAAGCTGCTCTTGATAATTCAGTTAAAGCAGTCAAAGAATTAGTTGAAGCTATGACGAGACTTGGTTTTTAAAATTATTTCTATAAGTAAACAAAAAATCCGGCTTATGCCGGATTTTTTTATTTATTACTTATGTAAAATATCTTTATGCTGTCGCTTCGTAAACGCTGATGAATTGCCGATCGTTCTTTTTTCTTTCGAACTTTACAACACCATTTACAGTTGCAAAAAGTGAATGATCACCGGCTAACTTTACATTTTTACCGGGATGAAAATTTGTTCCTTTTTGTCTAACAAGGATTGAACCTGCCGTAACTTTCTCACCGCCGAAAGCTTTTACTCCAAGATACTGCGGATTGCTATCGCGACCGTTACGAGATGAACCTTGACCTTTTTTATGTGCCATTGAAAAATCCTCCGCTACTAAGAAATCTTAGTAACTTCTATTCTAGTTAATAGTTGTCTGTGTCCGTTCTTTCTTCTATAAGAAATTCTTCTTTTCTTTTTGAACACAATTACTTTTTCATCTTTAAGATGCTCTAAAACCTTAGCATAAACCTTTACACCTTTAACTGTAGGTGTACCAACTTTAGTAGATTTATCATCACCTAACATCAATACAGAATCAAACGTGACTTCGGCATTAGGTTCTGCTTGTAATCGTGGGACGTAATACTTGTTGTTTTCAAGTACCTTAAATTGCTGCCCAGCGATATCAACAACTGCAAACATTCTTCCTCCAAACACTCAATTTTTGAGCCGTAAATATAAGGTAAACCTCTTATTTATGTCAATTAATTGATGAATTAAATTCTGAGATAGGATTTTATGAAAAAAGTTTTGTTTTTGGACTAATTATTAATGAATTGTAATTATCATTTCTTCAAACAAAATGAAAATTCGCTCCCCTTTCCTAAATTACTAGCTAATTCAATCTTTGAACCATGCGCATCTACAATATGCTTAACAATTGCTAACCCTAAACCTGTTCCACCCATTTCTCTTGATCTGTCTTTATCTACTCGATAGAATCTTTCAAAAATCCGATTGATATCATTACCGGAGATTCCAATTCCCGTATCACGGACAAAAATTCTTCCGGTATTTTCTTCTTCAATAACACCAACATCAACATTCCCAACTTCTGTATACTTCAATGCATTTTGAATCAGATTGGTCATTACTTGTCTTAATCTCTGCTTATCTCCAAACAGTTGAAGTCTGTGTTCAAACTGAATAAGATTTAATTCAAGATTTTTTTTTGTCGCATTTGGTCTAAGTTCGTGAATTATTCCTTCTAAAAATTCATGAACATTGAAATAACGGAAGCTCATAAGCATCTGCCCGGATTCCATCATTGAAATATTAATCAAATCATTGAGAAGATTATTCAGATTAATAGTATGCTGATTAGCTTTTTGTAAAAATGACTTGTTCACGTTCTCATCGTTGATTGCGCCATCAAGTAATGTTTCTATGTAACCTTGAATTGCAAAAATCGGCGTACGAAGTTCGTGGGAAACATTTCCTAAAAATTCTGTACGAACTTGCTCAAGTCTCTTCAAATTAGTTATATCGTTCTGAGTTCGCAAAAACATTGATTTTATTTCGTCTTCCAATTCTTTTAAGTCGTTTCCTAATTTGATTTCATCAGCTGAGTGGAAAGTATTTGTACGGATCTTTTCAATTACATTTTTAATTGTTATTAATTCATCTTTTCTATTTTTACTGATTAATAAAATTAAAAGAAAATCCAGAATGGCAAAAAATAAAATTGTTTCAAGTAATTGTACTAAAGTGAAGCTGAAGAAAAAAGAAAACAAAATTATTAGAATTGTTGTGACAGAATAAATTGTCGGAATTATTCTTTTTGTTGAGGAAAAATATTTCTTGAGATTACTCATCGCTCTTAAACCGATACCCCACACCTTTTATTGTTTCAATCAGATCAGCATAATCGCCGAGCTTCTCTCTTATCTTTCTAACATGAACATCTATAGTTCTTTCTACTACAAAAATTTCAGAGCCCCAAATATCATTAAGTATTTTATCCCTATGAAAAACTTTACCGGGATTAGATGCAAGATAAGCGAGTATTTCAAATTCTTTTTTCGGAAATACTATCTGTTTTCCTGCGAGAGAAACAGAATATTTTTCCTTATCAATTGTTATAGGTCCAACTTTAATTTCTGTGGTGGAATCAGTTTCATTTTGTGCTGTTTCCAACTTGCGGAGATTTGATTTAACTCTAGCAATTAATTTTTTTGGAGAGATTGGTTTTTGAATAAAATCATCTGCACCGATATTCAGTCCGAGTACTTCATCTTGTTCACTTGCTTTCGCGGTTAGAAACATAATTGGTGTATTTTTAAATTCCTCCATACTTCTGATTTTAGTGCATACTTCGTAACCGTCCATCTTAGGCATCATAACATCTAATATAATCAAATCCGGTTTTTGAGAAATTTTTTCTAATGCTTCCTTACCATTAAAGGCAGTGATTACTTTAAATCCCTCTTGGATCAAGTTATATGAAAGAAATTCCACAATATCTTTTTCATCATCAACTAATAGAATTTTTGTTTGCATAATTACTACAGATTAATTTCTTTTTTATGCTTTGCAGATTTATACAATGCTTCTAACAATTTCATTAATGTAACTGCGTCATCTCCTGTTGATATTACAGGCGTATTCTCCCGTACTACTCCGATGAAATGTTTTAATTCATTTTCGTAGGATTTCTTAAAAAGATTAGTCTGATTAGCTTGGCTAGCTATTGTATAATCTATATGACTTGATTCCATTCGCTTATATGCACGTAATGGATTAAGATGCGCCGTGCCCTCGGTACCAAATGCCGCAAGATGAAATTTATCCCATTCCGAATGTAATCCCCAACTTACTTCAAAACTGATAACACGATCGTCATCGAAACGGACTAATCCGATTGCGGAATCCTCCACATCTTTTGTATTGTGATTAAATTTTTGAACGGAAACACTTTTAATCTTTTTATCATTCAAAATCCAGAGCGCCAAATCAAGAATCAAAATACCAAGATCAATTATTACACCGCCGCCGGATTGGCTCTTATTAATAAACCATTTTTGCTCATTGCTTTGTTTTCTTAACCACCCGCAGCGGATATAAAAAATATCTCCCAGTTCACCGCTATTAACTAAACTTTTCATCAACATAGCATCCGGACGATAACGTAAGTTCATTCCAACCATTACTTGTTTTTTATATTTCTTTGATGCCGCATTTATCTGCTTTGCTTCTGAAACATTTCGTGCAATTGGTTTTTCTATCAAGATATGTTTGTTTGCTTTTAGGCAATCTAAAGCAATTTCTAAGTGAGTATTAGTTGGTGTTGCAATTATAACAGCTTCGATTTCTTCTTTATCAAGCATCTCTTTATAGTCAGTATAGTGTTTTTCAATATTGAATTTTTCACTCACTGAATTAAGCTGATTCTTTTTTATATCAGCAACTGCAGAAATTTGGACATTCATCAATTTTGATAATATTGGTAAATGAACTAGCTGGGCGATTCCGCCAAGACCGATAACGGCAACTTTTGTTTTTTCCATTAAGCTACAACACCTTGATTTATTTTTGTGCTAAGAAATTTTTTAATTTTTTCAACAATACCATCCGGATCTATACCGATCAGCTTGTGCAATTCTTCTTGAGTTCCATGATCAACAAATTTATCCGGTAATCCTATTCTAAGAATATCATTCTTTAAATTTCTCTCGGCAAGATATTCCAGCACACCGGTTCCAAATCCGCCTACAATTGTACTTTCTTCAAGAGTCACAATTTTGTCAAATCGAGTAACTACATCATTCAAAATATCAACATCAAGAGGTTTAATGAACCTCATATTGATTATTTCGCAACGAATACCTTCAGCCAATAATTTTTCGGAAGATTTTTTTGCATACTCAACCATATTTCCAACTGCAAGTAGAGCAACATCTTGCCCTTTAACCAATCGTTCAGCTTTACCGATTTGCATTTCTGTAAATCCATCTTTTACTGGAACTCCGAGCGCTGAACCACGCGGATAACGAATTGCAATTGGTCCGTTCTTATAATTAACAGCAGTGAAAAGCATATCGCGGAGTTCTACTTCATCTTTCGGCGCCATGATGACCATGTTTGGTATCAAACGCAGATAAGTAAGATCAAATGCACCGTGGTGGGTCGGTCCATCTGCACCGACTAATCCTGCTCTATCTAAAACAAAAACAACGTGTAGTTTTTGTAGTGCAACATCGTGAATCATCTGATCGAATGCCCGTTGAAGGAAAGTAGAATATATAGCAACCACAGGAATAATTCCTTGAGTAGCCATACCTGCAGCAAAAGTTACAGCGTGTTCTTCGGCAATTCCTACATCAAAATATCTGTTCGGCATTTCTTTCTGAAAAATATCTAACCCGGTACCATCGGGCATTGCAGCAGTTATTCCAATCACCTTTGGATTTTGTTTTGCAATTTCAACTAATGCTTCCCCAAAAATTGTTGTGTATGCCGGAGTTCCTCCGGATTTCTTAATTGATTCACCAGTTACTTTATCAAACGGTGTTGCAGCATGTAATCGCTGAACATGATTCTCTGCCGGTTTATAACCTTTCCCTTTTTCACTTGTTACATGAACAAGAATTGGTCCGGTTAGATTTTTTATCTGCTCAAAAATTTTAATTAGTTGTTCCAAACTATGTCCGTTTACCGGTCCGAAATATCTAAATCCCAAAGCTTCGAACAACATACCCGGCGTGATCATAGATTTAATTCCGGATTCGAGTCGTGCAGTCACTCTTCTAATTCTATCGCCAAAGTTGTCAAGTTTTCCTGTTAGATCCCAGATCGCTCCTTTGAGTCTATTGTATTCCGGATGAGCGATCATCTCGCTGAAATAATTTGAAAGCTGCCAAACATTTGGAGCGATTGACATATTGTTATCATTCAGTACAACTATCAAATTACTTTTAATTATTCCGGAATTATTCATCGCTTCGTAAGCCATTCCTCCGGTCATCGCTCCATCACCGATAACTGCAATAACTTTTTTGTTGGTATTCTGAAGATCGCGAGCAACAGCCATACCGAGTGCGGCGGATATTGATGTTGAAGCATGCCCGGCCCCAAATGCATCGTATTCACTTTCGGTTCGTTTTAGAAATCCGCTTATTCCATTCAATCTTCGAATTGTTTTTAGTTGATCCCGTCTGCCGGTTAAAATCTTGTGCGGATAAGCTTGATGACCTGTATCCCAAACGATCAGATCGTTCGGAGTATCAAACACTTTATGAAGCGCAACTGTAAGTTCAACAGTGCCAAGTCCGCCTCCGAAGTGTCCGCCTATCTGCGAAATTACATCAACCATATATTCACGGATTTCTACACAAAGTGTTTTAAGATCGTTTATGGATAATGTTTTTACATCTGCAGGTGAATTAACCTTAAAAAGAACTTTGTATTTCGATTCATCAATCATTAATAATATCCTATCATTTACGAAATTATTGTTTGATACTTTGTTCCAACTGTTTTTTCAACTCTGTTACTTTTAATTCAGCATCTTTCAAAGTAGTATAACACAGTTGAGCTAAATTAATTCCCTCTTCATACAATTTGATTGATTCTTCCAAACCAATATCACCGCTTTCAAGTGAATTGGAAATTTCTTGAAGCCGGTTCAAAGATTCTTCAAAAGTGTTCTCTTTTTTCTTACTCATTTTATTCTCACTTCTCCGTCATAAAATTTAATATCTATTGATTTTTCTTTCTCTAAATTTTTCTTACGGGTAATATATCTATCATTTTGTTTAATAATTGAAAAACCTCTTTTAAGAACATTATCTATGTTAAAAGAATCTACTTTGCTCTCTAGTAATTCTAAACTCTTTTTCTGATCGGAAAGTTTAATATCAAAATTGTTTTGGAATCGGTAGATTAAATTATCAAGCAATTGCGTTTTATTTTTTACAATATCTTGTGGCATTCGGAATCCATAAGAAGAAATAGTCTGATCAATTTCATCATTATAGTTTGAAACTATCTCCAGCATTATCGCCGGGAAATAATCGGAAAATTCATTAATAAAAGCAAAGAGCTCATCTTTACTTGGTGTTGCAAGCTCCATTGCAGCAGATGGAGTTGCCGCTCGAAGATCCGCAACAAAATCTGAAATAGTAAAATCAATTTCATGCCCGACTGCGCTGATTATTGGAATTTGCGAATCGAATATTGCACGTGCAACAATTTCTTCGTTGAACGCCCACAAATCTTCAAGCGATCCGCCGCCGCGACCTACAATAATTAAATCAATATCTTTTTGCTTGTTGAGAAGTTTAATACATTCGGCAATTTCTTCAGCAGCGCCTTCTCCTTGAACTTTGCTTGAAGCAATAATAATTTCCACAAGCGGATAACGGCGTGAGGCAATACTTTTCATATCTTGAAATGCAGCGCCGTCTATTGCAGTTACAATTCCAATTTTTTGAGGAAACTTAGGAATTGGTTTTTTGTATTGTTCGTCGAACAATCCTTCTGCAGAAAGTTTCTGCTTAAGTTTTTCAAATGCGGCTTGAAGCTCGCCGACTCCAGCCGGTTTCATTGAACGTACATCAATTTGATAACTTCCGCGAGGAGGATAAATAGTTAATTTACCTGTAATGATCACTTTCATTCCATCTTGCGGAGTAAAGAAAACATAATTGTTTATTCCCCGCCACATCGTACAGCTGATTTGTGCATTTGCATCTTTTAATGTGAAATACCAATGTCCGGATACATGCGCTTTGAAATTTGAGATCTCTCCGATTACATTCACTTCGGAAAAATTTTCTTCAAGCGTTTGTTTGATGAGTCCGGTTATTTCACTTACCGATAAAATACTTTCCATCATTTCTCTTTTCTAAAGATCAAACAATATTGATGATGGCGGTTGCCGACCCAAGCATTGTTAACACCAAGTGCGATTAATCTTTTATCATCCTGCAGCCAGATTTTTTCATCTTTAAGTACCCAGCTTTTTTCACCGCGCTTTGTTAATGAAATTGCCGTATCGTATGCCAATGGGTAGAGTCTGCCCTCAAAATAAACATTGTTGGTAATAATTGTTAAGTAACCGTTCTGTTTTGTAACATCACACACTTGATCGAATACTTGTGCTTGTTTTTCTAAAAATTCTTCGTAAGAACTGATATTTCCAATATCATTCTTATTCTCGGAATATTTTGTATCCAATCCTTTTGCTGATCTATCTTTCTGGCGGATTGAATTTCTTTGAAGCTGATTCCAATATGGAGGAGATGTAATTGTATAATCAAACTTAATTTTTTCAAATCCATTTTTAAATAACAATTCCTTCAGATGAAGCGAGTCGCCGTTAATTGGGAAAGCTAATTCCCCTAATTTTCTTTTTGAAATTCGTTTTGAAGATGATCGAAAATAATTTTTGCTGAGCTCTATTCCTACAGAATTACGATTAACTCCTGCCGCAGAAATTAAAGTACTTCCCGTTCCCATAAATGGATCTAACACCCATCCATTTTCCTTTGTAAAAAATTTAATGAACTCCTCAACCAACGATTCAGGAAATTTAGCCGGATGTAAAATCTCATCATCTTTTCTTCTTGGCGGACGATGAATGAACCAGCTCTTTGTAAACTTAAGCCATTCTTTGCCGGTAAGATCGTTAAGCTTATTGTTTTTGTTTAATCGTCCCCTTAAACCGAGTTCAACGAAATTATTTTCTCTCTTTTTCAATGTAATTTAAAGATTTAGTGAAAAGAAATTTGAGAACAGACCGATTGAAAATTCATGGAAGTCGGTTCCGTTGTTTTGTAATTGGAAATTATATCTGTAACGTGTATAAAAAGTAAAAGTGTTTTGAATTTGAAATAAACCTATAGAAAGTTCTGCGCTTAATCCATTGTATCCGCTAAAATCAGTAAAATAATTTAAGCCCGGCGAAATATATTTTATTCCCGGGACTTGAATAATATGCTTGTAACCTACACGTAAAAAATTTTTACGTTCTGAATCAAAAACATATGAATACTCAACACCCAAATATCCCGAAGGATAGTTATACCCAACCGAATAAAATGAAAAGAGTGGAATCTCTTTACTGATTGACCAGTGATGTTCATTATTAAACCATAAATATGCGGGCGATGGAATTGCAAAAAGAATTCCGCCAAGACAAATTCTGAAAATTCCCACATCCTGCTCCTCGGAGATAATCAATCCTTGAGGAAGTTGCACCTGATAAACCTCGCTCCGGGTTTCGTTCCCTCTTCGATCGTATGCAATAACAACATACTTAAACATTGCCGAATCCAAATTCAGTTTGTTAAGCTCAAGTTCAATTTTATGATTCTCAGACAAAGTTTTTGAAACATCGAAAATCTTTTTATCCATAATTATCAGTTTAGAAGTAGAACTATCGCTGGTAAAAAATGAGAGAACAAATTTATTAGGTATTTCCGGAGTGATGTACGAATCTATAATAAAAATCTCTACGGCAGAAGTAGTTGTGTCTGTTTGAGCGTTTATTTGAACCGCAATTATTAATGAAAATAAAATTATTTTTATTAAGTGCATTGGAAGTTTAAGGTTTTTTCTCGCGGATAAAATTAAACTTTTTTAGGATAAGATTTTGAATTTTCTTCTCAACTTTGTAAGAGAAATGATTTCAATGCTTCTCATCTATTCAGTATATTTGCACACAGACGGAATAAATATCTAATCAACCTTTAGGAAAAAATTGAAAATATTAATCTCAAACGATGACGGAATAGACTCACCGGGTATAAACGCTCTGGCAAATGAAATGAAGAAATTAGGTGAAGTGATTGTAATCGCACCGCGAACAGAACAAAGCGCTGTTGGTCATGCAATTACAATGAAAATCCCTTTACGAATTACTGAATATTTTAAGAACGGAGATTTTTTCGGCTATGCAATTGACGGAACTCCTGCCGACTGTATAAAAATTGGTATAAGAAACATAATGAAAGAACCACCGGATATT
This sequence comes from Melioribacteraceae bacterium, assembly GCA_041658245.1. Classification (GTDB taxonomy): domain Bacteria; phylum Bacteroidota; class Ignavibacteria; order Ignavibacteriales; family Melioribacteraceae; genus Fen-1258. Next base: position 26,640 of record JBBAAM010000041.1, read on the forward strand.
GTTCTTAGCGGAATAAATCTTGGATCGAACACTGCAATTAATATTATTTATTCCGGTACTGTTTCTGCTGCACGGGAAGCGGCTATCATGGATGTGCCATCAATCGCAGTTTCAGTTGCAAGCCACGAACCGAAGCATTATGAATACGCGGCTAAGATTTCTCTTCAATTAACTAAACTGATTGTAAAAAATAAATTAAAGACCGGAACATTATTGAATGTGAACGTGCCCGATCTTCCAGAAGAAGAAATTGCCGGTGTTAAGTTAACGCAGCAAGGCAAATCAAAATGGGATGATATCTACGAGGAACGAAAAGATCCTTACGGAAAAAAATATTACTGGTTAACGGGTAACTTAGTTCAAGCCGATTCTACATTAGAAACGGATCAGCATGCAGTCCGGAAAAATTATGTATCTGTAACACCAATCCATTTTGACTTGACAGATTACGAAACTTATGATACTATGAAATCATGGCAATTGGAAAATTTGTACAAACAAAAGTCCTGAACAATTGATGATACTTGCCGAAATTTTTAGCATATCAGCATCAATAAATCCGTGGCTAATTTTTGTCTTTGTACTTTTAATATCTGCCTTCACGTTTTATGTTTATAAGTACACCATCCCGAATGTATCCGCATTACTAAAAACTTTTCTGATCATTCTTCGTGCTCTCATATTTATTCTGATATTAATAATGATCTTCGAACCTGTAATTTCGGTAATGCTTCATTCAAAAATGGAATCAAAGGCTCTCGTATTTATAGATAATTCAAATTCTCTTGCAGCAAAGGATAGTTCTAAAAGATTAGAACAAGTGAACTCTCTTATTAAAAGAATCTCCGGTGGAAGTGAGATAAGATCTCAGTTATTCTTTTTCGGGAAGAAAGTTGATTCTGTTCAAGATGCCAATGCATCTAAACTAAATTTCAGAGAAGCACAAACAAATTTCTCATCTATTATTGATCTTATAAAAAAGAAAGGCGCTTCTGTAAATTCTGCTGTTATTCTTAGCGATGGCATTATCAATGATGGGAATGACCCTTCCTATCAAGTGGAAAAATTACAATTACCAATCTTCGCAGTAGGTATTGGCGATTCCACAGAGAAGAAGGATGTTCTTATTTACAATGTTCAGTACAACAGCACCATCTATGCGGAAAAACCAACTACTATAGAGACCGCCATAAAAAATATTGGTTTCGGCGGCGATAATACCCGCGTTGCTTTATATGAAGAGAATAAACTGTTAGAGACAAAAGAAATTCTTTTAAGCGAAACCGGGTTGAATAAAATTAGTTTTAATTACAAACCCGGTACGGGCGGTGAAAAAAAATTGAGCATTTTTGTATCACCTTTGAACGGTGAAGTAACAACATCGAACAACAGCAAAATAATCTTTTTGAATGTATTGGATACAAAATTAAAAGTTTGTTTAATTGCCGGCAGCCCTTCGGCTGACGTTTCTGCAATTTCAAAAGCATTAACAACTGATAAAAACATACAGCTAAGAAAAATAATACAGATCTCTGCAAATAAATTTTTGAACGATGTAAAAACTTCTGCAATAGACAGCGCTGATGTTTTATTCTTGATAGACTTTCCCGCTTCCGGTTCACCGCTAAATTTAATTGATAAGATTTCATTCGCTGTCAATAATCAGAATAAGCCGTATTTTATTTTGCTTTCGAACAGTGTCAACATCGGGCGGTTGAAATTGCTGGAGAATCTTCTTCCTTTCACAATTGAAAACAGCAGCACAGACTTTATACAAGTTTTGCCGGAACTTAACAGCGATCTATTCTCGTCCTCTTTTTCTACAGCTAATAACAAAAAAGAAGTCTGGAATAATTTACCTCCCGTCTCACAAGCAGCGGTAAAAATTCAAATCAAACCGGGAAGCAATACTTTAGTTTCATCAAAGGTTAGGAACATTCCAATCGCTAATCCTTTAGTTGTTTCAAGAAATTTAGGCAAGCAGAGAGCATTCGCAATTTTAGCTGGTGATATTTGGAAATGGCAATTGCAGACTGCGGAAAAGCATCCTGAATTCTTTGATAACTTCATTAACGACATTATTAAATGGCTTAACCTTTCGTCGCAGCAAAAACAATTCAGTGTTTCAACTGATAAAAAAATATATTCGCCAAATGAAGAAGTGAATTTTACAGCACAGTTATATGATCATACTTTCTCGCCGATTGATACTGCACAAATTGAATTACAAATTTCGAAAGGTGAAAAGAAATTCGACTTAGCATTAACACCCGCCGGAAACGGAATTTATAATTCAGCATTTACTCCAAACGAACCCGGTGATTATCTCTTTTCCGCATCATCATTTTTAAATGGTACAGAGATGAAAACCGATATCGGACGGTTAAGCGTCAGCGAAACACAGATCGAAAAGATTGATACGCGGATGCGTCCCGCATTCTTAAAATCGCTTGCTAAATCAACGGGCGGTGAGTATTATTCAATTGATAATTATTCTAATCTGCTTGATAAACTGCGGGGGATAAATAGAAATCCTGTAAAAGAAACCGGTACAAAGAAAGAATATAATTTATGGTCCGATGAACGGGTGCTTATAATAATTATCCTTTTATTTGCTGTTGAGTGGTTTTTACGAAAAAGATCCGGAATGATATAGTCTCAATATTGTAAATGGATACCAGGTTTATGAACTTTCTAACCGACATTTCCGATTTCTTCCTGCCGCGTTTCTGTCCTTCTTGCAAAAATAAACTTACCAGTACAGAAGTTGTTGTATGCAATTCTTGTTTATCAAAAATAAAACATGCCGATAGTGAAAGAATCGAAATCGAATTCGCAAGAAAATTTAAGAATGAGAAAATCATAAAAGGATTTACTTCCCTATTTGTTTTTGAAAAAGATAAAGAGCTTCAGGATATTATTCACGATCTGAAGTACAACGGTAAATTCAGTATCGGAATTTTCCTCGGCAAATTATTAGCCGCCGCCATGAATGATAAAATTCAAGAATGGAAAATTGATTTGATTGTTCCGATTCCTCTGCATCACTTAAAACGGGCGGAACGCGGATATAATCAATCGGATTTTATTGCTAAAGGAATGAAAAAGATTTTACATATTCCGGTAAAAAGCAGATTGATAAAGCGTATCCGTTTTACGGAGACACAAACAAGTCTGAACTTAGTTGAGAGAAAAGAAAATATTAAAGATGCTTTTTCTCTCCGCCGCAATAAATTATTACAAAATAAAAATGTGTTGCTGATTGACGATGTAATAACAACCGGCGCTACTATTGCCGAATGCGGAAGAATTCTTTTGGCTGGTGGTGTGATTAATGTTTATGCGGCTTCTGTGGCAATAGCGGATTAGGCCACCTCACCCCAACCCCTCTTCTAATTTAGGAGAGGGACAAAGGGTGAGGTTGAAAAATTATATTGAATGCGGAAGAATTATTTTGGAAGGCGGTGCGGTTAATGTTTATGCGGCTTCTGTAGCGGTTGCAGATTAGTACATTTTTTTTAAATCAAGAATTGGTTCTTTACTACAAGAGAATAATATTGGTAAAAACTATATAGTTATTAGCTCTCTCTCAAAATCATCTATCTGTTGTATTATCTCTATTGAACTGAAATCGTGAATCCTTTTTCTTAGGTCTGAAAGTTCTTGTTTAATTTGATTGGCTAGGTTTCTTTGTTTTTTTTCATTAGAAACAGTTTTTAATATTTGTCGTTTCCTTATAGCGCAGTATCCTTCTACAAACTCTTGAATATGGTTAGTTATCTTACTTGAGAAATTCTTTATAATAAAACTTAATACACGATTTTGATCACTTTCGTTTAAGACAATATCATTTCTAAGTTTTACAATTAAAAGGGCAAATAGCAATGACTGGCTTAGAAGATCAAAGTTATCTTTATCATGAGATTTTTGAAAATCTTTCAGAGAAGTAATTACATTTTTTTCAGATATAGTTATATTTTGAGGCGTCTTAATTCCATTTAGTAAATAAAATAACTGTTTAAAGAATTCTTCTGCAAAAGTTTGACTCATTTCCCAATGATCTATTATTATTGCAAAAGTCGTGAAGACTTCAATAATATATTTTTTAATATCATATATCTCAGAAGACAAAGCGAAAAGAAATAATAATTGATTATTGATGTAAGTATAAGTTAGATCGACTTGGAAGCATAAAGCATTACTTTCAAGTATCCAATTTTTTGATATCCTTAAATAATCAGAATCAAATCTTTTATTATGAAAGTAAAACCAACCAATAGATGAAAATAATGAAGCTTTGAAATAAGTTTTATACTCATCATCAAAATCATTACTTATTTTAACTAAGTTTAATAAAAATTTTTCAGCTAAAATAAAATCTCCTTTATTAATAAATTCCTTTGAGAAATGTTTTTGTAGAGGATTCAATATGTCATAATTAATAATTTCTGTAAGAGTCGTATTCGAATTTGGACTTTTAATACCACGGTCTAAATTCTCTTTAAATATTGATATACCTCGACAAATATCTTCTATTAAAAAATTATATTTCATTAGAGATAGTTCTACGGTTATAAGTTCGTGAACTGCTAAATATTGAGCAGAGATATCAATGGAATTTGAGTGTTGACTCTTTATTATTTTTCGAAATATCCCCAAAGAGCGCTTATTTTCATTTACTGCTAAGAATGACATACCCAGAACCAAATTAAAGGTAAAAATAGTAGCTTTATCTGAGATGTAATTAAATTTCTTATTATACATTCCAAAATATGGTTCAATAAAAGTATTTATTTCATTGGCTATTATTTCAATTGGTTCATTTTTGTTCTTTTTTCCAATCCAAATTGCAGATTGAGATATTAATTGATGAATTGGTAAAATTGATGTGCCATTTAGTATAGTACTCATAATTGATAAGTATTTAATAGCTTTTTTATAATTCCCTATGAGTACATAAAATGTAGAAAAATCACCTAATGTGTAAATTAAATTATCCTTTCGATTTCGAGTCATACTATTTGCAAACTTAATTGACTCTCTGAATTGATTTTCAGCGTCATCTTGTTCGCCTTCATAGAAGAGACAGATAGCTATTCTAGTTTTAGCATGTAACATTAATTGCTCATTTATTTGCTTATTCTCATAATTATCCAGAGCAAATAAATAATTTTGTTTTGCTTCACTATGTTGTTTGCATTTAAAAAACGCATCTGCCTTACCTAGATAATTTTTTGATAAAAAACTTTTATCTAGACCTGAAATATTTTTTTGAATTTCCTCGGCTTTATTAAAATCGTTTATGGCCTCAGTTGGAAATTCCATAAAGTCAATTTTCAATAATCCAATGAGATATAAAGTCTCTCGGTGAGCAATATGAATCTTATTTTGTTCAAAAAATGATAATAACTTTTTAAGCTTTTCTATATGTCCAATCAATGTTTCATGCCTATTGTTAGATTCATTAATATTCTTATAAAGTCCCGTCCAAAGAATTTCGAAGAAATCAACAATATCTTTATTGTTTAGTTCATTCAATACAAGTGGATTTGTATTTTTATATATATTTAATAAAGTAATTAAATCATTTATCTCGGGATTATCTTTAATACCAAATTCATAAAAAGGTAAAAGAAATAGTGATTCGTGTTTGCATGATGCAATAACTTCTTGTGGGATTAATTTAGTTTTTTCAAGTTCGTGTTGATCTGTTAGTAGCCTGATAACATCATTGATTTGTAGGTTTTCATATGAATAAAATGAAATTAGATAACTATTCGCTAAATATCTTGTGATCGGGTTGACTGAAGGATGATTAATAATTGGAGAAAGTTTATTAACAATTTTAGTTTGTTCATCTATTTTTTTTAGAATTCTGTATCCTTGTAGATATACAATACAAAGATTTACATAATCATTATAATATTCTGTCTTAGTATTTAACTCAAGCATAAAACCAAGCCGATCAAGAACTATTTTTAAATTATTATTATTACCAAATTTATCTAATGCATTAACAATAAGTTTAATACATGTTTGAAATGCACCATTAAAATCATCGCCACTAAGAAAATAAAAACACGCTTCTACTCCATCGTCAAAGTTAATAACTCTGTTTTTGGGTGTCATTAGATAAATGGCAGCAGAATGGCAGATTTTTTTCTTCTCTTCAGCAGTTATATAATCTTCTCCTGCCTTTTTATAAATACTTGGTATTCGAAAGCGATTTCCAGGCTCATTGTCAAGAAGATTATTACGGATTTTCCTAAACCTGATTCCGAAAGATTCTATTACAGGAGGTACTTGAGAAATATGCAATGCAAGGTCCTCAGAAAACTTTCCGATTAAAGCACTTAGTCTTGAAAAGAGTTTTAGTTCTTCCTCAGTGGTAAGCAAGTTTGATTTTATTGATCCTGCTAGACTTTGAATAAGTAAACTAGTTTCTGGAATACTTTTCCAACCATCAAGCATATTTGTTATTATTTCGCTAACAGTTGATCGAGTTTGTGCATTCCGTTTTATTGAAGCTATAAGACCATTGATTATATCGGGATGACCCTCTGTACTTATTCGGACTAGAGAAACTAAATCTTTTGAAATCTTACTGCAGTTAATTTCATTCAATTTAAAAAGTTCTAGAATTTCCTGATCATCGAATCCTCTTAATTCATATTTTGTGCAGTACATACATGTAGTAGTTGCTGTATCGATAACATCACGATTCTCAGAGATTAATATAATTTTAAGTGTCTCTGAATTAGATTCTAAAAGTGATTTTATAAATGCATCAATTTGTTGAATTTCATTAATTAAATGAATGTTATCTAATACTAACACATAGCCATTGAGATCATCACAAATTTTTAATAGGTAGTTAATTATTTCTTTGACCGAAAGTTGGTTTGTTTTCCATCTTTCAACAATCTCACTATCATTGAATTTTGCCGCCAAAAAATTGGCTAGATCATTATAAAAGAGTTGAATATTATTTGGTGGGGTTAGTTTGAAATCATACCAATAATAATTATCCTTAGGATATTCATGAATATATTGGCTAACAAGAATTGATTTACTACTTCTGGTCATTCCGTGAATAAAAACAACAGGCTTTTGTTTCAGAAGATTATGAAGCTCCAGTATTTTGCTGCTTCTACCAATAAACCCATCATGGATTGTAGGGGCTTCTTGAAAGATATAATTACTCACAAATTTTTGACTTTTATCTAAATACTTTCGAGTCAATTGTTCGGTAATTTTTTGTGGAAACTCTCCCATTGATTCGTTAATCTGATTAATTTTTGATTCAATATTAATAGTACGTTTTAAAATTTCTTTAGAATCTTCAAAACTCTCGATTACGATATGAATCAATAATGATAGGTCAGCTTTGTCTTTGAGTAACTCAACAAACCTATTTTCTATCAGAATTAAATCCTTTTCATTCCCTAAAATAGATTCTCTGGTTTTTCCTTCATCCTCTGTAATATTCTGATGTTCAAAAAAATTAATCGCTCTCTCAAATACTTCAACTTCTTCCTTTAAATGAAATTCGTTTGGGTCTTTTCCGGTAATTTCTTTAACAGCTTGTGTAAAACAGCCAAATAATATTTGTTCATGAACGGCTAGTTTATTCAGTTTGCTTTTAAGTTTTATATAATAAGGGGCTAAAGAAGCAGCGCTTCCGGCTAATCCAAAGAGTGTTAAGAAAAAACTAACTAATGGTTCCATAAGTGAGATTTTTTTAATTATAACAATTTATCATCCATTTATATTTTATGCGTTCTCGGCTCCTTCTATTAGGATAAGAAAGGAATATTTTTTTTCACACAACCCCCAATTAATAATTAGAAATAATTGTAAAATATTTATCATTAGAACCGCCCCTTGTGGCAAGTGCAACTTAAAATAAAATTCAAACTAATCAAAAACATTTTTCCACCTCACCCGGCAAAAAGATACCGGGCAAGCCCCGCCAAAAAACGGCGGGCAAGCGTTAAGGCAATTCAAAAACCAATCTTTCTTTTCTGTTTTACATTCTCAAGCATAAGTTCTTTTATAGCATCGAAAACAAGTTTAATCTGTTTCTGCTGTGCTGCAAATTTCTTTCCCGTTTCTTTCTCAAGATCGTTCAACTTCTTTGAAAGTTCTTCATTGCTCTGCAGAAATTTTCTCATCTGTACAAACGCACGCATAATGGCAATATTAACTTGCACAGCTCTCTCACTATTCAAAACGGAAGAAAGCATTGCAACACCCTGCTCTGTAAAAACGTATGGTAAATATTTGGAATGTTGACCTTTCTTCAAGGTCACAAATTGTGACCTTAGAGAAAGAGATTCGTCTATTGTTAATTGGAACATAAAATCTCGCGGAAACCGTCCTATGTTTCTTTTGACTGCCTAATTTAATTTTTTTGTTTCGACGCCATACAATTCGGCAAGATCGCGATCAATCAAAACCTTATCACCGCGCAATAAATAAATCTTGGAAGTAATTCTTTCGATTGGGATAAGAGAGGAAGATTTGATTATTCAATACTGGGATGTGAGAAAAGATTAAGATATTCTGATTTAATAGGAAAATAAATTAATCAATCGGGTCTATTATTGTTTTTGCGGGTTTTACTTTTTTCATATTAATTTTTTTTGCTGTTGTTTTTGTGGTGGTATAAAATTCTTCACGAGAAAGTCCTGATTGACTTATCATCGATTTCAGTATGAATCCGTCATAAGGAGAATCGTTTGAATCAACAGTAACTTTTCTTTTTTTACCCTTGATAACGCCCTCGTATTGTTCGTGACTACCTTCTTGATCTTTGAACTTGAATCCCCAGGCTTTTAGAATTGCAACAACTTCTTGGTAAGTAAGAGGGGGGTATTTTTTAGGCAAAACTCAATTTCCCCGAAGAAGCATCAAATTCGGCTTTATCATGGCTATATTTCGGTAAAAATATATTTGCTATACTTGGCATATACCAGAGAATGTGATATTTCAAAGGTGCTTTTCTAATGTATACGTGATCGGCGATTTCTTCTTTAGAAAAACTTCTCAAATACAGCGATGTAGAATCAAAGATTTTTTGTTTTATGGATTCGAGTGTATTGGCTCTATTTGCAATATTTGTGTCCAAACAAATAGCTTCGAATTTATTGCGTCTTTGAATAACTAAAAATCGCAACCGAATGATACTGTCATTCTGTTTACGTTCCATTTCGCCTCCAGTCGTAATGGTTGTCCCCAAGATTTGATAGTAAACCTATGTACAAGTTTAAATACTTGTCTTTACTTTGTCAATCAATAATTAATGTAAAAAATCAAGTCCTATTTAGTTCAAATTTAGACGCTAAATTCGCGCTATTGGTTTCTTAATAAATCGAAAAAACAAAAAGGTCTAAGTGATTTATAAGTTCCTCCTTACTAAGGAGAGGGAGTTTTTGAATCTCAAATCTTCTTTTCATATCTAACGGATTGTATCTCGGCGGCAATGGAAAGAGCAATTTCGTAAGCGGTATCCCCGCCGATCTTCAAACCAATCGGCATGTGAAGTTTGGAGAGATCAATGCCTGCATCAATTTCATTTTTCAGATTGTTAATCATTGCAGCAGCTTTAGCACGCGAAGCAATTATTCCAATATACTTCTTAACTAAATTTCTGCTGTACAATGTTTTTAAGATTTCATAATCAAACAGATGTCCGTATGTAACAGCAACAAAATAAGAATCATCAGCCGGAATAAATTGTTCAACAAAATCTTTGTATTCCATATAAATACAATTAATTCCTTTGGCTTTATTTTTTTCAAATAATTCCTGTCTGTTGTCAATCAATATTACATGATATTTAAGTTTACTCATAATCTCTATCAACGCTTGTCCTACATGTCCCCCGCCGAAAATGTAGATCACCGGTAAGTTCCTTTCGAATTCATAGTAGAGCCAGATCTTACCATTACAACTCATCGGAACAACAGTTACTTTGGGATTGATTATTTTTTCATCGTTACTAAGTAAATATTCCTTCAACAAATTTTCTTCACCGGAAGCCATCAATCTTTTTGATTCTTGAATTGCTTCCATCTCAATAGCGCCGCCGCCAACTGTGCCGTAAGTTTTTCCCTCGTGGTCAACAACCATCTTAAATCCGGCTTTACCCGGAGTTGAGCCGGTTGATTTGACGACGCTGACGGTTATAAAATTTCGGTTCTCTTTTTTTAATTCAACTATCTTGCTGTAAATATCCATTTCCCATTCCTTAGGTTGTCTCCAAAAATCATTTGTCATCACGATCCCAATTTATCGCATAGGCGTCAACTTAACAAATAGATTTTTCATTAGAAATTAGAATAATTGTATTGTTTATAGAACAAAATAAGGGTTTTATATGTCATTCCTAAAGGGATTTTATTTGTTTTTTGTTCGTTTTTTCTACAAATATATCATCCCTCTGGGATTATGAATCCCAAATCCCGTTAGGGATGAAATTATTATAGCAAAAGTACCGACATACAATTAAAAT
>JBBAAM010000042.1:0-36140 GCA_041658245.1 Melioribacteraceae bacterium
ATGCTGCAACAGCACCGGCTTTGTTAGCAGCTTTTAATGAAACAAGAATATCATTTGTTGAAATATATATATAAAAGAAGACCGCCCCAAAGATATCTCCGCAGCCGATTTTATTTGCTGAATTAACCTCTATTGCATTAACAAATAGGTTTTTTACTTCTCCATTAACCCGATAATAAACTTGAGCTCCACGCTCTCCTTTGGTTATAATTAAAATATTTGGGCCTAAAAATAAAATTTTTTCTGCACCGCTAATTTCATTTTGATATTGAACTATAGTTTTAAGTTCGATTTCATTGCACTGTAAAATATCAATGCAAGCAAGCCATTCCTTAATTCTAGGAATTGGTCTAAAATCTCTTTTCAAATTGTTATCTACTCCGCGCGAAAGTGTATGTACATCAAAATAAATAATACCTCTAAAATTATTACGTACTAATTTTATTTGTTCTAATGAAATATCACAGCCGGTTATCATATTTATTAAAATTCCATCAAACAGATTCCAATTTTTAATATGATTAATTGAAAGATTATCAGAAATGTTCTTATAAACTTCTTCCCTTTCAGTTTCACCGGAAACTTTTAGATAAACTTCCGGCATATTAACCAATTCGTTTGTCCGGTCTAAATCCACTTTTGTATAAAGATCTTTGAATAGATGGAACGAATTTCTATTCCATCCGGTAAGAAGGTAAATCTGATCAGTAGATTTTTTTATGGAATTAATTCCAATGGTTGAATAAAATATTCCACCGGGTAAAGATTTATTTTCTTCCGTGCCTTCAAAATGATCTATAATTGAGTGCCCGATTAGTATAATTTTCATTAATAAAAAATTAGCTTATTTTGAACTGTGTGTTATACTTTAATTGTTACGAAAATAAACAAGACTAACCTTATAAGTAATAGAGAAAATTCATGAAGATCGGAATTACATGTTACCCTACATACGGCGGCAGCGGTGTTGTTGCTACTGAACTCGGATTAGCTCTGGCTTCTCTTGGTCACCAAGTTCATTTTATCAGTTATGCAATCCCGCATCGTCTTAATAAATTCTTTGAGAATGTTTTTTTCCATGAAGTAGAACTTAGTACTTATCCGTTGTTTGAACATTCACTTTATGATCTTGCCCTAACTAGTAAGATGCTGGAAGTAATTGATTTTGAAGAATTAGATTTGATGCACGTTCATTATGCGATTCCCCACGCAGTTAGCGCATATCTGGCAAGGCAAGTTTTAAGAAGATCTAATAAGAATTTAAAATTTATCACAACTCTTCACGGTACGGATATAACTCTAGTTGGATTAGAGCCGTCTTTTATGCCTCTGGTTAAATTCAGTATCGAAGAAAGCGATGGGGTTACCGCTGTTTCCAGATTCCTTAAAGAAAAAACACTTACTAATTATAACATCGAAAAAGATATTGAAGTGATCTACAACTTTATTGATATAGAAAAGTTCAAGCCGAAAGAGAGTGATATATTTAGAAAGCATATTGCGCCAAACGGAGAAAAGGTTTTAGTTCATACGTCCAATTTCAGAATTGTAAAGCGAGTAACCGATACAATAAGAATTCTGGATAAAGTAAAAAAAGAAATTCCTGCTAAATTAGTATTAGTCGGTGATGGACCCGACCGATCCGAATGCGAACGGCTTGCACGAGATCTTGATATTCATAAAGATGTTATCTTTTTAGGAAAACAAGATGGTTTAGCAGAAATCTTAAATGCGGCTGATATATTTTTAATGCCGTCGCAATCAGAAAGTTTTGGCTTGTCCGCTTTAGAGGCAATGGCGTGCGGTGTTCCGGTAGTTAGTTCATCTGTCGGAGGTTTGCCCGAACTCAATATTCATAATGAAACCGGATACATTGCAGAGATTGGCGATATTGATAGAATGGCTAAGTATACTGTTGAACTTTTGACAAACGAGAAGAGATATAAATCATTTTCAAAAAATTCCCGTGAGCGTTCGGTAAAAAATTTCGACAAGAATTTAATTGTTCCGAAGTACGTTGAGTACTATGAAAAGATTCTTAACTCATAATCATTTTCTTTCTCTTAATCTTACTCTTTATCTACTTTAAGAATGAGTAAGAATTAAATACCTACTGTTTTTCTTCCTATACTGTAATAAGTAAATCCTAATTCTTCCATTTTCTTAATTTCAAAAACATTCCGTCCGTCAAAAATGATTGGCGATTTTAAGTCAGTTTTGATGCGATTAAAATCCGGATTCCTGAACTCATTCCACTCGGTTAAAATTAACAATGCATCGGCATCTTGTAACATACTATACTGATCGGGAGAGTAATCAAGAATTTCATCTAAATAAAATTTTGCGTTTTCAATCGCTGCAGGATCATAAGCAGAAACTTTAGCGCCAAGCCGAATTAACTCTTTAATAATATAGATTGACGGTGCCTCGCGCATATCATCTGTGTTTGGTTTGAATGCTAATCCCCAAACAGCAAATTTTTTTCCTTTAATATTTCGATCGAAATGTTTTAAGATTTTCTTTACAAGAATGAGTTTTTGAAGTTTGTTCGCTTCATCAACAACTTTGAGAAGTCTGATCGGTGAATTATTGTCTTCGCTGGTTTTGATAAGTGCATTCACGTCTTTAGGAAAACAAGAACCTCCGTAACCGATTCCCGGAAATAAAAATCTTTTACCTATCCTTGTATCAGCGCCCATTCCCTTCCGAACCATTTCCACATCCGCTCCAACTACTTCACAAAAATTTGCTAGCTCATTCATATAAGTTATACGCATAGCTAAGTAGGAGTTTGCTGCATACTTAGTTACCTCTGAGCTTTCGGGATTCATTTCCAAGATGGGATTACCTTGACGAACAAATGGTTCATAAAGAGTACGCATACGATCAAAGACTTTTTGAGAGCGTGCACCGACAACAATTCGATCAGGTTTCATAAAATCATCAACGGCAAATCCTTCCCGTAAAAATTCCGGATTAGAAACTACTTCAAAATTATTTATACCGTGTTTTTCAATTATTTTTGTTACTGCTTCCGATGTTCCTACAGTAACGGTACTTTTATTAACTATTATTTTGAAATCACTTGTAGCTGCATCTTTCAAGATCTTTCCGATCTCATCGGCTACTTCAAATACATATTTTAAATCAGCAGAACCGTCTTCCCCCTGCGGAGTAGGAAGGCAAAGCATAATAATTTCAGATTCAAGAACAGCTTTTTTTAGATCGTTAGTAAATGTTAATCTTTTCTGCTCAATATTACGATAAAATAATATTTCCAATCCGGGTTCATAAATCGGTACAATTCCCTTTTTCAATTTGTCCAATTTGTCATGGTTATTATCAACGCAGATAACTTTATTTCCCATTTCAGCGAAACAAGTTCCGCTCACAAGTCCTACATAACCGGTTCCTATAACAGAAAGATTCATTTTAACCCCTTGTAGTTTTTTTAATAAAGAAAATCTTTTTCTATCTCTTTGAATGATCTTGCTTGTAAATCTTTTTGAGAGACATTCGGATTAGAAATTTTCCAGTTGATATTCAGATCAGGATCGTTGAAAAGAATTGCTCGCTCACTTTGTTTATTGTAAAGCGATGTGCATTTGTAGCTGAAGATAGCAACATCAGAAAGCACGGAAAATCCATGTGCAAATCCGGGCGGTATCCAAAGTTGATTTTTATTTTCTTCACTCAACTCAACTGCATAATATTTTCCAAAGCTAGGAGAACCGAAACGGATATCAACAGCAACATCTAATACTTTCCCGACGACAACACTGCATAATTTCCCTTGTGCATATTCTCCAATTTGATAATGCAGTCCGCGTACAGTACCTTTAACAGATTTTGAAATATTATCCTGAACAAAAGAATCATTAATTCCTCCGTCAGAAAATTTATTTTTGTTAAATGATTCGAAGAAATATCCGCGGTCATCCGGATACACATCCGGCTTTACTAATAATAATCCGTCAATAAATGTTTTTTCGAACTGCAATCTTTACCTCAATATTTTTGATTTGAGTGCCACTTCCAAGCCGTTTCTAATATTCTTTCTATTGAATACATTGGCGACCATCCTAATAAATCTTTAGCTTTTTTATTATCTGCAACAAGTATGGCAGGGTCGCCTACTCTTCTTGAAACAACTTCAAATGGAATTTCTTTTTTTGTAATTGCTTTTGCTTTTTCAATTATCTCTAGAACCGAATTTCCTTTACCGGTACCCAAATTAATTACATTAGATTCACCACCGTTAATTAAATACTCTAATGATTTCAAATGCGCATCTGCTAAATCATTTACATGAATATAATCCCGAATACAAGTTCCGTCTGATGTATCGTAATCGTTTCCATAAACAAAAACTTTTTTTCTTTTTGATTGTGCAGTCTCTAATACAATTGGAATCAGATGCGGTTCCGGATTATGACTTTCGCCAATTAAACCGGATGGATCAGCACCCGCAGCATTAAAGTACCGTAAAGTAACATGTTTGATTCCTAATGCCGTTTCGAAATCTTTGAGTAATGTTTCGATCATTAATTTTGTATTTGCGTAAGGATTAATCGGCTGCGATGGCTGATCTTCTGAAATCGGTATCTTGGAAGGATTACCATAAATAGAGCATGTGGAAGAAAAGACAAAATTCTTTACCCCATTTTCTGCACAAAGTTTTATCAAGTTAAAACTTCCAACAACATTATTCTGATAATATCTTTCCGGATGTTTAACTGATTCGCCAACATAAGCTAAAGCAGCAAAATGCACTACAGCGCTCGGCATTTGTGTTTGTATGAAATAAGAAAGTGATCCGGCATCAAGAAGATCAATATCTTCAAAATGAATATTCTTAGACACTGCTTCTCTATGTCCGCGTGAAAGATTATCAATCACTACAACATGATAATTTTTTTCAGATAACAGTTTTACAAAGTGTGAACCAATATATCCCGCACCGCCAGTGACGAGAACTTTCAATATTTCCTCATTAGATTTACTGGAGTCAAAAATACAAAATTATTTTCGTTTAAGAATTATTGAATTTGTTCGTTTTCGTTATCGTCAGAATTGTATCAAAATTAAATTTCGAGTAATTTGAACCATAAAAGAACTCAAAACAGTCCGTATTAATGAAAAATCTTTTTATTCTCACCGGGCCTGTACACACAGGAAAGACTATCAGACTAATGCATTGGGCTACCCGGCAAAAAAATATTGACGGGATTTTCCAACCGGTTATAGATGACAAAAGATTTATTTATCATATCGGTTCACGCACACTTAAAATATTAGAAAACACAGAAACCAAACACGAAAATGAATTAGTTACAATCGGAAAATATAAATTCCGCAAAAGCGTTTTTGATTGGACTCAAAATATTTTAATTGATTGTTTAGATAAGAACCTTGATTGGATAATTATTGATGAAATCGGTCATCTTGAATTGGGAGGAAAAGGATTGGAACCGGCTATTTCAAAAATCTTTAAACAAATTGGTCAACTGAATGGAAATGTTTTATGTGTGGTTCGTGATTCAATACTTGAAAAATTTGTAGAACATTATAAACTTGAAAGTAAATATGATTTGATAAATTTAGATCGAGATTAGGAAAGGACATCAATTGATGTCCTTTCCGAAAAAATATTACAGATTATTAAGCCGATTTTGCCACTGCCGGTTTATAGATCCAAGCTGTAACTACTCCAAGAATTACCATTTGAATGAATCCATATATAAACCATTGCAGCGCTAATGTATAAGGAATCGGATATACTACATTTTGAGCAACAGCGGCCATGAAGTTTATGAACAATGCGATATAAACTCCGTAACGAACTCCTTCCAAAAGCCCCTTGTTTTGATACCCTTTTGTAAAAATAAAAACGAAGAAGAATGACCAGACAAGGCCGCTAATCCACATTCTCCACATCACAGCATCCATTTCTGCTTTCGGACGGAAAGCTTTGGAAACTGTTTCCTGCATATAGGTTGAGGCAAGAATAACCTCATGAATAAGATAATTTGTTGCTTCCAGAAGTACAAAAACAACTATTACCGCAATAATTAGTTTTTTTGTGTTCATATAGAACCTCACTTAAGTTAATGATGCTGTTATTAAATCAGTGATGGAGGAATTATTTTAAAATAATTAAATATTTAAATAGCGATTCCAAATTTTAAATAATTCATAAGTTGCTTTAACATCTTCACCGCAGTAAATAGCAATATCTTTGCTCCTTCCTGCTTTATAAAGTTCTTTAACTTCCATTCCGGTTATTCCTTTGGATTTGGGCGATTCGATACCGAAAGCGTAGCAGTAAAAATCAAGATTAAATTTTTTAGTTAACCCGAAAAAAGTCAATTGCTCTAACAGATCAATATGATGAGAAGAGTCATACCTATATTTCATAAGATTTACGGTAGGTTTTATTTTTTTCAGAGCAGATCGAATCATAATAAACGGTAAATCAAAATATCTTCCGTTAAATGAAATTACTTTATCGGCTTTCGAAACATATTTCCAAAAATATTTTAGCATTTCTTCTTCATTAAGAGATTTGTACTTAATAGTTTTTTCATCAACGCTCCATTCTTCGTCTTTTTCGCCTTCATATAATACTAATGATTTTTCCGTTTCAGTATTCAACAAACCGATAGCTACAATCTTTGCTGTGTAAGGATATAAACTAATATATCTTTTAGCTTCATCAATAAGTTCTTCTTTTTTTATCGGATCTTTCTCCGATTCACTATATCGAAGTAGGAACTCTCTTTGTGAATCAGAAAGAGTTTCGAATTCTACACCGACAGTTTCAATATCATAAATAAGGTTCATAACCCCCCTAACTTTATTCTTGTTGTTGGTAGAAACTAATGAAAAATTAATTGATTTAATAGAATTAAAAATTGTTTGCCTGCATCTTTAGTCTTCATAAATTAAGATTATTGATTATTTTGCTATTATTCAATAAAGAGGGATGAATGAAATTAAAAAACCGTGCTTTGTTTATTGATATGCTAAAAGGTCTTGCACTTATTGTTATGGTCGAAGTACATGTTGTTAATTCGATGCTTTTGCCTGCTCTTAGAGAATCTTGGTGGTTCCCATCATTAAATTTTATAAATGGATTAGTTGCGCCCTCTTTTAGTTTTGCTTCGGGAATGGTATTTGTACTATCATTACAAAAAGGTGTTGATCAATTACGAACTTTCGGAAAAGAATTTTGGCGTAAGTTATCCAGAGTTGGATTAGTATTTTTCATCGGATATTCTCTTCATCTTCCATACTACTCATTAACAAAAATATTTAACAATCAAACACAGGAAAATCTTAACAGTTTATTTACAGTAGATATTCTTCAAATAATTTCTACAGGTTTGATTGTTTTATTGTTTGCTAGAATATTTATCAAATCCGAAAAACGATTTTATAATTTCATATTGATATTAACTGCAATAATTTTATTTATTAGTCCGTTGCTGTGGAAAATAGATTTTGCGAATTATCTGCCGTTATTCTTTGCTAACTATTTCAATAAAATGCACGGTTCTCTCTTTCCTGGTTTTCCGTGGTGGGCATTTGTTTTTAGCGGTGCTTATGTAGCTAAATATTATCTTGAAGCCAAACAAAATAATTCCGAAAAGGCATTTGCAAGAAAAATGATAATTACAGGCTCACTCTTTTATTTAATAAGTGTTGTGATTATGTATGTTTTGTTCCCTCAAGAATTAGCTGAGATAATTCCAAATCCTTTTTTCTTTTTAGAAAGATTCGGATTAATTCTTTTGTCCCTAGGAGTATTTTGGTTTTACCTTAACAACAAAGAAAATTATAGTTCATTGATCTTAGATGTAAGCCGTGAATCACTCTTAATTTATTGGGTGCATCTGCAATTAATTTATCGGGAAATATTTTGGGGAAAGAGTCTTATTGATATTTCACAAAGGAATTACAATGCCGTTCAATGTTTGCTCGTAACTACAATTCTTATCGTGTTAATGTTAATTTTAGCAAAAGTGTGGGGCAACCTGAAAAGTAAATATCCTGCTTATTGCAGATGGCTTACGGCAGCAGTTCTAATTATTGGAACGGTAATATTTATTATTCGTTAGCTGATCTTTGAATTTCAACTTCTCTCTCAAACTTCTGAACTGCATCATAAAATTCTTGCGGTAATGGTAAGGATTTTTTGTTGCTTCGATCTATGTGCACAACTACACCTCCGCCTTTTGCAATTATACTTTCCGAAGCTGCCTTTTCTACGATGTGCCGGAAACAAAAACTGGAGTTCTTGATATATTCAACACGTGAGTAAATATTAAGTTCATCATCAAGATGTGCCGATTTTATGTAATCACATTCATTGTGAACCATTATAAAAAAAGAATTCTCTTCTAATATTTCTTTCAAAGCATAATTTTTTTTTATGTCTTGCATATATTTAATCCGTGCATCTTCAAAATAGTTAAAGTAAACAGCATTATTACAAACACCCAGCATGTCAACTTCGTGAAATTTTACTACTTCTATAATTTTGTGACTGTAGTTTGAAATTTCCATTTGTCTCTCTTTTCTTTCTTGATCGTGTTCTTGATATTTCTCGAAAGAAGATCATGATCATGTCCAAGATTAAGAAATAATTCTCTCTATAATTTGTACTGCTTGTTCGATCTCTTCAAATGAAACGTCCATATGCGTTACGGCTCTTATTATACCGATTTTTCCTGTTCCGAGATATAGACCATTCTCTCTGCATTTAGTTAAGAAATTTTCAACGGTAAGCTTCTTAGGTGTAAGCATAATAATATTTGTCTGAACACCTTCAGTATCAACAAAAAGATTTGGTAGTTGTGAAAGTTTATCTGCAAATACTTTTGCTTTATCATGATCTTCTTTCAATCGCGGAATATTATTTTTAAGAGCATACAATCCAGCCGCAGCAAGAACTCCAACCTGGCGCATTCCTCCGCCCCATCCTTTACGCACACGGTAAGCTTGTTTAATAAAATCTTTTGTTCCGGCTATTATAGATCCTATTGGAGCGCCAAGACCTTTAGAAAGACAACAAGATACTGAATCAAAATGTTTGGCATACTCAGCGGGAGATATTCCGGTTACAACAGAAGCATTCCAAATTCTTGCGCCATCAAGATGAATATAAAGATTATATTTTTTTGCCAGCACACTAAGAGCTTTAATATTTTCAATAGGATTAATTGTACCGCCGGCACGATTGTGTGTGTTTTCAACTTCTATAACTTTTGTTCGAGCCATATAATATGCGCTCTCTGGACGAATCAGCGGTTCAACTTGTTCAGGTGTAAACACTCCGCGGACTCCATCTACCAAACTTAACTGCAAACCGCTCAATGCTGCCGGAGAACCCGACTCATATTGAAAAATATGAGCATCTTTTTCGCAGATAACTTCATCACCTGGTTGTGTTAATACATTTAAGCAAATTTGATTTCCCATTACACCGCTTGGTACATAAAGCGCAGCTTCTTTACCTAATAATTCTGCAGCATATTTTTCAAGTTCATTTGCCGTCGGATCTTCTTTGTAAACATCGTCACCGACTTCGGCGTTATACATTGCTTTGCGCATTGCTTCAGATGGTTTTGTAACCGTATCGCTTCTTAGATCAATAATTTTTTTCATGATTGTTTTTTTATTTTAGTTGATATTTTTTTAAATATGAAAATCATAATTGTAACGATAGAAATTAAAGACGAGATCAAAGGAAATATCCACGTATAGCGGGTATAAAAAGTTTGTCCTTCGTTAATTATCACATCGCCAACAAGTATGTCTCGAGTAAAAAGTTTTGTAGATGCTATTGTATTACCAAGCGGATCAATGATACAACTAATTCCGCCATTGGCAGCACGGATAACAGATTTTCTATTTTCAACGGCACGCAATACAGAAATCTCTTTATGCTGAAATGGTCCGCTTGAATATCCATACCAACTGTCATTCGTAACAACAGTAATTAAGTCAGCTCCTTTTTGAATAAAGCCTGCAACAAATTCCGGATAAATAGATTCAATGCAGATCACTCCGGCAGTTTTTACAATGGAATTATTCGCTTCACTAAGATCAAACACAACCTGATCTTTACCAACGTTCCAACTGGAAATTCCAACTTCCCATTTTATGAAATCACCGAGAAACGGTAACTGTTCAACAAATGGAACGTGCTCTCCAAATGGAACAAGTTTTATTTTTCCATACTTTTCAACTTTAGGTGAAAATGGTGTAAATAACAAAATTGAATTGTAAGATGTATATGAGATTCCGCTCTTATTTACTTTGGCATCTTTTGGCGCTTCATTTTTATTGAAATAATAATTTGCGTCCGGCATTCCGGTCATCAAAAAAATATTGTTCGAAGTAACGAACTGACGAATTCTACTTACCTCATAATCATAATTACCTGAAAGCAGGTAAACCGGCAATGCTGACTCCGGCCAAATGATAAATTTTGCACCCTTTTTTATTGCCTGTTCGGACATGCGTAAATAAATATTAAGCTGAGCATCTAAATTTCCTTCTTGCCATTTTGACCACGGATTAAAATTTGGCTGGACTAAACCAACTTTTATTTTTTTTTCGGATTCGGGGAAGTTGTTAATTCTTATTAAACCATAAGTAATTACTAATAGAAAAATTATTAGTGCAGAAGACAAATATTTAAAATTCAATTTCTTCTTTGACCTGAATTCTTTTACTGAGAGATAAAGAAAAATATTTACGAATAGAAGAATAAGCGAAAGTCCATAAACCCCGACAATATCAGAAATCTGTATGAAGAGCTTAAAGTATGGTGTACTGTTACCAAGTGTAAGCCAAGGGAAACGAAGATCAGTCAAACTGTATAAGAATTCAAAAGAGACCCAATAAAATGGAAAAAGGAAAAGAGCAATATTTTTTCCAAATGATTTTTTTGAAAAATGATAAAGTGTTGTTATGATCAAATAAAAAAGTGGATTAAAAAATAAAAGTACTGCACCTGAGATCATGAGAAATGTATCGGCTTCTTTAGTCCAGCTTCCTACCCAATACAATGTAATAAGACTGAAAAAGAAAAACGTGTAATAAGAGAAGCGATTAACAGATAATAATGTATCTCTTTTTTCTAAAACAAATAGAAAAGGAATTAATGAAACAAAACTCAAAAACGGTAAGGGCACGGGCGGGTAAGATAAACCGAGTAAGATTCCGCTTAACAATCCGAGTAATAGATCTATGTTGCGTTCTTTTTTCTGATCAGGTGTTAGAGGCATTATGTACTTCTTGAAGAAATTCATTTACTCTTTTTCTTTTTCATCCAAAATCTAACCAAAACAATAATTATAATTAAACCTGTAATTGATAGTATGATCTGAGAATATTCAGAAAGATATTTATCAACCAATTCAAGATTATTTCCGAGTTGAATCCCAAGAAATATCAAGATGGCATTCCACACAAATGAGCTGACGGCTGCATAAATAAATGTCCGCGTCGGTTTTAATCTGTGAACTCCGGAGAAGAAACTAACAACAGCCCGTGTACCGGGTAGAAAACGGTTTATAAGAATAATATTGTAGCCATATTTGTGAAAGAAACGATCGGCTTTATCGAGCGATTCTTGTTTAATAAATCTAAATTTTCCGGAGCGTAAAAGTTTTTCACCAAGGAATTCGCCGATGAAATACATTACTATAAAACCAAGTGCACTTCCAACACTTGTAATTAAAAGAATGGGAATAAATCCCAAAGTAGAATTCGCTATCAGCGTTGCACCGAAAAGAACAACAAAATCGCTTGGCGATGGGGGAAGAATATTTTCTATAAATGCAAAAAAGAAAAGCACAACATAAATTAATGCGGGATCTAAAGTGCTGATATAAGAGATGATTTGCTGAAGCATTATTTATCTTGTTTGATGAGTAAAACAACAGCTTGTGCGGCACAACCTTCTTCATGCCCGACAAATCCCAATCCTTCAGATGTAGTAGCTTTCACAGAAATTTGATCTATGGTAATGTTCAAAATATTAGCGATTATTTTTCTCATGTCGGGAATGTATGGTGCAAGTTTTGGTTTTTCCAGAAGAATTGTAGAATCAACATTTCCAATTTCGTAATGAAAATCTTTCATAAGATAATAAACATGATTCAGTAATTCTTTGCTGTCTGCATTTAAATATTTTGGATCTGAATTGGGAAAGTGGATTCCAATATCTCCGAGAGCAAGAGCGCCAAGTATTGCATCGCAAATTGCGTGGAGAAGAACATCCGCATCGGAATGCCCCAGCAATCCTTTTTCATAGGGAATCTCTACGCCGCCTAATATTAGTTTGCGGTCTTCTGCAAATTTGTGAACATCATATCCGAATCCGATTTTATGTTGTAAGTTCAAAATCTTATCTCAAATTTTGTGAATTCATTTTTTGGTTCGCTCCATTTAATCGAAGCGTTTTTTATATCTGCATGTGTAGGACCGATTTTTATTTTCTTATACAATTCTTCTATCATTGCAAGTTCGCCTTCTACTACTGTGTAAACTTCGCCGCTAAATAAATTTTGAGTAAATCCTTTTAATAAAAGTTGTTCGGCATTCCGTGCAACAAAATATCTAAACCCAACACCCTGAACAAATCCATTAACTAATATTTCAGCCCGTTGAATTGCCATATTTCTTTTCAAAGAATGAATCAATTACTTCAGATGAAATCAGCCCAAGAAAGATCAATATGCTGCCGACTAAACCAAAGTTAGTGATTTTCTCGTTTAGTAAAAAGAATGCAAAAATTGCCGCAAAGATCGGTTCAAATGAATAGATGATTCCGGCTTTTGTTGGGCTAACAACTTTTTGGAATTTCGTTTGTATACCAATCGTTATAAGCGTTGCAAATATTGCCGTGTATAAAATTCCAAATATTAAATACGAAGAAAAACTAATGTGCAGAGGTTCGATTGAAAATCCTGCCAAGAAGAAGGATGTTATTAACGAAAAGAATGCCACTGTTACAATCTGTGTTGTAAGCAGGATCCAATAATCATGCTTAGAAGAAATGATATCAATATAAACTACATGCAATGCGTAAAAAACCGCGCAGGCAAGAGTCATTCCATCGCCAAAATTAAAATTAGCACCAAGTTCACCAAGAAAATTATTTATTGATGAACCTCCATTCGATAAAAATAATATTCCTATAAAAACCAGAACTGTTCCGATCTGCGCTCCTCTTGTTGGAAATTTCTTTTCGATTAATGTTTGGAACAACGGGACCATAACTACTAAGGAACCGGTAATGAAACCGGATTTTGTTGCGCTCGTAAATTTAAGTCCGACTGTTTGGGTAAAAAATCCAAGGAATAAAAGTGTTCCGAGAAAAATGCCGGGTAAGATGGATTCTTTTACAACTTTGTTTTTTTTGAAAAATAAAATTAAAAATAGTATTAATCCTGCAAGACCGAAACGGAGTGTAACAAAAAGCATTGTAGAAATATCATTCAAAGATTCTTTAACAATAACAAATGTTCCGCCCCATAAAATCGTCATTAAAAGGAGTGCGCCCTCGCCTAGAAATTTGCTTTTAGTTTTTTGAGATGGGTTATTCATTCTCGGTATTATAGCCGAAGTTTTTTAACATGTTTGGATTAGAGCGCCATTTTTCACGGACTTTCACACGTAGTTCAAGATATACTTCGCGCTGTAAAAATTTTTCTATTTCCATACGTGCTGACTGTCCAAGTTTTTTTATTGCTTCCCCTTTAGCTCCAAGTATAATCGGCTTTTGAGTTTCTTTTTCAACAACAATTACCGCACTTACATAATCTTTTGCATTTTCCCGTTCTATAAATTCTTCAATAAGAACTTCCGTACTGTAAGGAATTTCTTCACGGTATCTTTCAAAAACTTTTTCGCGTATAATTTCCGTAACAAAGAAGCGTTCGTTTTCATCCGTGATCTGGTCTTCAGGAAAATATTTGGGATGTTCAGGCAGAAGTTCTACAATTGCATTAATTACAGTTTCAAGATTGAATCCTTCTTTGGCTGAAATTGGGATTACTTTTTCAAAGTTACCCTTTTCGGAATATTGATTAATTAACTTTTCAATATCCGGTTGATTAGAAAGATCAATTTTGTTCAGCAGTAAAATCTTTTTTGTACTGCTTTCTTTAAGTACTGCCTTAACGCGTTCATCCGAAAAAGTTTTTGATCCGCTGGGATCTGAATCAACATCAATTATAACGAGGATTACATCCGAATCTTTTACGGATTGAATAACATATTCAAGCATTCTTTCTTGAAGCAGATATTCCGGATTAAGAATGCCAGGTGTATCAAGAAAAATTATCTGGTAATTTTCTGCTGTTGAGATTCCGAGAATCCGTTTGCGTGTGGTTTGAGGTTTGTTTGTAATTATAGATAGCCGTTCGCCTACTAAGGCGTTCATCAAAGTTGATTTACCGACATTTGGTTTTCCAATTATCGAAACAAATCCCGATTTAATAGACATAATTATTTATTTTTATTGTGGATGTGAAAATATCGAAAGAAATATAGATACGCCAATAACTGAGATGAACAATTCCGGTTGAGTTATGGGGATAATTAACGCGAATAACTATTTAATTTGTTCTTAAAGTTTTTATGTGCTTCAAATGTTAAATATACAATTATAAGTAGAATCAACGTCAATATTGAAATGACCAATAATACATTTTTATTCGAAAAGAAATTTTGAAATTCAATTAGGTTCTTACCGATTACCTCTTTTGCTTTATCCATATACGGTACCATGGTTGATTGACCATTTCCATCATCAATAGATTTGAACGCCGCTACAATAACTCCTAAAACTCCTATAGAGAAAATCGTAATAATGGTAATAAAGAAGTAACTAATCTTGGGCTTAACTGCTTTAGAAGCATTGAAGATTGCCTTCATTACTTTCTCTGAAAAGTTTACCGGTGCATGATCAACTTCCATTTGTTTCAATGAATTATCAACTAGTCGTAATGCTTTTAATCTCGCAAGAGCTTCATCATTCTTTTCAATTTCATTTTTCACTTCAGCAAGTTCAAATGGTTCTAATTCGCCGTCAATATATTTATTCAAAATTTCATCGGTTAGTTTATTCATAACATTTCCTCCTGATAGTTATGCTTGAGAAGTAAATCCTTCAAAGCATTACGTGAACGATGTAATAAAACTTTTGTATTTACTAATGATGTTCCCATAACTTGACTAATTTCATTTAACGAAAGTCCGTCCATATAAAACAATATTACAACAAGAGCTCCTCGGACCGGAAGTTTATCTACCATCTTAAGTACATATTGCCGCACATTTTCTGTACTACCGTAAATCTCATTATCATAATTGCCAAGATCATATTCTTCATCTATCGAACTCATCTCTTGTTCAATTTTTCTTTTCTTAGATGATAAGACCGTTAAACCGGTATTGAAAACTATTTTATAAAGCCATGTTGAAAACTGCGCATCTTTACGAAAATCTTTTAGACCATTAAATGCCTTTAAGAAACTATCTTGAAGTGCTTCTTCGGCATCCAGTTCGTTTTTTAATATTCTCCTTAATAACGAAAACGCCCTGTCTTTATATCTATTTACCAGAAGAGAAAAGTCAGATACGTTTCCTCTTTTAATAGACTCAATAATTTCTATATCGCTTAAGTGTCTCATTACTGCATTAGACTTATATCTTTCCTCCAAGGTTACGATTAAATTGAAAATAATATGTAACCTTTTAATAACTGAACCATGTCCAAAGAAGTGAGATAATAATTCTCCGTTTAAGATAATTGAATCATTACATAAGAAAAACAAAAATTAGTTGTAACCTTTAAGTGAAAGTCTCAGTCATAAGTATCAAATAACCAAAGGAGAATACAATGGAAGAGTTAATACCTATTATAATGTTTTTGGTAATCGGATTGGTAATAGTAACTTATGTCTATTACCGTTCAAAAGAAAAACAGATGATGATTGAAAAAGGCCTCTCTTATGAGCAGATGGTTGAGCTTTTAAGAACCAAACGCGATCCTTTCATAATGCTGAAACTGGGAATCATAGTTCTGTTTATAGGATTAGGTTTAGGAATAGGATTTTTATTTCAGCAATGGACTGGTTATCAAGTTCAATATGGCACCGGTACAGAAAGATGGACAGATTATCATGTGCATGGAGAATGGATGGGATTCTGGATTGTTACCATGACCGGTTTAGGATTCGTTACAGCGTTTTTAGTAACAAGAAAACTGAAAAACGGTAACAGAAATTAAGCCCATCCCTACCTTTCCCAAAGGGAAGGGTTTTTAAAACTCGGTTGACGTATTTATAGCGTCTACATAAAAAGAGACGCTCAACAGAGCGTCTCAACATTTTAAATTAAGCTAATTCGTGTTCTTCAAGCCAATGCTGCGCATCAATCGCAGCCATACAACCGCTTCCGGCTGCAGTTACAGCTTGTCTGTAAGTTTTATCAGCAACATCGCCGGCAGCAAAAACTCCTTCAATGTTCGTCTTAGTTGTTCCCGGCTTTACAATCAAATAACCGGTTTCATCCATATCTAGAATTCCTTTGAAGAGCGAAGTATTTGGTTGATGACCTATTCCCATAAAAATTCCGTCAGCAGGTATTTCCCAAGTGGAGCCATCTTTTGTATTTTTAAGAAGCGCACCAATTACAAATTTTTTACCGTCTTCTTCTTTACCTAGTACTTCTTTAATAACTGCATTAGTTATGAATTTAATTTTAGGATTCTTCTTCGCACGGTCATACATAATTTTTGAGGCGCGGAATTCATCGCGGCGATGAATAATTGTTACTTCTGATGCAAATTTTGTAAGATAATTTGCTTCTTCCATCGCGGTGTCGCCTCCGCCAACTACTAAAACTTTCAATCCTTTGAAAAAGAAACCATCGCAAGTTGCGCATGCAGAAACTCCGTAACCCATAAATTTCTTTTCACTATCAATGTTAAGCAGTTTTGCAGATGCACCTGTTGATATAATGACTGAATCAGCAGTGAATGTTTCGCTTTCAGATTTTACAATAAACGGACGTTTGGAAAAATCAACTTCCGTTACATTCTTAAAAAAACATTGTGCACCAAACCGCTCAACTTGTTTACGCATAACATCCATTAATTCCGGACCCTGAATTCCATGTTCAAAACCAGGAAAGTTTTCTACTTCTGTTGTAATTGTTAATTGTCCGCCCGGCTGCATTCCTTCAAAAACAATCGGATTTAGATTTGCACGTGATGTATAAAGTGCCGCTGTTAATCCTGCCGGACCTGAACCAATAATTATTACTTTATGATGATTATTTGACATTAGTTAAACTCCAAATTTTACTGAACAAAATTACTTAAATGTGATCAATTTTTATAATGATTGGATGGAATTATTTTGAATCGGATTCTAATTAATGAATTGAATTAACTGTTTTTGATTAAGAACTCTGCATTACGTTTAATGCCACTCAATTTAGCTCGTTTGATAGTGCTTGTTTCAAATCGTTTTTTGAAATTTTCAGTGTTCATTTTAATAATTTCTTGAAGAGATATTTCTTTATTTCCACTTGGTTCAAATTCTCTTTCACGTGTTTGAGTCGGAAATTTTTTATTCCATGGACAAACATCCTGGCAAATATCACAGCCGAAAAGCCAGTTGTCAAATTGATTTTTGAATTCGCCGGATATTTCTCCTTTGTTTTCAATGGTTAAAAATGAAATACATCTGTTTGCATCAACGACATATTCATCAACAATTGCTTTAGTAGGACAAGCATCAAGACAAGCTCTGCATGAGCCGCAAAAATCTTCTATTGGTTTATCATAATTAAATTCTTGATTGCAAATAATTGTTGCCAAAAATATCCAGCTTCCCATTTCCCGTGTTATAACATTTGAATGCTTACCCAACCAACCAATCCCCGAACAGACTGCCCAAGCTTTATCCATTACCGGACCGGTATCAACGTAGGTTAGACAAATAAAAGAAGGATCAATTTCTTTAAGTTGTTCTTCAAGGATTTCTAACTTTTCCCAAATAACTAAATGATAATCTTTTCCCCAGGCATAGCGGGATACTTTTCCAAAATCTTTTTCATTAGTGTATTGATGATCAGTATAATAATTCATTGCAAGTGAAATTACACTTTTGGCATTTGGCAGAATATTGTTAACGTCGAATCGTTTTTCAAAATTACGTTCCATATAATCCATAGAAGCATGAAATCCTTTATTCAGCCATTCTTTTAATTTTTCTGTTTCGTCTTGCAGAAGATCAGTCTTTGCAAAACCAATAAGATCGAATCCTAATTCTTTTGCTTTTTCGATTACTATTTGGTTAGTGAGTTTCATTGATGAAGTGCGTAAGAATTAAAAATCTTTTCTTTATTCCTTCTTTTCTTCTTTCCTTTTCCTTATCATCATCTCAGTTCTTTTTTAAAAACTTTTACATAGATATCATCTCCAAAAACTTTTACTTCATATGAATCCAAACCTTTAGCTCCGTGAGGAACTTTTCCTGTTTTCAAATTAAACTGCCATCCATGTGAAGGACAAGTAACTTTTCCGTCTTCGATAAATCCATCATAAATGATAGCAGCTTTTTGATGGATGCAAACATTGTTCAAAGCATAAATTTGCCCTTCAACTTTAAATAAAGCAACATCCACGTCATCAACAAAAAAGCGTCTCCCGATTTTTTCTTTGAGTTCCGAGTTTTTACAAACTTTAATAAATCCGTCATTTTGTTTCATTAGATCATCTCGGTAAAAACTTGATCAATAGAAAATCCTCTTTGTGATTCTGCAACAGTTGCCATAATCACTTCGGGATCGTGTTCGAAAAACAATTTCCAATTCTGCTCAATTGCGATAGGAAGAATTTTTTTCTTTTCTTGTACAGTAACAAGCGGTTGCAGATCATAGCCCATTACATAAGGAATTGGGATATGAGAAGTGAATGGAAAAAGATCACCGCAAAATAAAACTGTATTAGATGAATCATGAACTTTGATCATCTGCTGAAAAGATGTGTGTCCATTTATTGTAAGGAATTCAATCTCGTCGTCAAACGAAACATCGCCATCTATAAAATTTAATAATCCTTCTTTGTGTAACGGCACATATCTATTTTGTATAAAACTTCCACGATCACGATCGGTTGGATTTAATGCCCACTCAAAATGTTTTTTTTGAACATAGTATTTTGCATTTGGAAAAGTTGGAATCCAATTTCCGTCTTTTAAGTAAGTAGAACCGCCGGTATGATCGAAATGAAGATGGGTTAATAAAACATCTGTAATATCTTCCGGCTTAATCTTAAGTTTATTAAGTGAATCTGATAACGTTAATTTAGATTGATCTAAACGGTATATCTGCTTAAACTTTTCATCCCAATCCGAACCAATTCCGGTATCAATTAAAATTTTACGCGAATCACTTACGAGCAGCAAATTACGAGCATGAAGAGTAACTCTATTCTGTTCATCTGCCGGATTAAATTTACTCCAAAGCGGTTTAGGAATTATTCCGAACATCGCACCGCCGTCCAATCCGAACACACCGGTTTCTATTACCTTTAATTCATATTTACCGATTTTCATCTCTGGTTTTATCTTTATTTTATGATTAATATCTTTAAGTTAAAGTTACAAATATCTAAGGAAATTTTTATGATTAACAATCTAAAATCTAAAACCGTTTACAAATTCATATTAACTATCGCAGAGCTAATCCTAATTGTTCTATTGTTAAATTGTTTTATTGTTCCTTTATCAGCACAATCATTTAGTAAGAGTGAGCTGCGGGTAATGACTTTCAATATTCGTTACGGAACAGCAAATGATGGTAAGAACAGTTGGGAGTACCGTAAAAATAATGTTGTTGAAACAATTAAAAATTTTAATCCGGATCTTTTAGGATTACAGGAAGCTCTTCAACTTCAGATAGATGAGTGTCTTAAACAGATGCCCAATTATTCATATGTAGGCGTTGGACGTGATGATGGAAAATCTACCGGAGAACATTCTTGCATCTTTTACTTAAAAGATCGTTTCTCTGTGGATTCGAGCGGAACATTTTGGTTTTCTGAAACGCCGAATGTTACTGCATCTAAAAGCTGGGGCAACAATATTACGCGTATATGCACATGGGTAAGATTGCACGATAAATTATCCGGAAAAATATTTTACATGTTTAATGTACATCTCGATCATGAATCTCAACCATCAAGAGAAAAAAGCACAGAACTTCTTGTAAGAAAGATAAGCGAAAAATCTTTGCCTATAATTCTAACCGGAGATTTCAACTGCGGGGATGACAATGCTGCTATCAAAACAATTCTTAAAGCCGGATTGATTGATTCTTATCGTAAGCTTCACGAAAAGAAACCGAATGAAGGAACATTTAATTCATTTAAGGGAGAAACAAACGGAGATAAAATTGATTTTATTTTTTTTACAAAAGTATTTGAAGTTAAAGAATCAGAGATTGTTAGAACTAGTTATCACGGCAGGTATCCATCGGATCATTTCCCTGTAACTTCTACTTTAATGTTTTCTAAATAAAGACTTGTTCCCTCTCGAATAAATATAAACTACCACCGCCATAGCGCGGTAATTAAAAATAGAATCTAAAACCAACCCGCATTAGCAATCCGCTCATATCAAATCTTCTTTCTAAAGCTTTTCTTCTTCCGGTTGCAAGATCTTTAACCTCATATTCCCAGCTCGGTTGTGAATGATGGTAGCCCAATTCAAAGAATGCATCCGAGCGGCTTCCTAATTCATACATAATACCGCCGCCAAGCCGCCATGCAAAATCAAACGCACCTTGAAATTCATTATTATCAGGATTCGCGTAGTTCCTATAAAAAATAAGTAATACGTTTAAGCCCGCACCGGCAGTTACGAATGCTCGTGTTCTAGGTGCTATCAGCCAATTTCCGCTGACGGTTCCCATTAAAGGAACTGAGTGAAGATTTGTTTTTGCGCGGAGTTCATTTAATTGGCTGTTTATCTGCCCGTAAAAGTCATTGAACTCATCCACAAGTTTTCTATCTACGTAATTTTTATTGAACCAATCCACACTCCAGCCGACAAAAAAATTATCATCCATGATCCATCCGCCTTCGTAACCAAGTATAAAACCGGATTCTGCAGCAGAGGGACTGTATATTCCGGCTTTTACTGTCCCAAATTTTGATTGTGCCGGCAGAATTACCGGAATCAAAATAATGAACAAATAAAATGTTTTTCTCATTTCATTTCTCGCGTTTTAGTGACCGGATACAAAGATAACTTAAATGCCAGTAATATCTTTCTAATTGTCTCTTATTTGGATGTATTAAAATAAATTTTGTTCTGCTAAATAAACAGTAAGAATTTTTTATTGGACATAAAAAAAACCAACCTCGTAATGAAGTTGGATTTTAATATTTCACAATAAATTTATTTGGAATGCTTCCGTTTTTTTACAGTAGCCACCCCTGCTTTAGCCAAACCCTTTTTATGTACTGCCTTTTTTTTGTGTACGTTTAATCCATAGTGAACTGTCGGCTCAAATAAAGATGTCTGGTTGTCGTAACCGCTTCCTTTTAGTGTCATCAAACTTTTTAGAGGAGTTTGAATTCTCACTTTTGTTTTGAGAACAATCTGTGTCGTGTCAATTTCTTCCGCGATGTTTGGAATGTAGTAGAAGTCTTTTAAATAGTTCCAATCGTCATTGCGTAGCGTTACAACTTCGTCAAGATAAAAACTTACCCAGCGATCACCAATTTTTGAAATAGGTTCTTCTTGCTCTAATTTTTGTTGAGTGATTTTTACATATTGTTCGTCAAGGTCAAAGCCGATGTATTGCCTGCCGAGTCGTTTCGCAGCAATAGCTGTAGTTCCAGTCCCGTTAAATGGGTCAAGCACAATGTCACCTTCATCAGTGCTCATTAAAATTATTCTTTCAAGTAAGTGAATCGGAAGTTGGCAAGGATGCTCGTCACGGAATTTGTTATGTTTAATTCTGTGAATGTCTGTCCAAACATCCGAAACAAGTGGTCCAAAAGGATGTAACATAAATTTTTTACCACCGTAATCTTTTGCAAGTATTCTTTCTTTTCGTGTTCGTTTGTGAGGATGGCGGATTTCATAATACTTCAACTGCTTTGCGTCTTTGGCGTAAAATAAAATTCCATAATGTCCTGGTTGCAATGATTTTCCCATTGGTGCAGTAGGAGCGTCCCAACTTATCCAATGTTTGAAGTCGGCTTGCTTGTTGAGAAATGAAGCGTAGTATGTAAGCCACTTTGGAATGTTGTGAAGAAAGATAGAACCAGTCGGCTTTGTAACACGAACCATTTCAGTAATCCATCCTTCGCACCAGACCAAATACTCATGTAACTTTAGACTGTCTTTATAACTGTTATAACCTTTTTTCAGATTGAAAGGCGGATCGGCAAAAGTTATATCCACAGAGTTGTCGGGAAGTTTTTTTAGTAACTGTAAACAATCTCCTTGCACAATTTTATTTAGATATTTTTCTATCATCTTTTTTTACATTCTTGTTCTAGGAATTGTTTGAAGCGTTCAACTTCGTCTTTGTGGAAAGTAAAAACATCATCATATGCTGTTACCATTCTCATCAAATCACCTTTGCGAACATACCAACCAATACCGTCAACAAAGCCTATAAACTTTGCTTTCGGATAATATTTATTGATAAGTTTTTTAATTGTGCCTTCGGTTTTTGACTTGTCTCCTTGTCCCGAAGATGTTGTTACAAGGAATGAACTTTCAATTATGATTTTCGGATTTTTCTTGTCGGGAATAATAAAATCCATTGTCCGCTTGGCAACTCGTTCCCGTTTGAAAAGTTCTGTCAAATCGCCTTTTTCATAAGTGAGTTGACATTCGTCAATTAACATTGCCAAAAGTGCCTCTGGATTATTTTCCGCCTTTCCTGAATATGAACCTTTCTCTTTATAGCGAACAAGTGTGTCAATCATTGCAGGTATTTCAAATTTCAGTTTTGAAATACTTAACTTTTTTAATTCAAAAAGCGGAAGTGTCTGTGCTAAAAAAGGAATTGTTGAACCTTCAAAAAAAAGATTTACAATTCCTTTTCTGAAATCGGAATTGTCTTTAAGTAGTTTGATAATCTTTGTATCGCTCCATTCTGAAAGTTCTATTCCATTTTCTTTTTTCGCCCATTTATCTTTGTAAAGGAGTTTCGAAAGCTCTTTGTTGTCAGCAACACGCACAACGGTTAGTAACCGTTTCAAACTTTCATTTGCAAAACCTGTCAAGGCAAGCAAGGCACGGAGCCCATTTTCTTTATCCAAGAGTAGAGTTTCAAAAAATTCTTTTTTCAGTCCCTCTGTTTCAATCTTATTTTTGAGAACCAGCAGCGTTTCATTGAGAGAGTTGATGTAACTTTCATATTTCTCTTGAAAAACAGGGTTGTAGAAGTAGAAAGTATTTTTGTCTATGACGGTTTTAAACTTCTTGTCATTGTCTAAATTATCAAATGCCATTTGTTTGTATTTGTCTTTTACCCGTTTGTACATAACTTGTTTAACAACGCCATATGACGTTTATTTCCCCAAATGTTCTGAAAGTTGATTAGAACTTAGATAGAAAATTATTTCATTGCAAGAAAAAATAATTAATTAGATTTATTTAAAAATAAAAAAACCCAACTTCTTAATGATGTTGGGTTTAAATAATTAATGTATATAATATTAGACCAACGATTCCTTCGATCTTCTATACGAAGCTATAATAAATCCGGTTACCATTACAAGAACACCGATCCATACCAAACTGATAAACGGTTTTATACTTGCATCAACAGTTAATATTTCTTTTGGTGTTGTTGAAGCAGACTGCCCTTTACTAATTGATGAAAATAATAAATTTACTTCTGCATTAGTAGCATTCATAGCTGTTATTGAAATTCTCAAATCAGCAGCTTTTAACTCTGCCGGAAAATATGCAGGACCTTGTCCTTCATTTTCCATATATGGCTCAACTTTATATTCTTTGCCTTGATAAGAAATCGTCATGTCAACGCCAATTCTGAATTTTTTGCCGCTTGACATTGCAGACATATCTTTTGGGAGAACAAATTTACTAAAAGTAATTTCTTTGCCTTCGAAAGAAACCTTATCCCCGCCATGCATGGTTGCGGGAGTTCCATGCTGGTTTTCTTGGTTAT
The DNA here is from genome assembly GCA_041658245.1 of Melioribacteraceae bacterium. Taxonomy (GTDB): domain Bacteria; phylum Bacteroidota; class Ignavibacteria; order Ignavibacteriales; family Melioribacteraceae; genus Fen-1258. The sequence continues at coordinate 24,253 of JBBAAM010000042.1, forward strand.
CGGAATAACTTACCGGTTCTACATAAAAATCTTTTGTAAGTCCCACTAAAATATCCGGCTCGCGCATTAAACTGTTGTTAAACTCTGCAATGAACATAATGGGGGAAACTACACTGACATTGTTCCCATCTTTTACCTCAATGTTCATTCGATACTTTTTACCGTTATCAAAAAGTTCGAATCCTAAAAATGTTAATTCATGACCAAGTACATTTACCTTTTCACCTTTGATCAAGTCTACCTGTTTCTGCTGAGAATGCCCGGCGGTAGCAAGTACTCCAATTAAGAATAGAGAGATACCAATGTGGGCAACATAAGGACCAAGATGTGTTTTCTTCCCCTTAAAAATCTTATAAGCTATTTCTGTGTTAACAAAAAATGCAAATGAAGAAGAGAGAGTTAAGATGATCAGCATTAGTTGATGAACACCGCCGATAATTATTATCAACAATGTCAAAATAACAGTTGAGATAAGTGAAAATTGCGATTGTTTCCACAGCTGTTTGCCTTCCGTATGTTTCCATTTTAATAAGATGCTCATTCCATTCAAGAACCCGATGATGATTGCAATCGGAAGATTCAATTCATTATAAAAACTTGTTTGTACAGTTGTGCCGAAAATAGGAGCTGATGTTCCGACTGCAACTATAATTGCAGAAGCTATCAAAGCAACAGACCCGGTAAATAATGCAAGTTCGCGTGAAAGAACATTTTCTTCAAAAGAAAAATGTTCGGTAAGAAATTTCCATCTGTAAACAATTCCGCCGATACCAATGACAGTAAATAAACCGAGGAATATTATAAGAAAAAGATAGACTGCCATACCCGGTTCTGCAAATGAATGTACGGATGCATCACCGAGAATTCCGCTGCGTGTTAAGAATGTACTGTAAAGAACCAGAACGAATGTCATAATACTTAAGATCAAATTTGTTTTTACAAATCTGCTACCGCCGCCTTTTTCTTGAGTTTTTTTCTGAACTAAAATTGTATGAATTGATGCAACACCAATAATCCACGGAACAAGACTTGAATTTTCAACCGGATCCCATCCCCAATATCCGCCCCATCCAAGAATGCTGTAAGCCCAGTAACCACCAAGCATAATTGCTAACCCAAGAACACATGTACCGGCAAGAACCCAGGGCATTGCTTGTTTAACCCAATCGCGATATTCATTTTTAAGAATTGCAGCAAGAGCAAATGAAAAAGGGACTGCAGACATAGCAAATCCAACAAACAAAATCGGCGGATGAATCTGCATCCAGAAATTTTGAAGCAGCGGATTTAATCCTTTCCCCTGAATAATAAAATCATTAACGGAAATATTATTGGAAACTAAAACCGCATGTAATTCTTTTCCCATCTGAATAAATTGTTTGTTCGACTGAGGATCGCTAAAAATAAAACTTTGAAGAAAAGGTAAAGAAAGAAATGCTTGATTAATATTTTTCAGGTCTATAAAATCATTATCCATCCAGATAAAATTGAATGGAGATTTAAGAAGCGGACTTACCATGACTAATAAAAATGAGAGCACAAGAGAAAAAGTCATCATTACTCTCGGTTCAAGGTCTCCGCGTTTGGAAGTATAATCCAATAGAATCAACCCGATCACGGCAGTAAAGAATGTCCATAGCATGAAACTGCCTTCCTGTCCCGCATAAAAAGTTGCCATGAGTAATCCGGTTGGAAGATCACTTCCGCTGTAATTGTAAATATATTTGTATTGATACTGATGGGTTAATACTGCATACAGCAGCATTGCAGCAGAAGCAATTACCATAATAGCAGTTGTATGAAAACCGATTCGTGCTAAAGATAATGTATTTTGATAACCTCGGTAGGTTAGATAATACATTACAACCGTAAACACTCCGGCTATTAAACCAAGAGTGAGTAGAATATTACCGATCATAAAATCTCCTAACTGCTACTCTTACGAGTTAGCTTTTTGTCCGGGTTGATCTTGATATTTTGATGGGCATTTAGTGAGAATATCAGAAGCGTGAAAATTCCCGTTCTGATATTTGCCGGTTACAACAACGCTTGTTGATGATTCAAAATTATTTGGAATTGTACCATGATAAATTACTTTCATCGTGTTTCCTTCCGGGTCTTTCATGTAAAACGAAAAAACGTTATTAATTTTATCTAATTCATAATTCCTTTCTTTAACCCAGCTTCCTGTTGCTTTAACTGTTTTACCGGTCTGCATAACTTTTGCGAAACTGCTTTCGTACTGAACATTAGTTTGTGTAAATAGATAAACCATCACTGCAAGAAATACAACTATGATAGCACCGCCGAACATATATTTATTTTTCATTGAATTATTTCTCCTTTAATTCTTTTTCGATAGCTTTTAGTCGTTTATCTGTATTTAACATGAATAAAAATATTCCCGTCCAAACAACAAGGACAATAGCTAATACGATGTATATTGAATTTTTTTCTAGGAATTCCACTAATCCGCCTTCCAAATTTTACCTCAAATATATTTTTTAGAAAGATTTTCTTTAATAATTATTGCTCTGGATCTGATTTTCCACATCCAGAAATAAAGAATTGTAAATGCAGCTAACGATGTAAAAAATACCAATCGCATATTACCATTCATCTTAAAATCTACAACAGGACTTGTTCCCTGAATTATTTTACCTGTATTAGGATCAATTTCTAACGAACCGGGATGTAAACCCAACATTATTCTCGGCATAATGAAAATAAAAAACGGTACTGTTAAAAACGCAATGATAGAATATACCGCAGACAGTCTTGCGCGTTTATCTTCATTCTCAACTGCTGAACGAAGCGCAAATAGTGAACCGTAAATTAATAATAGAATGAATATACTTGTTTCCCGCGGATCCCAATTCCAAAATGTTCCCCAATTAAATTTTGCCCAAATCGATCCTGTAACGGTTGCAAGAAGACAAAAGACCATTCCGATTTGCAACGAAGCAGATGATTTAGCATCGTCATCTAAATTTTTCTTTCTCAAATACCTTACACCATAAACCATTGCCATTAAAAATGCAAGTACAGAAAGCCAAGCTGTAGGTACATGAAAGAAAATTATTTTTGCTTTTTCTCCTAAGCCGGGAATAATGGGAAACTGCATCCAACCTTGCGGGTGTTCAACTATTGGAAATGAAATTCCGGTAATAATAACAAAACACATCAGGATAAAAAGAAGTATTTTCCAAACCATTCTTATACTTTCTAATAATAAAAAATCTGTAAGTAAAAATCGTTGTTCAAAAATAGGCAATTGAGTCTTGATATTCAAAGATGTAAAATGATGTTCAATAATGTTAATTTAAATCTAACTAAATAATGTTGAAGTCGTCTAATTAACTAGAAAAATCAATATAAAACAGTGTCAAGCTCAAATCCAATAAAAAGATTATTCGATCTCTACACAAGCGATCTCAGTTCGGAGGAGATAAATCGCCTAATAAAACGAGATGCAGGAGAAGTATATGAGTTCTTTGCTAGGGATATTCCAAAACCAGATACTTCAAAAAATAAAATTATCCGTGGATTAATTTTAGTAAGAAGTTTATTCAATGCTTTTTTGTTAAAACTTACACCAGCAAGAAGAATATTTTATTTAGCGGCTTTATTATTTTTTATTGTGGGATATTCTCAGCCATCTTTTGCTTATTTGCTCCTCTCTTTTTTAATTATTAATCTGCTTATAGCTTTTGAACTGGCAGATAAACTTTCCGCCAAAAACGAACTTGATGTTGCACGTAAAATTCAATTCGATTTAATACCGAAACATTCTTCAACCATATTCAATTATCAAATTGTCTCTTACTACGAACCTGCCCGTGAGGTTGGCGGAGATTACTTCGATGTAATTGAATCGAACGGATTATACTATATAGTAGTTGGAGATATTTCCGGTAAAGGAATGGCTGCAGCTCTTTATATGGTACGTGTTCAGTCAATCATTTATTTATTGCTCGATAGCTTATCTGACGTTAGAGATCTGATAATTAATATCAAAAAATATTTTTCTAAATCATTACGAAGAGAATATTTTCTTACACTATCAATTGCTTCCATAGAAAAAGACGGCAAAATAAATTTTGCACGTGCCGGTCATCCGCCTGCTTTGTGGTATAAACATGATAAAAAAGAATTTGAAGTTATTTGTCCCAACGGAATAGGTATTGGATTAAATGATAAAGGTGTTTTTGAAAAGACATTAGAAAAATTTTCATTTCAACCGGCAGAGAAAGATATTATCTTTTTCTATACCGATGGAGTAAATGAAGCAATGAATATTCTTAGAGAACAATTCGGCGAGGAAAATATTAAACGAATAATTAAAAATAATTGTGAGAAATCTGCAGAAGAAATTAAGATTGCACTATTAAACGCTGTTACTAATTTCCGTGGTACTGCAAATCAGAATGATGATTTAACTTTTGTAATTTTGAAAGCTACTCATTCAGAAGATAAATCTTAAACTCTTCCTCGTCGGGTCTTAATTCATCATACATTCTTTTAAGCGAGTTGTAAGCTGTTTCACTTCCCCTCTGAGCAGCGTAACGGTATAATCTTATGGCAGTTGCTTTATTTTCTTTAACACCGATCCCCTTTTCAAAACATAAAGCAAGAGCGGTTTGCGCAAGTATAGATCCTTCATTTGCAATATTGTGCAATGTTGTAATATCATCAGTAAAATTTTTTACAACTGTTGAATCAAACAAATTACTCATAATAATTCTGATTGAAGCTTCTTTACTTCCAAATGCTTTTGCAGTTTCCAAATATTGAATTGCTTTGTCTCTGTTTTTTTCTACCATTATTCCAGTAGAATATAAAAGTCCGAGTTCAATCATTGATGAAATATGTTTTTTCTCAACAGCTTTCTTAAGAAAATCTAACGCTTGTTGATTTGATATTTGGTTATCGAATCCAAGAGCAGAAATACCTGCCCATGCATACATAGCGTTTGCTTCCCCGCGATTTATTTTTTCCTTCAACATTCCAAATAACTCTTTTGATTGAATCATAGTAAATAAATATTCTCCGGCTTTCATTGAACCAAGACGGTAAGCTCGTAAATAATTAACCGCTGCAAGTATTAAGTCTTTTTCAAATACAGTTCCCCGTTCGTAACCTCTTCCGATAATCATTAAAGCTTCCGGACTACCGCTTTCCGCAGCAAACTTTAATAGACTAATTGCGCTTGAATCTTTTGGCATTGATTCTTGCGGTAGTTCATCTAATCCTAAAAATCTTTTTAACTCTAAAGGTTTTTTCTTCAGAACCTCTGAGACTATATCTTCTTTCTTATTTTTTCCTTTTTGTTCATCGAAATCATAAAAATCTAAATCCCAATTAGGGTCAATTACAGAAGCCAGCTCATCAATTCTTTTAGATTGTTTTTCATTTGAGATGGAAGCAGAATCAATTGTGGGAGTAAAACCGCTTTTCAGTAATTGCTTCAAGGCTTCTTTTGCTGGAATGTAATTGGCTTCAGCAGAAAGATTAAAATATTTGTATGCAATATTAAAATTTTTATTTACAGTCAGGTTATCGGTGTAGATTAATCCAGCAGCAAATTGAGCTTCAGGTAATCCGGCAGAAGCGGCGCTCTTAAAATTTTGATAAGCTTCAAATGGATTCCATGGAACTCCTATTCCATTATACAGCATAATACCATAATTAAATCTGGCGGATGGAAGATTTTGATCAACCGCTTTACGGATCCAATAAATTGCTTTAACTGTATCAGCCGGAAATCCGTTGCCCAATAAATAACGTAATCCTAATTCGTGCTGGGCAAAAGGATCGTTTCGATTGGCTTCGGTTACTAATAGATAACCCGCTATTAATGAGTAAGAAGGATATTTTGCTTTTATGATAGGATATTTACGCGGAGTATTTTCTTTCAAAGCTTGACTGCGTGTGGAATCTTGAGCAAATAGAGAAGTTGATATGATTAGAAATAGAAGTATAAAATAACGCAAAATCTTTCCGATGAATTTGTGCTCGTTAATTTGTTAGATGAGCCACTTCTTTAAGGAGAAATAATTTTTTTCGTCCTGGGTATAATATTTCGTTTCATCCATTAGTTGTTCAATAATGTAAAGACCCATTCCGTTCTCCGGTAAATTGTTAATGTCTCGCGGGTCAAAGTCGAGTTTTGAAACAGCTAAATTTTCTCTTGGCAAACCATTATCAATGATTATGATCTCAAAATAATTAGAATCTTTTTTTACTAAAAGCTCTATAGACTTTTTATTATCACTTTGGTATGAATGTTTAATTACATTATTAAGAGCTTCGGTTAAACAGATCTCAACTGCATTACTTATATGCTGTTCAATGCCATGTAGTTCCAGATAAAAACGAATCTGCTTATTAACTAATGCAACATTTCCGTAATCGCTATTGATATGAAAACTTTGTTCAACCACCGATTCACATCCTCTTTTACTTTGGCAATATAAAAAAGTGTGGTATAAGTCCAAAGTCTAATCAAGGATGAAATTCATTCATGTAGAACGATGTGATATAGTTACCGAATGACCGGAACTACTAACTGAGTATTTATATAAATGAAGTTTTCAAATTTTGTATACTATTTATTAACATCCGGATCAACTTTACAAGTAGATAACCCAAATGGAAGATAAAGCGGGCACCGGTTTATTGAACCAGTGAAAAGAAGTAGGATGCCAATTAAACCCCACCAGCTTTGAAACAAAATACCAAGTGCGATTATTACTAAGCCAAGTACTAAACGTAACACTTTATCAAAACCGCCAACATTCTTTTTCATATTAACGCCTTTTTGTTTCTAATACGATGCAATGGTGGGTAAGACGATTCAGAAATAAGAGAAAATTATTTAATAAGAATCATTTTTTTAGTTTGTGATAAATTCCCAGCAGTTAATCTATAAAAATATAGTCCGCTCGGTAAAATTGAATTATCTATGCTAAATAGTGTATTGTAATTTCCATGTTGACGAAATTCATTTACTAATGTTACAACTTCTCTTCCAAGCAGATCGTAAATTCTTAGATTCACAAAACTGCTAACTGCTAACTGCCAACTGATAACTGTACTTGGATTAAACGGATTTGGATAATTTTGATATAATATAAAATCAACAGAAATATTTGACGGATTCTCATTAACGGTAGTAAATTTTCTTTCAATTAGATTCCAAAGTTCTGTTCGGCCATCATCATAACCTAATGCCCAAATACCAACTCCTTTTAATTTTTTATTTATTACCAAATCATATTTTAATTCTAAACTGACTGAGTCATCATACCATATTTGATTCCAAGTTGTATCCTGCCATCTTACCCATGGGGTTTTTGATACAGCATCAACCAGTTTCTCTTTTTGGCTGTAAGATGAAAAAATTTCTTTATAATGCAATGCAGGTTTTACCCAATTGTTGGTTGCTCTCATTGAATCAAATGGTGTAACATTTACATACGCTTCTTTTGACTTCGTCTTCCAATAATTTCCATAGTACGGTACACCTAAAATTAATTTGTTAGAAGGAACATTACTGTAATCTTCATTTAATGATTTTGTTAAGTTGAAGAATCCGCCGGTTAGCGGGGCTGAAGGTCCTGTCGTTGAACTCCATCTTCCATAAAAATCATAACCCATAATAAATAGATAGTCTGCATATTCCAGTATGTTTGGAAAAACCCATTTGCCGTAACTTACTGCAGGTGTAGCAAATGCAATTTCATAACTAAATGTTGCTGAATTGAGATTTTTGCGTAGCTCATCTAAGAAATTTCTTACAGCAAATTCTTTATCGGAATCACGTATGTTTTCAAAATCAATAATCACTCCGCTTAAACCATAAGTCATCAATCTTGTACGAATATTTTCCAATAATTTTTTTCTTGCTCCAATATCAGCCATCAATTTGTGAATATCATCGGGATTAAAGTTTGTTATCGTAATCATTAGCTTCACATTTTTATTTACAACAGTGTTGATTAGATCAATCCATGGCCAATTAAGTGGATCTTTCAAATTTCCATCAGCATCAGCTTCGAAAGAGAAGATTGCAATATGAGTTAGTAAATCATAATTCAAATTTTTATGCGTGCCAAGATTATATTCCCACCATGGCAGAAAACCAAGTACGGTTTTATTTAATCTTGCCTCAGTATTCTTTTTTAATGAAGTTGAACTTGCTTGTTTAACATGTGGCTTGTTAAAGATTGAATTTTGTAAGTAGTATGAACTTTCAAATTGATGCGCTGATCTTAAATCTTGTGCAATAATAAGTGTCGAACTAACTAACAACATTAAAAGAATTATACTTCTCAAGTTAAACACCGTTAATAATTTTCAAGAATCTATTAACAAAATAATGTTTTTAATTTTTATATAACACGTATAAAAAAGACGCCGCAAGGACGTCTTTTAATATTATATAGATTTTTTATAACACCTTCTCCGTTTGTGCAATCTGTTCTCGAAGAACCGCCATTGAGCTTGAATTTTTGAATTTTCTTCAAGTTCACGGTTAGTCTCTACTTTTTGGATATTATTTCTAACAAAGACGTTATGCATTTCGTTAATAAGCATTGCATTTACACCTTTATTCTGTAACTCAGGACGTACTGCTGTTAAATACAAATCTACGTTAGGATTATTCTTCATTGCTTTTAAGATATGAATGAATCCGAACGGGAATAATTTGCCTTTGCTCTTTTGAACAGCAATAGAAAGAGACGGCATAGTAATACCAAATGCTGCAACTTTATTATTTGTGTCTAAAATTATAGGAACATAATCCGGTTTTATGAATCCAAAATATGCTTTAACATACATGTCAATTTGTTTGTCAGTCAATTCAACAAAACCAAAAAGATTTTTATAAGCTTCGTTTATCAAATAAAAAATTTCTCTGGCATAAGGAAGCATCTCCTTTGCTTTTTTAACTCTTAAAATGCGAAGGTGATTTCTTTCCGCAACTGCATTAGCTATTCGCGAAACTTTTTCCGGTCCAGCAACAGTCGGATCAAAATTTACTGTGAACTCAATCCAATCAGCATCTTTTTCAAAACCAAGTTTCTCAATATGTTTTTTATAGTAGGGGTGATTGTAAATCGAACCGAAAGTACTAAGTTCATCAAATCCTTCTATTAGCATTCCTTCTCCATCAAGATCCGTAAAACCGAGCGGGCCATGAATTTTATTCATTCCTTTTTCTTTAGCCCAATTAATAACATGCTCGATTAATTTCTGTAATACTTGCTCATCATCAATAAAATCAATCCATCCAAATCTTGCCGACTTTTGGTTCCACTTTTCATTGTATTTGTGATTAATAATTCCCGCTATCCTTCCAACAATTTTTTCATCTTTATAAGCAAGCCAATATTTTGCTTCGCAAAAATCGAATGCCGGATTTTTATCTTTTCTCAATGTTTTAAGTTCATCGAAGATCAGCGGCGGGACCCAATATTTATTGTCCTTGTAAAGAGAGAATTGAAATTGAATAAATTGTTTTAACTCGCTTCTTGTACTTACTTCTTTTAGAATTATGCTCATTAATAACTCTTGTTTAATTGTTTGTTATATTTTCCGGATGAGTTCAAGAACAAAAAAATATATTAAATGAATTTAAGACGATACATTAAATAACAGGAAGCATAATTCAAACTGAAGTTTGCTTACTGAAAATATAATGAATTTATAATTTCAATAAAATATTTACTGGCTTAAGATAATATATTTATTTTGGAAGAGTAGTAATAAAAAAGGCACTCAACCGAGTGCCTTAATAAAGAATCATATTAAAATCATTTTACCAATAAAAGTTTTTTCACTTCAATATAATTTCCGGCTTCTAATTTATAGAAGTATGCACCACTCGGAAGATTTGTTCCATCGAATGTAATTTCATACCTGCCGGCTTCTTGATTTGTATTAATTAATTCAGCTACTTCTTTAGCCAGCATATCATAAACACGCAAATGTACATACGCCCTTTGTGGAATTGTGTAGCTGATCTTTGTATATGGATTAAATGGATTGGGATAATTTTGATCTAATTTATAAGTAGAAACATTTCCTAATTTCGCAGTTACCTCATAAGAGTATTCGAAAGCACCGTCGAAATCAATTTGTTTTAGACGATACTTAAATTCTTTTCCGCCAGTCGGTTGATCTATGAAAGAATAATTCTTCGGTGAGTTGCTGTTTCCATTGCCTTGAACAAATCCTATCTTTTCCCACGTTTCACTTTTCACGTTTGACGTTTGACTTCTTTCTATTTCAAATCCATAATTATTTACTTCTGTTGCTGTCTGCCAGTTGAGTTGAACTTTGCTGCCAATTACATTTGAGGTGAATGACGTGAGTTCGACAGGAAGAGGAGTGGAAGCTATCATATTAGTATAATAAAAATCATCCAGATATATAGTTGCAACATTAGATGCACTATTTATACCATAAAACATAAATGAATCTATGTTAGAATTATCAGTTAAACCAGCCTTACTAATATCATCACCCACAAGTACTCCATCTACCCATAGATCAAATTTGTTTGCAACAACTGACATCGAGCTACCATAGGTATAATTTATGGTAGATAGTGTATTATTTCCATAAATCTCTACTACATAATTATTTTTTTGTGCGAATGGCGTACCCGAGATACCTCCAGCAACATAACTTCCTGAAGAATTTAGAACGGTCAAAGTGATTGCATCACTTGCACTAAATGTAAATCTTAGTCCTGTAAAAACTTCATTAGCACTTACAGTTGAACCATTACTATAATCCGTTCCTGTTCCTTGGTAGAATGACCAAGAACCTGATGAACCCCCATCAAAACGAATCGAGAAACGAATTGTGAACGAAGTTGCGGCCGTATAACTATAAATACTGAATTTATTAACGGAAGTACTTGTAGGGCCAATTCCACTAAGTTCCGTATCTGTACCTAGCGTTGTTCCAGGATTATCTAAATTAAATGAACCTCCCGCGGAACCTATTCGCACAAAAGAAGTCCCACCATTTGTTGAAGGTGCTGGCAAAAAAGTTGTGCTTGTTCCACTTGCCGTATTATATGTTCCAGTTCCACTTCCAAAATTATAAGTCCAAGGTTGGGCAATCAATATGGTGTTAATGGACAATGATAAAATTAGTATCAATCTTTTCATATTCCCCCCGTAAGGAAAATGTTTGTCTTACGTCTGTATCAATGAGGATGTTGTTTGCGTAAGTGAAATTAAAAAAATTTTTATTAATAGTAAGTTGAATTATTGTTAAATATTTTTTGTTAACATTTAATTAAGACTAATTGCCTTAATAAAGGATCGTTATGAGAACCAAAACAAATATTTCTTTACTGATTTTTTTATTTTTTCTTGGTTATAATTCAAACACAAAAAACAGTTTATCAACAGCAGAAGTTAATGCTCAACCAAAAATTGAGGAGAAGATGAACGATCAAAATAAATATGAGACTGCAATTTTTGGAGCGGGATGTTTCTGGTGTACCGAAGCTGTATTTCAAAGATTAAAAGGAGTTGTAAAAGTAGAAAGCGGATACAGCGGCGGTTCCGTTCCTAATCCGACTTACGAAGCTGTCTGCACCGGAAAAACCGGTCATGCCGAATGCTCGCAAATAACTTACGATCCAAAAATAATTTCTTATGCAGAACTTTTAGAAGTCTTTTGGAAAACTCACGACCCAACAACACTTAATCGCCAAGGCGCAGATGCCGGAACGCAGTATCGCTCTGTAATTTTTTATCACAACGAGGAACAAAAACAACTTGCTGAGAAATACAAAAATGAATTAGAGGCAGCAAAAATTTGGAACGATCCGATTGTTACAGAGATAAGTCAAATAAAAAAAT
>JBBAAM010000043.1:0-34030 GCA_041658245.1 Melioribacteraceae bacterium
TCCTTTTTCCTAAAAACTATTTATGAAATTGTTTTCAGGAATTTATTTAAACTTCTTTCATATTCCAACTTTTTACTGAACCTTCTTATACTTTTTCGACAGTCTCGTTAGCTGTTAGCAGTAAAGATTAAAAGTGTAAAACGAAGAAATTTTTCGTTCAATAAAAAAAATTGTAAACTAAAGTTGGAAGCTAAAACTAGCACCGCCGGAGAAATATCTATAATTAATATATATCCGCAAAGATTAGTAATGTTAACAATTCATTGATTTTCATAGAACAGAATTAAAAAGAGCGGTAGCTGTAAACTTCCAACTCCTACAAACCAAGCTTCAAACTGTGCATGAATCAGCAGTGATATTAATACGGAAAAAATAAATAGATTATAAATATTACCGGATATATTTTTACTGAGATACAACTTTCTGAACTCGGTAAACTTTTTTTTAAGAAAATAAATATTGGAATGTAAAAAAGGACTAATCCTATTATGCCGGTCTCTTCAATTAGTGCTAATGTCGAATTCCCTTTTTCTCGAACATACATTCCATCCTTATCCCTTCCGATATTTTTTAAGATAATACTCTAATCACTAATACCATATCCTAAACCAATAATTCCTCCGCTATGTGATGCTTTTATGCTTGCATCAATTAAAGCATATCTTGAAGCACCTATCGTTGCATCACCTTTGAAAATTAAGTACTTATAATAATTATTAATACCGGGGAATTGATAAGTAATTGCTATTAAAAATATGAAGGTTAAACAAGTTAACAGATAAGTACGGATGCCGTATAATCCAAATATCAGTATTGAAAGAAAAATAAAATAAGAAAAAATAGATGCACGGGAAAATGTAATTATCAATAGTACTAATCCACCTAGATTTAATATTAAAAGAAAAATAATTTTTGCACTTATTAATTTCTTTAATATGCCAGAAAAACTATTTAGATCAGATCTCGTTTCTTTAAGTGATTTATACTCTGAAAAAAGTTTATAATTAAAAGCTGGCAGTATAAAAACAAAAATACTTGCAAGTGTATTCTGATGGCTTGAAAATCCCATAAACCCTTTTACATTTCCTCCGCTCCACGAATCAGCCGGTACATTAAATAACAATGAGACAAGAGATGCTGCTATTATGATGAATCCTGCTAAATAGAATATATCTAATAATTTTATATAAGAATTCTTAGTCTTCCAAACAATTACAAATAATGAAATTATTAACACTGCTAAATAGATAGATCTCTCTAAAGTGTAAACCGGTTTGAACGACCAGAATGAAGTTAAAGCTGTCCATATAATAAACGGTAGAAATAGTGATACAGATTTTTTAAAATTTGGTAATGCCAGATTTTCCCGCAAGAATAGGATAATAATTATTAGTAGTATTAATAAAGTAATTAAAAGCAGAACATTATTTAAATAAAATCCTCTCAGTAAGAATAATGCAACTATTAATAATAAAAATATTTTGAGATTATTATTTAAAGCTGTTTTAATAGAAGTAATAAAAGCCCATCCTTACCCTCAATGCTGACAGGTTAAGAAGATAAACCGTTCTGCCTACGGCAGATAAATGAAACGGTTAACAATTTTTGTTTATTGTTTTTCTTCGAGGCTGTCTCAAAAGTAATTTTTACCGATAAATTGTTGCGATTTTAAAACGAAATTAAATCCAACTCATTCATTATTGGCACTTTTGATACAGCCTCGTTAATAAAATAACACCTTGATTCATCGAAGTGCAAAAAAGCCACTAAAATATAATCTAACTGTTTCACCTGTCCCTATGGGAACAGTTTATACTCACATACTAAATTATTAATCTGAAAAGTATTGGAGCTTTGGAATATGTCTGTATGATCATTCTCAACGAAGGAGCAAATCAATAGAATTTAGAAATTCCCTAATTAAGGATCTTAAGAAATACCATTTACCAACAATAATCGAAAAATATTCAATAGTTGAAAAATTGAATTAGTCTGCTATTAATGAATACCATAATTTATTGTTATTTAATAGTATAGATGCGGTCTATTAAATAATTCAATAGTTCCTAATAATTATTAGGTGTAAGAAGTTGGACAAAGATTAGGAAGGGATTGTTATTTTTCAAAAGTTGAATAATGAATAACACAAGATGGGAGCATACGAATTAAATAGGTGGGTTTCTTTGGTCTGTTCTAATATCCTCGTCTCATGTTCTCGAATTTTTGTCCGTATTCGCTTCCATTGTTTCCATATGCACATTCGCAACCTTACCCTTAACCATTCGTCCAGCTTTTGCATATGACTTTTTGCTTTGGCTATCTTGTAATAATTCACCCAACCTCTTGTTACTACGCTCAGTGCTTTCAGTCTTTCTGATAAGCCTTGAGGTTTGCGTCTGCTTGTCAGAGAACGTAACTTCTCTTTGAGTCGCTTAAGCGATTGAGGTGATATTCTTATTTGATGACCGTCTTTGTCTCTGTAAAATGAAAAACCCAGTAGTCTGCTTTCGTTAGGAAGACTTATTCTTGTTTTCTCCCTATTCACTCTAAGTAAAAGTTTCGCTTCGATATATTTCGTTATGCTCTCCTTTACTCTCTCTGCGGCTTTCATACTTTTTACATAGATGCTGCAATCATCTGCGTAGCGGACAAATTTATGTCCTCGATTCTTAAGTTCTTTGTCTAACTCATCAAGTATGATGTTTGACAGCAGAGCTCTGTGTCCCCCTCCTCGTTTGAGGAGGGGGAATAAAAGGGCAATGTTGTCAGGTTAGTGAGTAATTAAAATATTTTGTAAAGAAATAGCACTCGGATAACGCTGATGAAACGGATTTACACAGATTAAATCCGCGATAATCCGCTGAACCCGTGTCATCTGCTCCTTCTATTACATCTTAACCTGACAGCATTGGAATAAAAGGGGGTGGTCAAAGTTTTATTTTTGAAAATCTATATTCACTCCGCCGACAGGCCAACGTGCACGGAGATTTAATGTATCTGGATAATACTTAAATTCTTCGGAAAGCTTAAAAGGAGAGATAGTACCAAAATCATATTTGCCGTTCTTGTTCTTATCCTTAAAGCTCCACGCCAAATATTTTCCCGGTATAACTTTTTTGAAATCAAAATTTTTCTTTGCATCAACTTTTTGTTTGTAAGTTCTCTTCACCATTTCTGCTGCTTCGAGCACAACAAAAGTCCGCGTTGAATCATTCATCGCAACTGTTCCGCTAACTCCGATGAAATCAAGTTCGCTGGATGTAGAAATTTTATTCTGGAATAATGAATCAATTTTATTCCCGGATAGATCGGAATAATTTTTCAGATCGAGTTTCAATGTATAATCAGTACTCTGCTTTAAGTTCTCAGATAAACGAACCAAGAAGGAAGCATTGTCAACTCGTTCCACTTCAAGCGGAATCTTTTTCCCTTTTACATCTTGGACTGTTAATCTCTCTTTCACAGTTGGAAGTTCAACTGCATCATTAAAGTTTATCATAACAATCGGTTCTTCGTAATCAACTTTTTCACCGGGGAGTAATCCTGCAGATTTAATTATTCTCAATGCAAGTGTATCGCGGTCATTCTTAACAGCAAAAGAATTTTTTTCTTCGGAAGATAAATTGTTTTTGAGATCGGGAATGTTTTTAGAAAGAAGAATCCAACTCTCTTTGGGCTCAAGTGAATCGGTAAAGGCAATATAAAATTGGTTCGGTCTTCCTTCACCTTTGTAAAAATATTTCGGAATTATTTTTTTGTTCGTTGTAGAATCAAATAAAACAAAATTATCACCGGAGATTTTAGAACTATCAACCGCTTCATTAAATTCAATCTGTATATGATTCCGGTCTTTCATAATAAGATTCGAGATATTAGGTACAATCGTATCTTCCATCGTTAAAAAGAAATTTACATTCTCATATTCAACCGTCTTATCAATCAATTCAATTTTTTTATTCTGCACGCCAAATCCGTCTTCATTCTTTTGATAAATGAGATCGCGGAATTTATCGCGGATTGCAAAGACAGAATAATCACCGTCTCTAAGACCGAGCAGAGAATAATTTCCATTCTTCCCTACTTGAGAAACATAATCCGGTTTTTGTTTAACGGGATCGGCTTCTTTCCCATTCGTTTGATAAGCAAAGATCATTACGCCTTCCGGTGAAGGATCATAAATTTTGCCGCTGATCTTTCCTTTATCAATTTTATTTACGGTCGAGAAAGCGAATGTCAAAGATTCAGCCATCTTGTTGCTGTTGTTCACATCCTTTACATCGGTACCGATACTTACTGTGTAAGTCGTGTTTGCTTTGAGAGTATCGTTGAAATAAACTGTAAGAGTTTTTCCGCTCCAATCATACTTAAGCGGTTTCTGCAAAGCGGGAGAAATAAAAATTGCTTCTTGAACAGAACGCTTATCAACATATTCACCGAAAGAAATTTCAAAATAATCTTCATGGTAATTTGCAGTCCCATTCTCGGGATAGACTTCAATGATTTGCGGAGGGACAGTATCAACTTCCCCGCCGCCGGGCTGAAGCTGATTAGCACATTTAGCAAAGATTATCAATGCTGTGAATGCAAGTATTCTAATTATTGATTTTGAGTTTTTCGCCATTGTCTATACTTCATTACATTTTGTTCATGTTCATATGAGGAATGAGTAAATGAATGTCCGCCGCTTCCGTTAGCTACAAAAAATAAATAGTTATGTTTTTCGGGATAGAGCGCCGCCATAATTGCATCTTTGCCCGGATTACTAATCGGTGCAGGAGGAAATCCGGTGTATTTATACGTATTGAACTTTGAATCAATTGATAGATCTTTCTTAAGAATTTTATTTTTATGTTTATCGCGGATCAGATACTGCACAGTCGGATCCGCTTGAAGAGCCATTCCAATCTTTAATCTGTTGTGATAAACTCCCGAAATAGTTTTAAACTCTGATACTAAATTCGATTCACCGTCAATGATCGAAGCAAGCGTTAAGATTTGATGCTTCGTCATTTTTAATTCAGCCATCCGCTTTTCAATTTCCGGATTAAAAACTTTATCCATCTGCAATTTTAACTTCCGCAAAATTTCTTCGGCAGTACTGTTGGGATAAAAATAATAAGTTTCGGGAAGTAGATATCCTTCCAAACTTTTTGTATTCAGATCAAGCGAATTGATAAATGATCTGCTTGTGCTCAAACCGATAACTCGTGAAGAATCAATATTTAATTTTTCTTTAAGGATCTGAGCAATCTCGCTCTGCCAAATTCCTTCCGGTAAAGTTACTGAAACTTGTTCAGTCGGAGAACCATTTACAAGAAGTTCAACAAGTTTTACGTAACTCAATCCGTTTGGAATATCATATCTACCCGCTTTCACATTTTTCTCTGCGCCGTAAACGAAAGAGATGATCTTCATCTTAAATTTACTTGGAATGATCTTATGCTCGTACAAAGTATCAATCACATTCGTTAATGATTCCCCGCGCTTGATATCAACTCGGTAAGGTGATTCATGTTCGTAGTAATTCGGAGAATAAAAAGTAAAAAGAAGAATGGCAAAGACAAATACAAAGAAGAGCGCAACAATATAAAATTGAGTGCGCAATAAAATCCGTTTTGTAGATATTTTCTGTTTAGTCATTCAGTTTTTTTGATTAGAACAATTCCAATATATAGATTTTTTATCTTATGCGGTGTGTGAATTTATACGGCTTAAATCGGCTGCTTAATAAACGAGTAATCGCTTAAACTTGGATAAGCATTGAAATCATATCCGTACTTAATTCCGGCTTGATGAAGTTTTAAACCGCGGTAAGCAATCATAGCGGCATTGTCACCGCAGAACTCAAGAAAAGGAATGATCAGATTTTTCTTATACTTGAAAGCTAAATTCTCGAATTGATCCCGAAGCATTTTATTAGCCGCTACTCCACCAACAAGTGAAATTGAGTTAACATTGAATTTATTCAACGCTTTTTCTGTATTAATTAATAGTGCTCTTACAGCAGAGTATTGAAAAGAAGCTGCTATCAAAGGAATATCTGCAGCTGGAATCTTGGAAGCATCGCCATATTCTTTCTGAATCAACCGAAGTACCGAAGTTTTTAATCCGCTGAATGAAAAATCAAATTCGTTTTTACAGTTTGCTATCGGGAAATTAGCAAAATCATTTCGCTGTTCTTCCGCAGCTTCTTGAATTTTTGGTCCGCCCGGATAACCGAGACCAAGCAGCTTTGAAATTTTATCAAATGCTTCACCGGCTGCATCATCTATTGTTGTACCTAACTTAATAATTTTAGTATCGCTTTCAACAAGTAACAGTAAAGTATGTCCGCCCGAAACTACAAGACACAAATATGGAAATTCCGGTTTATCATTCATTAAAAATCCGGAAAAAATATGTCCTTCAATATGATTAACCGGAACAAATGGTTTTTGAAGTGAATATGAGAGACCTTTTGCAAAAGTTAAACCGACAAGAAGTGCACCTATCAAACCGGGTCCTGCTGTTGCACAAACGAGATCAATTTGATTAAGTGAGATACCGGATTCCTGAAGAGATTTTTTTACCAGCGGCAATAAAATTTGGAGATGTGCCCGGCTCGAAAGCTCAGGCACAACTCCGCCGTAAATATTATGAAAATCTTGCGATGAAATTAAATTTGATAAGAGCTTACCATCAGAAATAACCGCAACAGAAGTTTCATCACACGAACTCTCTATGCCAAGGATGTTCATTAGGTAAAAGAGAAAATACTTTTAGTTATATACCAAGCAAGCTGCGGATTTTCTTGCAATCTTCTGATCGAGTATTTGTACCAATGTTTGCCGAACGGAACGTAAATTCGAATTTTGTGACCATCTGCATTAATTTTATCACGAAGATCTTCTTTAACTCCGTATAGCATTTGAAATTCATATTTGTTCTTTGGAACATTTTTCTTCTTGATCAATTCGTAAGCACCTTTTACCAAATAATCATCATGTGTGGCAATACCAACATAATTTCCATCGTCCAACATTTTTTCCAGAACTTTAAGAAAATTATTACGGAC
Source organism: Melioribacteraceae bacterium (assembly GCA_041658245.1). GTDB lineage: Bacteria > Bacteroidota > Ignavibacteria > Ignavibacteriales > Melioribacteraceae > Fen-1258. The sequence goes on from JBBAAM010000043.1 coordinate 7,055, forward strand.
TTGCTGGCGTTCTTTGAATGCGATCTCTGCAGGCTCAACATAAATACCTTTGCAGAGACGGTAATTTGTTCTCAGCTTATTTTGTTCTTCAACATCACTGTACGTTCGTTTCAAATAGCATTGAACAACGATACCAACATTAGAATATTTTTTTTTCAATTTACTGTGCAGTTCCAAAGTTGCATCCGTTGTTGATGAATCTTCCATATCAATGCGGACAAAATTGTTATAACCTTTCGCCTTTTCTAATATTGCAGTAATCTGTTCATAACAAAATTGTCTATCAATGATCAATCCCAACTGAGTTGGTTTAAGAGATAAATTTGAATCAAGTTTGTGTTCATTGATTGCGTCAAGTACCATCAAGCATTCCTTCATTGCATGTTCGGATTCTCTTTTTGTGTTTACAGATTCTCCAAGTACATCCATCGTAGCAACAATACCTTTTTCATTCAATTCTTTAACAACACGCACTGCATCTTCTAATGTTTCACCGGCAATATACTTTTTAGCGAAGATATGAACTACTGATCTTGGTAATAATTTTACAAAACCTACAAGAGCATCATTAATTACTTTCACAGAACACCTTATTTTGAAAAATGTGAGGGTAAAATTAGAGCAAGAGGAGTTATAAATCAAGGAAGGATGTTTTCATCTTTTTAGGTTGATCAAACAATCGCAGCTTTAATCAATTCAATAACAAACTTGGTTCTTGATTCCAGTTTATCGAATGTAGAATTATTATCAATTACAAAATGAGCCCGATCTGTTTTTTTTTCATCGAGAATCTGGAAGCTCATTCGTTTTTCAACATCAAGTCTCTTCATACTATCATTTTCAATCTTACGTGCAATTCTAATTTCTTCTTCCGCATAAATAAGAATTACATAATCGAAAAGTTTTTGAATCTTCGCTTCGTAAACTAAAGCGGATTCAACAAATACTAAATTATGTTTTTCAAAAAGTTTTTTTGAGATCTCTTCGATCTTTTTGATGGTTGGCGGATGAATTATAGAATTAATCTTTTCAACTTTATCTTTATTACTGAAAACATTATCAGCAAGATATTTAGTATTAATTCCTTTTTCTGTAAATGATTCCTTACCGAATGATTTAATAATTTTCTTTTTTACCGATTCATCCTTCAGCATCAATTCTTTAGCAACATCATCTGCTTTAATAACTAGAAATCCTAAAGACTCAATTATTTTTGATACAGAAGATTTTCCGGAACCAATTCCACCGGTTATTGCGATTTTCAATTTTTTTTTCATATAGCACTCAAAAAAAATAGGAGGTTGTCTCAAAAATAATTAATCATTAAAAAAAGATCACTTCGCTTTGCTCGTGATGACAAATGGCCTTATGAGACAACCTCCTAAGTTATAATTTTATTTTGCGTAAGCTATTTTCCGAACTTCCCGTATTACCATTACTTTAATTTGTCCCGGGTATTCCATATCCTCCTGTATTTTCTGCGCAATATCCGCAGCAAGACGATCTGAAAATAGATCATCCACTTTATCGGGTTCAACGATAACACGCACTTCTCTTCCCGCTTGAATAGCATAAGTTTTAGCAACACCTTCGAAAGATTTTGCGATAGCTTCCAGATTTTCCAATCGCTTAACGTAACTTTCAAGAGGTTCTCTTCTTGCACCCGGTCTTGCACCGCTTATTGCATCTGCTGCCTGAACTAAAGCTGCAATCGGATGTTCCATTTCAATATCTTCATGGTGACTTCCTACAGCATTTACAACAATAGGATGTTCATTGTATTTCTTTACCAGATCATAACCGAGCAAAGCATGAGGACCTTCAACATTTCTATCAATTGTTTTACCGACATCGTGAAGTAGTCCTGCTCGGCGTGCAAGATTTGTATCAAAGCCAAGTTCAGCAGCCATAATTCCGGTTAAGTATGCAACTTCAATACTATGCTGCAATAAATTTTGTCCGTAGCTTGAACGGTATTTCATTCGACCAATATGTTTTACAAGTTCTATATGAAGTCCATGCAGACCTAATTGAATTAAAGTGTTCTCTCCTTCTTTCTGAATTTCTTCATCCAATTCCAATTCAACTTTTGCAACTATTTCCTCAATACGTGCAGGATGAATTCTTCCATCAGCAATTAATCTCTCGAGAGATATTCTTGCTACTTCTCTTCTAAATTGATCGAATGCTGAAAGGATTACAGCTTCAGGTGTGTCATCAACAATTACATCAACTCCTGTAGCAGCTTCAAATGCGCGGATGTTTCTTCCTTCACGTCCAATGATCCTGCCTTTCATTTCATCGTTCTGTATTTGTACTACTGAAACTGTTGATTCGACTGAATGATCAACTGCAGTTCTTTGAATTGCTTGAATAGTAATTCTTTGTGCTTCTTTCTTACCGTCAATCTTTGCTTGATCACGAATTTCTTTGATAGATTGAGCGGCATCGGTTTTTGCTTTGCTGACCATATTTTCCATCAGCATTTTTTTAGCATCTTCGGAAGTTAATCCGGCAATTTTTTCAAGCCGTACATTTTGTTCAGAGATCAAGTGGTCCAATTCGGTATGTTTTCTATCAAGATCTTCTTTTTGAGTAGTGAAGGTTTTTTCGGCATCTTTTAATACTTTTTCTTTCTGAGTAACAACCTCGTATTTCTTCTCAAGACTTTCTTCACGTGATTCCAACTGCTTTTCATGATTCTGAAGTTTCTGTTTTTTGGCATTTACTTCCGTATCGAATTCTTGTTTCTTTTTTAACCATTCGTCTTTTACTTCAAGTAATTTTTCTCTCTTAATATGTTTAGATTCTTTATCAGCTTCATCAATAATACTTTGTGCTTTTTCTTTGGCAACCGAAAGACTATTTCTGCCCATCTTTGAGTTAATAATCCAGCCAAGAATAAAAGACAACACTACCAATATGGCAGCAACCGCTATTACAATAATTAAATCGCTCTGCATCTTTCCTCCAATATAACAGTATATTTAAACCACAACTGCCGATCCTATTATAGGAAAAGAACATTTTTCCTATAACAATGTGGGAAACCGCCCGCCGCTTTTTACTTCCACTGGTCCCATATTACGGGAATCCCGATAAATCGAGATTGAGGCCTGTAATACACGACGTGAGTCGATAACCCTATAGTTTTACTATTAGTTCTTTTTTATAAATGAACCGGCAGTGTGGAAAAAGTTAGGATGGAGAGGACATAAATTTAGATTCGTTCAAAAGAAGCTTTATTTTTTTGATTTTATCTGTGGCTTGAATGCTGAATTCACGGTATTTATTTTTTTCTACAAATAAATCATAAGCAATGTTCAACGCAGCAATGATGGCAATTGTATCTTTTGATTGATCAGGTAATTCATCTTTTGTTTCTTCCATCATTGTATTTACATATTCAGCTAATTCTGCTGCTATTTCTTGGTTTTCCACAAGAAGGGAATATTCTTTATCAAAAATTTTTACTTTAAGCTTCTTTTTTTCGTTCATGTTATGTCTATTCCATCTACAATAACTAATTTAAGAACGCAAATGATAGTCAATTCTTGCTATCAGTTCACTAATTTTGTTCTTAAGTGCCTCTTTCTCCTCTAAGTTAAATGATTCATTACCAAAAAGGTTTTCACTATTAACAAATGACTTACTAACTTTTGATTCGATTTCTGAAATTTTCTTTTTAAGAGCGTCGTTTTCTCTTTCAAGTAAAGTAATTCTATTATTTAACGCTTGATTGGATTCTAGTATCTCTGTTCCTTTTTGAATGAAATAATATATCTGCTTTTCTAGAGTGTTTAACTCATCAATAAACAAATCATATTTCGTTGTTTCGGCCAATCAACTACCTCTGAGTTGTGCGTTAAATATTTTTTCTACTGCTCTAATTGCATTTCTAAAATCTTTTTCAACTTCGTCTTCAGTAAGAGTTCTGCTAGAATTAAAAAACTCTAATTGAAACGCAAGACTCTTTTTGTCTTTACCTAAGCTTTCACTTTGAAAGATATCAAATAACTTTATATTATGCAACAAGTTAGTACTGGCTTCTTTTATAATACTCGTAACTTGGTCAGAAGTAATGTTAACATCTAATACAAAAGCCACATCTCTATAAACTTTAGGGAATTTCAGCAATTCATTAAATATTTTTTTTGAAATACTAATCCCCTTCAAAACAGATAAATCAACTTGAATCATATAAACATCTTGATCAACATCGAATAAAGTACAGAATTCTTTTTTGAGTCTTCCTCCAATACCGATATTTTGATTTTGGCAGATCAAATCAAACGAATTATCAAATCTCGGTCCAGATTCGTTAATAGATTTTATGTTAACTGAAATTCGAGGTAAAATTTTTGTTAATAATGATTCTACAAATCCGGTAAGATCGTAAACATCAAAAGGACTATCTTTTTCAAACCACTCATTCCTAATTCGGTTACCTGTCAATGCTAGAAGCAGATGCTCCGATTCATTAAAATCCTTGAAGTCATTAATGATTGCATCTGATATTTTCTCAAAAATTTTTCCTAGTTCAAATAACTGAAGATCTTTTTCGTTAACTTTAATATTATTTGATATAGATGTTAATAGCCCCGGAATTAGAGAAGTTCTTAAGTGCGACATTTCACTACTTTGCGGATTTAAAAGATTAATTGCATTGCCAAAACGTCTTGCAATATCTTCACTTAACAGTGAATTGGTAATAATCTCATAAAAGCCAAGCGAGTTTAATAATTCTCTCAATCTATCATTAAAAGCAGAATGATCCACTTTCTCTTCCAAAGTAACTGAGATCTTACTTACCTCAGGAATTTTATTATAACCATATATTCTCGCCACTTCTTCAATCAAATCAATCTCACGTTCGATATCCTGACGGTAAGATGGGACTGTGACTGTTAATTCATCAGATGATCTTTTATCAATTATAAAACCAAGCTTGATAAGAATTTTTTCAACTTCACTTGCTCCGATTTGATAACCTAATATTTTATTTATTCGTTCAAAACGAATTCCACATTTTCTTGAAGAAATTTTATTTGGGTAAGCATCAATTTCACCTACAGCAATTTTTCCGTCTGATGTCATCTGGATTAACTGTGCAGCGCGTCTTGCTGCCCATTTAGTAATTTCAGGATCTGTTCCCCTTTCAAATCTATAGGAAGCATCAGTTGATAGACCAAGATTCTTAGAAGTCTTTCTTATGGATGATGGATTAAAATATGCGCTCTCAATAAGCAAATTTTTGGTAGAAGATGCTACTTCGGAGTTTTCTCCGCCCATAACTCCGGCAATAGCAATCGGTTTATTTGCATCACAAATCATAAGATCATTCGATTGAAGTTTTCTTTCTTTAGAATCAAGAGTTGTAAACTTTGTATCTTTACCGGCATCTCGAACAATTATTTTCTTCCCGCCTAAATTGTCAAGATCAAATGCATGTAAAGGTTGTCCTATTTCATGTAAAACAAAATTTGTAACATCAACAACATTGTTTATAGGTCGCAAGCCAATGTTTTTCAATCGTTTCTTTAGCCAATCGGGAGATTCTTTTATTTCAACATTACTGACTACTTTACCAATGTAGCGGGGACAACTATCGGGATTTTTGATTTCTACTGATGCTAATTCTTCTGATTTCTTTCCGGACTCTTTGAAATTAACATCTGGATATTTTAATGGCAGATCGAACAATGCGGATAACTCACGTGCAATTCCTATATGACTTAATGCATCAGCTCGATTTGGAGTAATTGCAATTTCTAAAATCGTATCATTCATTTCCATTGCTTCTGCAAAAGATAATCCTTCTTTTAATGAAGGATCCAGAACTAATATTCCTTCGTGATTATCTCCAAGATTTAATTCCCGTTCCGAACAGATCATACCAAAAGATACTTCGCCGCGAATCCTAACTTTTTCAAGTTTCATTCCTCCATTAGGAATTACAACTCCTACTTTAGCGAATGCTACTTTTTGCCCGGCAGCAACATTTGGTGCACCGCATACAACGCTGTAATCATCTTTTCCATCATTTACTTTACACACAGACAATTTATCAGCGTTAGGATGTTTCTTTACTTCTTTAACATACCCGATAACAATATTTTCAAATTTTTTCGCTTGATCATCAATTTCTTCGACTTCCAATCCGGCATAGGTAAGTTTATCTACAATTTCGCTTACGGAAATATTTTTTAAGTCAACGTATTCATTCAACCAGTTAATAGAAATTTTCACTTTTATCCTCGCTTAGAATTGCGTCAAGAATCGTTTATCGTTATCAAATAAAATTCTGATATCATCAATACCATATTTACGCATAGCTGTTCTTTCGATTCCCATTCCAAAAGCATAACCTGTATATTTTTCAGGATCTATACCAACGTTCATAAGAACATTTGGATCAACCATTCCGCAGCCAAGAATTTCCATCCATCTGCCCTGTTTGCCTTTTGGTTCCCACCAAATATCCATTTCAGCACTTGGTTCTGTAAATGGAAAGAAACTTGCACGGAATCTGTATTTTATATTCTGACCAAAAAACTGTTTTACAAATGCAACAAGAGTTCCTTTCAATTCTGCAAAAGTAACATCAGTATCAACATAAAGTCCTTCTACTTGATGAAACAAACAATAACTCTTAGCACTTATAGCTTCATTTCGAAAAACTTTCCCCGGCATTATTGCCCTAAGCGGCGGCTTTTTCTCTTTCATCAAACGAATCTGAACCGGTGATGTGTGAGTTCTGAGCAAGAATTTTTCTGTTACAAAAAATGTATCCTGCATGTCTCTTGCCGGATGATCTGCCGGAAAGTTCAGCGCTTCAAAATTATAATAATCAGATTCGAGTTCCGGTCCTTCATAAACGGAAAAACCGAGTCCTCTAAAAATATTTTTTATTTCATCCAGAGTTTGAGTAAGAATATGTTTGCTTCCTATTACACGTTTTCTTCCTGGTAAAGTTAGATCAACAAATTCCTTAGAACTCTTCTGGCCTTTTTCTAATTTTTCTTTTAGTTCGTCGAATTTTGATTGAGTATAAATTTTAAGCTGATTAAGAGCTTGCCCGACTTTAGGTTTTTCTTCTTTAGAAACATCTTTTAGCGATTCGAAAAGTTGTGAGACTAATCCTTTACGGCTGAGGAATTTTATTCGAAGGTCTTCGAGCGAAGTTAGGTTTTCAACTTTTGATAAATCTTCATCAAAACTTTTTCGGGTTTCATTAATTTTATCTATCATAGCAACAATCCCGAGAATTTAAAAAAATTCCCTCTCGAAACTTAAGCTAAAAGTTCGAGAGGGAAAAAATTAGTTCATTGCAAATTTAACTACATCAGAGAAAGCTTGCGGATTTTCAACTGCAATACTTGCTAGTACTTTTCTGTTGATCACAATTCCTTTATCATCAAGCATGTGAATCAAACGCGAATAAGTTGTTCCGTGCATTCTTGCTGCTGCATTTATTCTGATAATCCATAATGATCGGAATTCTCTCTTTTTAAGTTTGCGATCACGATATGCGTGCTGCAAACCTTTATCAATATGATGTTTTGCAACGGTTAATACTTTACTGCGGGCGCCCCAATATCCTTTTGCCATTGCCATAATTTTTTTACGGCGTCTATGGGATGCAACCTTATTTTGTGCTCTCGGCATGACTTACTACTCCTTATTGTAACATAATTTTAATTCTTTTTGTCTCTGCCTTAGAAACAAGTGTTGATTTTCTCAATCCTCTTTTTCTTTTGGTAGATTTAGTTGTTAAAATATGCGATCTGAATGCTTTGTTTCTTTTAATTTTTCCGGATGCGGTTTTTCTAAAAGTTTTCGCCGCTCCACGATTGCTTTTCATCTTTGGCATTATTCCACCTATCTATTTTTTCTTTTTACCTTTTTGTGGCGCTAATATTGCGTGCATTGCTCGTCCTTCAAATTTTGGTTCCTGCTCTACTTTGGCTACATCAGCCAACCTTTCAAGAAACTTCCTAAGCAATGTCTCGCCGATTTCCGTATAAGCTAATTCTCTTCCTTTAAATATTACTGAAACTTTAACTTTGTCACCATTCTCAATAAAATTAACAGCATGCCGTGCTTTGAAATCAAAATCATGAGTATCTGTATTTGGATGCAAACGAATTTCTTTTAGAACACTAACAACTTGTTTCTTCTTTTGAAGCTTCTCTCTTTTTTGTATTTCATAAATAAATTTTCCGTAATCAATAATCTTACAAACCGGAGGCGTAGCTTGCGGTGCTATCTCTACCAAATCCATCTGAGCTTCTTCTGCTTTTTTAATTGCCTCTTTTGATGATACAACACCTAATACTTCACCGTTAGGTCCAATGAGTCTAACTTCAGGAATTCTTATTTCCTGATTAACTCGGTATTTAATTTGAGTGATATAATACCTCTCTTAATTGTGATTTACTTTGTTATCTATTTCGATTTTTATTTTAGAAACAAATTCTTCTAATGATAAACTACCTTTATCGCCAAGTTTATGCTGCCTTACAGAAACTGTTCCGGATTCTTTTTCTTTTTCACCTACGATTAACATGTAAGGAACTTTCTGCATCTCCCAATCACGTATTTTGTAACCAATTTTCTCATTTCGTTTATCAAGTTCGGCAATAATATCGTTCTTAGCAAGAACATCTCTTACTTGTCCGGCATATTCCATAAAATTCTGAGAGACAGCAAGAACAGCAACTTGAACCGGAGCTAACCATGTAGGGAATGCACCGCCGTAATGTTCGATCAAGATACCCATAAAACGTTCTATTGACCCGAGCAATGCTCTGTGAACCATATATGGCTGATGTTCTTTCCCATCCTCACCAATGTATTGCATATCAAATCGTTGTGGCAAATTGAAATCAAATTGAATTGTACTTAACTGCCATTCACGATTTAATGCATCTTTGATTTTAATATCAATCTTAGGTCCGTAAAAAGCTCCGCCTCCTTCATCAATTTCATAGTCAACATTTTCTCGAGCAAGAGCATTTTTTAATGAGCTAGTTGCTTTTTCCCAAAGACTATCTTCGCCAACTGCATCTTCCGGTTTTGTAGCAATAAAAAATTTAAGATCAGAAAATCCAAACGAAAATAAAATAAACTTTGAAAAACGCAGGACTTCTATAACTTCATCTTCAATTTGATCTTTGGTACAGAAAATATGTGCATCATCTTGAGTAAATCCCCGCACACGAAGTAATCCGTGTAACACTCCGCTCTTTTCATAACGATAAACAGTTCCCAATTCTGCCCAACGTAAAGGTAAATCTCTGTATGAACGAAGTTTTGTTTTATAGATCATTATATGGAACGGACAGTTCATAGGTTTAACATAATAATTCTGATCATCAATACTCATTGGCGAGTACATACTATCTTTGTAGAAATCTAAATGTCCGCTAGTTTCCCAAAGCCAGCTCTTTCCCATATGAGGTGAATATAAAAGGTCATATCCGCTTTTGAGATGTTCCTTCCGCCAAAATGTTTCAACAGTATTTCTAATTCTTGATCCTTTCGGATGCCAATAGATCAGTCCGGCTCCTGCTTCTTCGTGTATGCTGAATAGATCGAGCTGTTTGCCAACTTTTCTATGATCGCGTTTTTTTGCTTCTTCAAGAAACAGAAGATAATCATCAAGCATTTTCTTTTTAGGGAATGAAATGCCGTAGATTCTTTGCATCTGTTTATTTTTTTCGTCACCTCTCCAATAAGATCCGGAAACTGTGAGAAGTTTTACAAATTTAATTTTGCCGGCATCAGGGACATGCGGACCTAAACATAGATCGGTAAAATCACCCTCATCATATATGCTGATTACTTCCGCTTTATCATCAAGTTCACTTAAGATTTCTAATTTGTAATTATCACTTTTCTTCTTGAAAAAGTTCACAGCATCATTTTTACTAAGTTCTGTTCTCTTAAATTGATTTTTTTGTGAAATGATTTCCATCATTTTTTTCTCAATCTTAACTAAATTTTCTTCTGTTAAGTTTGAGTTAACATCAATATCATAATAGAATCCTGCATCTATTGCGGGACCAACTCCAAACTTAGCTTCAGGATAGATTGATTGAACTGCATGAGCCATTAAATGAGAAGTCGAATGCCAATAAGTATGCTTTCCTTCAGGATTATCGAAAGTGAAAATTTGTAGAGTAACATCATTTTTTAACGGTGTCGAAAGATCTCGTATCTCGCCATTGATCTTGGAAACTAGAGCTTCATCAGCTAAACGATTAGAAATTGATTTTGCAACTTCAAAAGCAGTTATGCCTTTATCAAATTCTTTAACTGATCCATCAGGAAATGTTATATTTATTTTTTCCATCATTCCTATATTAAAAAAAAACGGAGAATCCTCCGATAATTGTGGGTTCTATAGGATTCGAACCTATGACCTTCTGCACGTCAAGCAGACGCTCTAACCAACTGAGCTAAGAACCCGCAGAATTACTTCGTCATTGTTATAAAACCCGTATCACAAATTAAGTACCGAGGGCCGGACTCGAACCGGCACGGGTGAAACCACCCACAGGATTTTAAGTCCTGTGCGTCTACCAATTCCGCCACCCCGGCAAAAACGCGGTGCAAATATAAACTTTTTTCACAATTTGTTGCAATAATTTGGCTTTAGCGTATTAATTAAATCTTTTCTATACCAAAACCGGTTAACCTTAATATAAAATTAAAGCCGTATAAATACGGCTTTTATTTAAGTGGGCCCTGAAGGACTTGAACCTCCGACCCGCTGATTATGAGTCAGCTGCTCTAACCAACTGAGCTAAGAGCCCGTGCTTTTTTTAACGTTTTTCAAACTTTCTAATTTCCATTTTCAACATATTCAACATCTTTGAACCAAAGTGTCTTAGTTGTGTCTTAGTTTTTGGTTCATTCTTTCCCGTAAAAAGTCTAGATTTTGCTGTACGTATCCTTCAGAAGTTTTCAAATCTGAGTGATCTAAAATATCTTTTATTGATTTTAAATCCAAACCCTTATTACCAAAATTTGTTGCTGCTGTATGTCTCAATGAATGGAACTTATATGAAGCAGAAATTTTACCTTTATTATACAACTCTACATTTGCTGAATGAAATTTATGTGAAATAGTGGAAATGTTCAGCTTTGTAATTTTTCCGACGAACAATTTTTCTATCCCGAATTCATTCCTCAAAAATCTTTCAAGCTCTTCATAAATCGGAATAATAAAATCTCTACCTGCCTTTACATTCTTTGCTTGAATTAACCTCCGATCCATATCAATACCAAGAACTTCACATATTGTAGATCTTCTAAATCCTGTTAACAATGCTAATCGTACTATCTTTTCAAATTCTTTATCGTTCTCATGTAGATAATTCAATATTTCATTCAAATCTTTTTCTGATATTGGTTTCGGTAATTCTGTTTTTCTTATAGCTTTTATTGGATTTCTTTTTATATAATCATTCTTAACAAAATAATTAAAAATTGAAAATAAACTTCTTGTCATTATTCCTTTTGTTGCTTCGCTAAAATTATTCTTATCCAAATATTCTATAAACCTAGAATGATCAAATATTGTGTACTCTTCAAATCTTTTATCACCGTTCACAGTAATAAAATGTTCGCAAGCATTTTTGTACGATCGTATTGTATTCTTACCTAGCTTGTTAACTGTAACATAATGTTTAAGTCCTTGCGATAGTGTTGGGCATACCTTTATCACACCCGAAACTTTCTCCCTCAGCTTCAGCTCGTACTGTTTTACAAAATTCTCTGCATCCTTACGATTCGTACATTTGGTAGAAATATCTTGTCTCTTACCATTTATAACAATCTTTAAGTGCCAGTTTTTTGAATTCTTTCCTTTGTATAACGAACTCATTCTCTCTTTTCTATCCTATTTATTTTTTCCTCTAATTGTCCAACTTTTTGAATTAAGTTGAAGACCATATTAGATAAATCACTGTTTGTTCCGGTGTTATTTACAATGTTTTTGTTGTTATTATGGTAAATCTTAACCCCATGGTTTTCCAGTTCCTTAACGAACTTCCGAGAAGGATTTTTGATACGTTTTGATAAGTTTCCCTCCGTCACTCCCATAGCTTTTGCTAGCTCCTTTTGTGTTCCGTATTTATCTAAAATTGCGTCAAGAAGCTGCCGCACCAATTCTTCTCTTCTTTTTATAGTTTCCTTATCTTGACTTTTCTTTACCATTTATTTAACTTTCATTTACTATTATATAAATATATTATAATTATAGGTTAATATTATGGAAACAAACTCAATTAGTCAAGAACTTTTTGTATATCTTCATCTAAAAAAAATTAAGAAGTCTCAATCATGGCTAGCAAAAAAAATAAGCACTTCTAAAAGGAAATACTATCAGCCCGAAGTCTCCAGAGCACTTGCCGGTAAAGATCCTCAATTATTACAGATTATCTTTCAATCATTACGGCTTGCTTCTTATAAGACTAATGTTGAATAAATTCCTTATATCGAAAAACAAAGCTGTTAAACTGCTCGATTGTTCCTACAACACCTTTACAACTATTTCAACCGAACTCGAATTCGTTAGAATAGGAAATAGGGAAAAAGTTGTTTTACAATCACTTATTGACTTTATCGAAAAAATCAAAACTAAACCTCATTCTGTTTTAACACTTAATCTAAAACCGATATCATATTGCCAATCTTACAGCTCCAATTCATCAAGTAAAAAAGTGAGGATAAACCTTGAAGAATAACCTCGATTACTATTCGCACGATGCTAACTCTCATAATCACCCAAAATTTAAGTTACTCCGTTCAAAATTCGGATGGGAAGGGGAAGGCAAATTCTGGGCATTAAATAACATCATTGCTAATTCAGATCAATGCATCCTGCAGATACATAAAAAGTATGTCGAAGCTTCAACTGCAGATGATCTCGATTTCACTCTCGATCAATTCCGGCAGTTTATTGATTTCCTCACAACAGAAGCAGAGCTGTTAATAAATCTTGATGGAAATATCACCACAGAAATTGTCCGGGATACCTATCGGGAAGTTAAGAGAGAAAGAATCAAAGCGCGGGAAAGAAAACTTAAAAGCAGTTCAGCCGAACTTTCAGAAAGTTCGACCAAACTTTTCAAAATTTCGGGCGAATGAAACAACAAAGAAAGAAAGAAAAGAAAGAAATCTTTTAAATAATAGTGTGGATATGTGGATAACTCATCAACATCAAATACGATCATTAGAGTTATCTATCCTGAGGAATACCGCGAAGCGGGATGACGAAGGATCTTCCATTTCACCTTTGACTTTTCACGCCTGCCCGTCCGGTAGGCGGGTTTCACTTTTTAACTAAGGAGAATGAAAAATGAAATTGCAATTAGTCTCCTCTTTAATATTTCTCGGCATTTTTTATATCGTTTCTACTTTCATAATTTATTTGGCCCTCATCTTTTCTAAAAAATTCTACATTTCTTCTAGAGAAGATTTAATAAAGTTTATTGAACTTAAAGATTCAGTAATCAACAATCTCAAATCCGAAATTAATTCCAAAGATCAAATAATTAAGAACCTTGAATTCGAAAAAGATTCACTTTCTCAAACTTTAGAGGATATAGAAGCTTTATGAAAATTGATAATTATATGTCCGGTGCTAAACATTTAGCTGCAGAAGTTCTTCTAATGTCTATCACTGATTTAGAATCTCCCGAATTTAGTCTTAACGAAAAAGCTAAATCTAATATCAAAACTCTAGCTGCAAAAACAGAAATGCGCGAAATTGCTTTTTCTTGGTTTCAGAAAAGATCGGATGAACCTTTCGGTTATCTTTGGTGCCTTTCAGTAAGCGAGCAAAACGGATCTCTAATACGTCACGCAATAGATTGGCTTTATCATCAAAATAAATCTCTTAAATCATTAAAAATTCATTATGGCGCTTAATTAAAAAAGAGAATTGATTATGCCATTTTGCAAATCATGTAAAAAAGAATTCTACTATTTAAGAACTTCTTCCGGTAAGCTTAATCCTGTTGATATAGATTCATTAAGTCAAAGTCACATTTCTTTACTTATCGCAAAGATGGAAGTAATGTTCGATCAGAAAATTCATACTTCACATTTTATTACTTGTCCGGAAGCTAAAAAGTTTAGAAAACCAAAACAGAAAACCGCACTGCCGGTTTACCTGCCGGACTTGTCTGCCGAAGGCAGAGGCATAGTAGGCAAGTTTATAACCTTGGGCCAATCCAAAGTAAAATGAAAATTGAACACGAACTTTTACACCATATTATTTCTAACTATTACTTGGCAATAGTACCAAACTTTTTTATTGGTACGTTCGAATGCGATCTCTTTTCACTTAACAAAAATTTATTTACAACAGAATATGAAATAAAATGCTCGAAACCAGATTTTAATAATGATTTTAAGAAAGGAACTAATTATGGAAAAACTAATAAACATGATTTAATAAAAGATGGTGAACGTACTAATAAATTCTATTTTGTTGTTGATAGTAAAATTGAAATTGATGTACCGGAATATGCCGGTTTGATAACTTTTGAAAGATCAAGTTACGGCGTAAATTTTAATCGTGTTAAAGCTGCACCTTTCCTTCATAAACAAAAAGCAAATCAAGATATTATTAACGGGTGTTTAGTAAGATTATTATGGAAATTTTATCACATAACTAGAGCAAATACTTCATCACCTTTAGAGACCATATAATGAAAATCCTAATCGAAAATCATTGTCATGATTTAATATTATTAACCGAAAAAGAATTTGAAAAGATGAATGATTCTTTTGATGAATTTGATGGTATCAGCCCTTATATCATTTTGGGTTATGTCCACGATAAAAAGCCAATCTGCAATGTTTGTAATGATTATTTGGATGATGATTCACCGCAGCGACATTGTTCAAGTTGTGGTAAATCTAAACTAATTGAAAATAGCTTTTGCAACTGTTGCGGTGCAAAACAATAATCGGTGCACTCGATAACTTCAAAAGAAAATTAAGAACTCTTTCTCATCAAGCAAGAGTAAACGGGCATTGGATTGTTGGCAATGATAACGGTTATTACAAAGCTGTAACTCAAAAGGAATGGAACGAATATAAAATCCGAAGACTTGTTTCTATCAAAGCCTGCCCTGAGCCTACGAAGGGAAGAAATTATAGCTCTTGCAAGTTGCGATAAAACTTCACTTTCTGATTTTATCAAATCCATTTACAGTATTAATGTCGAAGATCGAAATTATGAATTGTTCTGACTTCTCTTTTCAAATTGATAAGCAACCTTTTGTGTGATGGTCTCAGCTCAACTTGCCCCGTGAAATTATTTTTTTAATAATACCTTTCATTCATTATCAAATAACCTTCATGCTTCTATGTGTCTAATTATATTGATATTTCACGGGGTCAAAATGTGACAGCCAGTATTACATAAAGAACATTATGCCAAGAACTTTGAGCAGTCCCAACGGAAAAAAATTTGTAGTTCTATCACTCGTCATAATGTTGCCTTATATAAACTCGGCACCTAACATTGTCACCTCACCTTTGCTCGTTTCGTGTCGCCGAGCCCGGCACACACTCCACTCGCAACACGATAAAAAAAACTAATTGCTAAAAGCTAACCGCTAACACTTGTCCGGCCTCCGGCGGAGCTAATCAGTACTTTTCGCAATCTCAAAATCTGTTTCTGTTAAGTTGTATCGCTTCTTAAAATATTCCTTCGAAAATTCTATCCCCATTTCCTTTAATATTTTATCACGATCAATTGAAAACTCTGATATTCCTTCTTTCCTGTTAAACTTTATTTTTGCTTTTTCTTTTTCTCCGCCTTTGGCGGAGTGATTTAATTCTAAGTAATATTCTAATAATTTATTGATAGAAAATTCTATTAGTTTCTTGTCCTGCATTCCTAAATAACTAATCATTTCCTGTTGGACCACGGCACTCTTATAATTTCCTACACTTCCGCTTTCTATTGTCAATGTTGCTGTTAGTATTGCTTTTGAAATCTCCGTATTCAAGAATTGTATTAAATTTTCATATAATCCGCCAACAGAATATTTCGGCGATTCTTTCCATTCTACAACCTGATCACTTCTCATTACTGTAATGATATCTTTTGTCATTTGCTCTAGATCTTCAAGCAATTGATTCTTTTCTGATTCTGTTGCACCCGCAGCATAACGTCCGATTAGATTTGGCGATCCAAATCTTTCTACCATCAATTCCCAAAATTCTATTCCGGCTTTCTTAAATGTTACCGGCCAAAAACAACGCGATAATAATTTCTCACCATAAGGATTTGTATAACTCGGCATGTGTTGACATAAAATAAATTTGTATGGCGGTAATTCTTCACCCGGCTCAAACAAATAATTTCCTCTTGCTCTTACTCTTAATCTTAATCTGTTTTTAATATCAAACATAAACCATTCCTGTGGTTTGTAAATTATATTAACCGGAATAATCTTACTTCCTCTCATTTCCCAATTAACTTCTCCCACAGCATAACCGTAAAGAACTGCATCCAAAACATTATTACCTATTTCCTGTAACGGCATGTTCTGAATTATTTCAACTAATTCATTTTTGATTCTTTCGGGACCATCATAATTCAGTTCCCAACCCATCTGTAACACTTGACTCTTTCTCTGCTGTATTGTAGCTGATAAATGTGCATCAAGAAGTAATTCACGATAAATGGAATAATCATAATTATTTTCAGCAAGTATCTTATCCGGATCCGGTAGAACATCATTAAATAAATTTAGAACTTCACGAACTGCACGTTCTTTTAACAAAGTATTTTTCATAAAACTTTTTATTTTATTCCTCCTTTTATCTTGATCTTGCTTGCCCGGCGGTTTTTTTGACGGGCTCTTGCTTTTGTTCTTACTACTTACTTCTTACTCCTTACTTCTTTCTCTTTTTCACCTTCTGTATTTCCCGTATTTCGTTTTGATTGTCTTTCTTGTAATATGAATAAGTTTCTCAAATTCAGTAGTTAAAGTTTTTGCGTAGTTTAAGAATTGAGTAACTGAATCCACAATATCATCAAATTCCGAGTTTGGAAATTCACTCAATTCATCAATCAATTCTTTAATATTTCCCCCTTTATCAAAGGGGGACAAAGGGGGTTCAGTACTAGGTAAAAATACTTTTCCGCTTTCAATTAATGTAGAGCAAGAATTTAATCTCGCTAATTTATCCCTATCAACTTTTATCGCTTTAATTGGAATTCGTGTCTCTCTGTTTAATTCTTGAATTAAACTTTGACCGCTTGCTTTATCTTCTATCAAAACCTCATCAACTCTAAACTTTTCATAAAGCTCAACTACTTTTCTTTTTAAGTCCGGGAACTCTAAACGATCTCTCCAAATCGAAATAAGATAATATCCGTCATTAGTTACCGTCCATGTTGTACAGACTGAAAAACAATTTAATTCATCAGTTTTGAAAGCTGTATCCCAACTTTGGATTTTCCTGATAACTCTTTTTGTGTTTAATTCTTCATAACTGTAATATTTCCACCATTCCGGATTTACAATTCCTTGCTCTTGACTATCAATGAATTCACCATAAATTTCTTGATTGCGAAGCTGCAGCGGTATTTCTTTAGCAAGTTGGTCTATTTCATCGGCGTCCAACATAGGATTGTCATAACTCGAATAATTAAACGATTTCCACATATTGATTTCCCCCTTTTTTGAAAGGGGGGAATTAAAGGGGGGTTCGTTCGTTTCACCTCTTTTATACAACTCATAAAACAAATGCTCCTCATGATTTCTTTTTAGTTTCTTTCCTTTCGGTGTGCCCCCAATTAAAACTTTTGCCTTGTAATCCAAAGTCATTGGAGCGATACTTTCTTCCCATAATCTTCTGTTCTTAAGAATAATTCCGGCTTCATTTAATATTATTAGTTTGTATCCAAATCCTTCTAAATTCTCCGGACGATCCGCTGACTTAAAATCACAAACAGAATCCATAATCTTCAAATCATTTTTAACAGACCGCCACCGCCAACTATCTTTCGGTAATTGCTTCAATTCCGGTATAAAATATCTCTCTACATATCGCTCGATATTTCCGTAAATAGTATCTACCCAAAGAATTGGCGATACGTCATTAAGCATATTTGCAATTACATAATTTGCAAATCCTTTTGTAAGTCCAAACCTTCTTCCTTTTGCAATTACTTTATAACGAGCATCAGAATCATAAAATATTTCCTGTTGCTTATCATGAAATTCTAATGGTATTATTAATTCATTCTTTTCCATTCTCTTTTACCATCATATTTCTTAATTCAACAATTATTTTTGGTACTCCGCCATTATTAGCAGTTTGTAAATATTCTAATAATGTTTCTAATGCTTTTATTTTGTTTGTATAAAACATTATTTCACCATCCGGTTCAATATCGAATCCGATCTTCTGTAATTCATTTATTACTTTTTCTATTGTTAATTCATTCTTCTTTTCTATCTTTTTTATCTTTGATTTCAGATACTTTTGAATGTAAGGTTTTGTAAGGTTCTCATAACCTATTTGCCGTGCCGTTTCCTTTGAATATCCTGCTCTAATTGCCGCTTTTGTCGCATTCAAATCTTTAAGATATTCATCGCAAAATCTTTTCTGCTTCTCATTCATTTCTCTTTTTCTCACTGCTAACTGCTAAAAGCTAATCGCCTTATTAGTTTCCTTATAATTTCCCAACATTTCCCTATAATCTATATTTCTTTATTGTATTTTACCAAAAATATTAACAAATTATCCACAGTTAATAAATCTTTACTGAGGTTTATCATGAATTTACTAGAATTTGAAATTTTTAAGACCGGTACTCATACCGCTTCAAACGGAAATACTAAAACTTTCGAAACTACAGATCTTCAAAACATTGCAAATAATTATAACCCGCAACATAATGAAGCTCCAATCGTTCTCGGTCATCCATGGAATGATGACGCTCCGGCGTATGGTTGGATTAAAAACTTAAAACTTTCAGATGATCAAGAAACCTTAATTGCTGAAGGTGAACTTTCTGATGAACTTGTTAATCTTGTAAAAGAAAAGAAATACAAAAAGAGAAGTATTTCTCTTGGATCAGATCATAATCTTTTACACGTTGGTTTTCTTGGTGCTGCTACACCCGCAGTTAAAGGACTTGCTGATATTAACTTTTCTCAAAATAAAGATGATCATTATGAATTTGAATTCTCGAATGAAACAGAAAACAATTCCGAAGCAAATTCGAAATCCGAAGCAAATAATTTTTCCAAAAATGAAAATGAATTAATTTCTGAAATCATAAATCTAAAATCTGAAATCGAAAAACTGAAACCTGTCCTGAGCGATAGCGAAGGATCGAAAATCGAAAATCAAAAACCTGTCCTGAGCGCTAGCGAAGGATCCGATTTCTCTCAATTCGTTTCTAAAGATGAATTGAAAAATTTTCTGGATCAATTTACTTCACTTAAAAGTGAAATCGAAAGTTCTGAATTTGAAAGTTTCTTAAATGATAAAATTGTAAGCGGTAATCTTACGCCCGCTATGAAAGAACAAATAATTTCTTTCTGCAAAGAAATTTCTTCAATGAACTTCTCCGAAGAAAATTTCTCTGTTTATTTCACAAGTTTTATTAAAAATTTTATTTCTTCTTTCCCTCAGCTAAACCTTTTCGAAGATTTCGCAACTAAACCCGAAGGCAATCAAAAGAAAGATGAATCTTTTAACGGTTTATATCTAGATCCTCAATCTTATGCTATGCACAAACAAGCACTTGAACTTTGTGATTCAGAAAAAATTACTTACTCAGAAGCAATACAAAAACTATTAAAATCATAAAATTAATGTTACTAATACTTAAAAATATTTTAATCGGTCTAAATAATTTTAAAGGACCTTCAATCCGACCTCAAAAAAATCGCGTTAAGAAATTTGATGAGCGAAATGATCAGCGGAAAATGCTGTTCGACGATCCCGCCTTCAAAATTATTACTTATAATAAATCAGCGGGAGAGGAGTTCATTTTCCGCAATGAAGCGAATCAAATTTTAGCAGATTTTTTTGAAGTCTTGAACTTTTGCTTCTTTTCTTTCAAGAGAAAAGAAGGTTTAATGTTTTTTCAGTAAATATTAAGGAATAAACATCATGGGTACTTTATCAGCTAAAAGAATCGTTGATCCGGTTCTTACATCAATCGCTCGCGGTTATTCTAACGCCGCTCTTATTGCAGTAAATCTCTTTCCTATCGTTGAAGTGGATAAAGAAGGCGGGAAAATTCCGCAGTTCACAAAGGAAGCTTTTAAGATCTACAACACAGAACGAGCTATTCGCGCTAAATCTAATCGTATCAATCCCGAAGATAAAACTTCAATTGACTTCGCTTTAGCCGAACACGATCTCGAGTATCCAATGGATTATAGGGAAATCGAAGAAGATATCATCAACCTTCGAATGCACGCTTCTGTTGTTGTCTCTGATGGTATTGCGCTCCGTCTTGAAAAAATTGCTGCCGATTTAGCACAAGATGATGCTAACTATCCAGTCGGTAACAAAGTCACTCTTTCCGGCACTTCTCAATTTACAGATGCAACATCAAATCCTTTTACAACTATCGACAACGCGAAAGATGCTGTTCGAGCAAAAATTGCTAAACGTCCTAATGTTGCTGTTCTTGGTGCCTCGACTTATAAAGCTCTTAAAAATCATCCGTTGATTTTGGACCGTATTAAAGTTACTGATCACGCAATCGTAAATCCCGAATTGTTAAAAGCATTACTTGATCTCGATCAACTTTTTATTGGTGATGCAGTTTACTCAAATGACGCCGGTACATTCGTTGATATTTGGAGCGATAATATGATTCTTGCTTACGTTCCTAAAAAACAAACTAACATCGAGCGTTCCGTTTACGAACCTTCTTTCGCTTATACGCTTCGTAAGAAAAATTATCCGATTGTTGATCGTTACGAAGAAGGCGGTAAACTCGAAATCGTTAGATCAACTGATATTTTCACTGCTAAAATTGTTGGCTCTGATGCCGGTTATTTAATTAAAGATACAAACGCATAATTAAAAACTCCCTCTCCCAAACTCCCTCTCCTTTTTTCAAGGAGAGGGTTAGGGGTGAGGTAAGATGAGGTCTTATGAAAGCTCAAGTTATAAATACCGACTTTTCGCATGATGGAAAATATTACGTCCAAAATTCCATCACTGATTTACCACCGGATTTAATTAAAAAATATCCGAGCAATCTTTTAGCTGTTATTGAACCAATTAATGAATCAATAAATCAAGAAATAAATATTGATGAAAATATTTCCTCTAAAATGATTCAAGATAATTCTACTGCTGATAATATGCCCGCTCCGTCTGCGAAGATTATAAAACCATCCCGACAAGTCGGGACAAAAAAAAATAAACGAGGTAAATAATGTTAACCGAACAATTAAATCTTATTACTTCTTTCCTTGCACCTGTTGATCATTCACTCAACAAATACAAGTTCATCGGTTTTAATGGTAATCTTTGTGCTGCAAATGCTAAAGCTCTTGGTATCTTAAATGCCGCTTCTAGTCTAGGCGAACAAGCCCCTATTGCTGTTTCCGGCATCGCGCTAATCCTTTCCGGCGGTGTTATTACTATCGGCTCAGCTGTCACTTCTGATGCTGCCGGTAAAGCTGTTGTAGCTTCTTCTTTATCTGCAACCATTCCCGCCGGTGCTGTCGCTGTTACTTCTTCCAGCGCTCAACCCGCTTCTGCTCTTGCTGGTTCTGTGCTTCCTCAAGCTGTTAACGGGTACGCGCTCGATGCTGCTTCCGGTCCTGAAATATTAATTCGCATACTCCTAGTTTAAAATAAAAGGTAATCAAATGAGAAAGATTAATAATTTCCTCGATAAACAAAATATTGTTCCCAAAAATTTAGTACAATTTCCTTTTAATAAATTAGTTCCAAATTTTGAAGGTTCATCTTTAGTCTTTCGCATCTTTGTTTCCTCATCGGGTGATAATTCTGATGGCTCTACTTGGGCTAAAGCCTTTACTTCACTTCAAAAAGCTGTTGATTCTCTTCCTACTAATTTAAATAATTACTCTGTTTTTATCTTTGTCGCTGCTGGTTCTATTATCACTGGTGCTGATTTTACTGGTTTTTCTAATGGTATAATTTACGTTAGATGGTGTGGTACTTTCATTAATTCCGGTTCTAGCGCTTATTGTGTGTTTGCTAGAAATGGAGCTGTTAATCCCATCGCTAATAACGATCCTATTCAAATAATCAACAATCCTTCTAATTACAATCGCTGTTTATCTCTTGTTTCTTGCAGTTCTCTTAATGTAATATTCGATGCAATTGATAGATCTTACGATTGGAATCAAGTCGGCTTTGGTTATTGGGGCAAAATTATTTTTACTTCTACTGTTAATGCCTCTTTAATTCATATTTGGAATTGTCAAACTACTGCAAAATTTTCGTTCCTGGTCGGCTGTGTTTTTAAATCTGTTAACCTTGCTCGTTATATGAATATGTTTATTGGCGATAGTGGTGAAATTCAAATTGAAGAAGCTCAATTTGATGGTGCGGCCGGCTCTTTATCTGATTATTCCGGCACTCAATGGGATGGTATTTTTAATGGCAGACCTAAATTTAATATCATTAGTACTGCAGCTATTGCTTACGCTGCCTCTGCGCCCCGTCCTCAGTCCGGGAAAGGTTTACTTTTTACTGGTTTCAAACAAATTTTTGCTGATAATAATTTTCCTAGTTCGGCTTCCTTTGATCTTGTTTATATGCAGTATTTACCTGGTCACCTCACTTCATGGACTCCTACAATCGTTCTTGGTCCTTCTTTTGGTGGTACTGTAAAATATAATTCTGCTGATATTGCTCTTACAAATAATTCTGCAATACCACATCTTCTTATTGCTGATGGTCTTTCTAATTCTATTATTTCTAAAAATCTTCGCGATCAATCTAAAATCTTTATTAAAACAAACACTACCGCAGCTCCTGATGCTGATTTACAAAATTCAGAAGTAACACTTTACCTCGATGAAGTCGGAAACAAACTAAAATTCAAACTCAAATATTCAAACGGAACCGTTAAATCCGGCGAAGTCGCTTTAATATAAATTAAATCCCCTCTCCTTACCAAGGAGAGGGTTAGCCTGCCCGGCGTGTTTTTTGACGGGGGTGAGGTTAAAGTAAAAACATTATGAAAGATTTCTTTAACAATTCAGCATTCAAAACGGTTTTAATAATTTCAATTATTGCAGCCTTTTTTATTTTCATCACATTTAATTGGTTCATAGAATTTTCTTCATTCAGCGTAGGTTTAGCAAAAGCAGTTCTAGGGATTTGTCTCGTCTGGATTTTTGATAAATACGCTGTTAAAGAAATAGATACTATCGAAGAATTAAAAAAAGGGAATATAGCTTATGCGATTTTTTTTCTTGGTCTTTGTGTTGTTATTGCTTCCGCTATTCTCACAAGTTAAATCACAAAAACATTTAGACATTGCTCGGTCATTCATCGGTACAAGAGAACTTACCGGACATAATGACGGCAAAGATGTTGAAATGTTTCTGAATTCCGTTGGACGTAAAAAAGGTGATTCTTGGTGTTCTGCTTTTGTCTCTTTCTGCTTATCCTCTGCAAAAGTTAGAGCACCAACAACAAGATCCGGACTTGCAAGATCTTTCAAATTACAGAACAAGATAGTTCCTGCTGTTGCTGTTTTACGCGGTACAAATAAGATCCCAAAAGGTTCAATCATTGGCTGGGAAAAAGGTAATACAGTATTCGGACATATCGGATTTACTTTTACTAACTGGTCTGGTCCATACGGAACAACAATAGAAGGGAATACATCTTCCGGCGCTAAAGGAAGTCAATTTGATGGTGATGGTGTTTATTTAAGATCGCGAGTAATTCAACCTGCTAATTATTTTAGAATCTGTTGGTTTATTTTGGTTAGATCATGAAGTACTATTTCTTACTCCTGCCTGCCGGTAGGCAAGGTCTTATTTCTTACTTCTTACTTCTTATTTCTTTTTCCTTCCTTTCCTGTTCATCTACAGAAACAATTATCAAAGATCGAAAAATTGAATTAACAATACCGGCAATTAAAGATACAGTAAAAGCAGACTATAAAGATTTTCCAAAACCGATTCATGATAAAATTGAAATTCTATTTAATCAACTTTCTGATTCATCATCTATCCAATCTGAAATCGTAATTCCAAAATCAAAAATCAAAGGCAAGATTATATTTAAACCCAAAACCAATGATTTTATTTTAGATATACCGTTACAAAAAATTGATACTACCTTCAGCGATACAACCAAAAATATTATTAAAAAAGAAATTACGTTTGTAGAAAAAATTGGTTATGCAACAATTGGAATTATCATATTCATAGTTTTACTAATAATTCTTTTTATTCGATTCAAAAAGAAATTCTATTAAGTAGAGGCAAGAGTATTGTCATATAATTTTTATTTGTCGTAATATTTATACTAGTTTTCCCATAAAACACCTGTCCCGTGAAATCATGCTTTTCTATTTCACGGGATCATCCATCAAACATTTTACATCGCGGCTTGAGGCTCTATGGAATATAAAATCATTGAAATACTTCCTACTTTTTTTCTTGCATTCTTAACTTGGTTATTACGCCAACAGATTAAAAGAATAGATCAGCTTGAAAAAGATAGTAATTCAATTCGTTTTAATTATCTCGATCGTTTTACTGCAATGTCAAAAAAATTAGAAGCAATCCATATAGATATTGCTGTAATAAAAAACAAGTTATCCTCTTAAAATAAAATTTAATATTCTGTTCACTATTTTTTATATAACTGATGATTCATTCAAATATCTTCAAATCCTTTCCGTTTCTTGTTCATTTCCGCAATTATATTGTACGCATTATTATGTTCTTTCCCGGTCTTTGGTGGTTTGTTCTAAACTTTTTCAACAGACATTTTATGTGCAGTGATCATCGGATTTTATACAGGAATGCGTCTGGGTGAAATTATTAATCTGAAATGGAAAAATGTCAACCTAGCAACAAAAATTATTACCGTCTGTGATGAAGAGTTTATAACAAAAGGAAGGGAGAAAATAATTCCGGTCGGAAACAGTTATGTTTTTTGCAAGAACAATGGTGAAAAATTCACAGGCGATTATATTTCACAAATGTTCAAACGAGCTTGCAAAGCTGCAGGAATGGATTCTCGAATTCATTTTCACACTCTTAGACATTCATTCGCTTCGAACCTAGCTCAGAAAGGCGTTTCACTTTATACGATTAAAGAGCTGCTTGGCCATTCCTCGATTTCTACAACTGAGATTTATTCGCATTTGAATATCGAGGCACTGCAAAAAGCAATTAAAACATTTGATGAACATCTCCCGAATTCTCAGATTCAAAACAATGGAAGTGCTTTAAAAGATACTAACGCATCGAATTCATCATACGTAAAAATCTTTAAAATTAATTCTGGAGAAAATTAATAATGCAATTCATAGAACTCGCGAGAGTTTATCGGAATATTTTCGGATTTAATGTTTTACCTATTCAAGGCAAACGTCCAACGATCGCATGGGAGAATTGGCAATTGATTAAGCAAACAGAAAACTCCACCAAGAGACAATTAGCAAGCAATTCAAGCGAGCAGTAAGAAGATCTAACCTGAATGAAAAAATCCACTTTCATTCTTTACGTCATTCTTTTGCTTCTCTGTTAGCTCAAAAAGGAATTTCGCTCTACATCATTAAAGAGTTGTTAGGTCATGAAGATTTATCAACAACTCAAGTTTATTCTCACCTTCAACAACAGAATTTGAGGGATGCAGTGAATCTTTTATAATATTAGTCGCAAGTACTCACATTTATCTATTTTCTAGGGGCAATTAAGTTTTTCTCTTTTTGTGTCCATCGGACTAATGAGTTACCTTTTAACTCACTTGCCAAAATGTTGTATTATTAAACTCCAATTCACTTCTTAACTTTTGCAAGAGTCTTTTCTACTAAACTAACTAAGGCCTCTTTCATAAACGGTTTTGCTAAATAATAATCAAAACCCTCACTCAAAAACCGTTCCTTATCTCCGAACATAACGTATGCAGTAACTGCAATAATTGGAACACATGCATATCCCGGTATTTTTCTTATCTCGTGCATAGCCTGAACACCGTCAATACCGGCACCAAGGTTTATATCCATAAGTATTAAATCAAAGTGTACCTTCGATGCCATTGTAACTCCCGATATTCCGTCCTCAGCTTCAATTATTCTTGCATAACCCGATAAAGACCGATTAAAAAGTATACGATTAGACGAGTTATTCTCAACCACTAATATTTTTTGTAAACTTTTTTCTTTTGTAGTAGGCGGTTTAACTATTGTGGTGGTTAGTTTTTCTTCGATCTGCTGCTGAATTTGATTTTGATTTGGTATTGCCGGCAGCCAAATTGAAAACACAGATCCTTTACCTACTTCACTTTCAACTTGTATATAGCCCTTCATTAACTCAACAATTCTTTTTGTAATTGTTAATCCAAGTCCTGTTCCTTCGTGACTTTTGTTGTACCCTTCGTCTAATTGACTAAACGCACTAAAGATCTTATCAAAATTCTCCTTTGGTATTCCGACTCCCGTATCAATTACTTTCGTAACTGTCCAATCGTTGTCTTGTTTTCTTTCATGATTCAACGAAACAAAGACGCCCCCTTTTTTTGTAAACTTGATTCCATTGCTGACCAAATGATAGAGCGCTTTACCAAATAGTTCACTGTCTATATGAGCATTAAGATATGTATCACTAAGTTCCGTTTTAAGGAATAACCGCTTTGACTGAGCCATAGGTAAGAACGATTTTACTCTCGCTTTTATCTCGTCAGCAAGATTGTATGGCTGCAAATTTAAAAACGAATTTGCTGTTTCAAGTT